>DAOUBA010000233.1:0-25859 GCA_034432855.1 Anaerolineae bacterium | reverse complement strand
TTCCCCTCTCCCTCTGGGAGAGGGGTAGGGGGGATGGGGGGGTAGGGGTGAGGTCACCCCTGCCTCCAAAACGGTCTTCTTCTCCTTCCCCTTCGAGACGCTGCCGGAGGCGGCTCGTTCACAGGTGATGGAGCGCGTCGTGGGCTGGCTTTCCTGGCTGGGCGGTTCGACCCTCTCTGCCAATCGGAGCACGGCGTCCGGCGGCGAGACGCTCACCTACACCGTGGTCCTGCGCAACGACGGCCCGGTGGCGATGACGGCCTCGCTCTCCAATACCCTGCCCGTCAGCCTGACCCTCGTGCCAGGCAGCCTGACCGGCCTCGCTACCTACGATGATCCCACGCGATGCATTGCCTGGCAGGGGCCGTTGGAGGCGGGCGCCGCGCTCACCTTCACCTACCAGGTTACTCTGGCAGAGGGACTTGCCGCCGGGGCCGCAATCTCTAATGTGGCGCGCATCGGCCTGGAGGAGCACGCCATCCGCTTCGACCGTGCCGCCATCGTGCGGTTGGGTACGCCGGATCTCTCGCCCTCGACCTTCGGCTGCGGGCCATACCTGGCCCGGCCCCACAGTGTGGTCACCTGCACGCTGGCGTTGGTCAACGCCGGGCCGGCGGACGCTCTCACGGTAACTGCTGTCATCTCCGCGTCGGCAGATATACGGGTGTTGACCGAGACGGTACGTTGGAACGGTCCGCTGGTCGCCGAGGGCCGGGTGACGCTGACGATCCCGCTCCGGATGCCGGGCGAGCCCCTCTATCGGCCGCTTTACAGCGTCGCGTTCCTGGAGGACGACGCCGGCGGCACGTGGGAGCGCCCGGCGTGGATCATCGTCGAACCATTCCGCTACTACTTCCCACTGGCTTTCAAGAACAGCCGGTAGGAGACGGGAGACCCGTCGCACGTCTACGGTCGTGTGGGCAACGTGCTCCTTGAAAGGGCCAGACTGGACAGTCGTTGCCTTTCATCCGCTGAGCAGCAGCTGGCGCTTGTCAGACGAGCAGGGCCCCTCAGAAACCGGCTCCCATGACGGCGCGCACAACGCTCCATGAGCGGCGCGATGACGATCGGAAACCTATATGCTGCTGATGATGTTCTCAAAGACGTTGCCGATCTGCGGTCCCAACAGAGCCAGCGCGAGGATGACACAGATGGAAATCAGGACCAGCGCGGCGCACCCGACGAGCACGACGATCAGGGCGATCAGCCAGGGCGCCATCTTCCGCCTGGCCGGCGGCTCGGATTCATAAACGGGGGGTGCTTCCATTTCGCCTCCTTCGACGTTACACGTTCCGGCCCACGCGCATGATCACGCGCTGGCGCGTTGGCCGATCTGGCCGTACAGGTGCCCACCGATGACGGACACCCACATGCTCAAAGGCAACGCCAACAGGGGCACTACAAACGCCAGGATGATATTGAGGCAGGGTATCAGGCTCACCACAGTCCCGACCACGCTCATCGCTATCCCCACGGCCAGGCCCGCTCCCCAGAGGACGAGCGTGGCGATGATGATCGGCCCGATGTTGGCGAACAGGAAGCGAAAAACCTCACCGACCTGGAAGCAGGTGCCGAGTTGCCCGCTCCTGGCGTAGCGAATCTGCAGGACCGGCTGGAGCAGGGTCAGCAAAATGCCAAAGAGCGAAGCCAGACAGACCCCTCCGGCCGTCAGCAACCCTGCCACGCCGGTAAAAGTGGCCGTCAGCGTGCCGACTACATCGCTGTTCTCGCCCCCGATGATCGGCCCCAACATAGGCAGCAGCCAGACAAAGGTGATGGGACACATAATGATCCAGATCGGGATGCCATAAACCAGGTTCGCCAGGGTCACCATCAGCCCGTCCATAAAATTACGTCCCAGGTCGCTCCAGGCGGGCAATGGGCGGGGATGGCCGGCCATCACATTGCGAATCACGGCGATGACGTACCCCACAACCGCCAACTGGCCGAAGATGGGGATCAGCATAATGGCGGCCCCCAGCAAGATCTTGGTAAACCATTGCTCGTCCTCGAACACGAATCCGAAAGCCTTACCGATGTCCATTTGTTCCTCCTTGAAGTAAAATCTGAGGTAACTATTCAGGCTGGGAGGCTGACTTAAACAACGCCCAAAGATGTCATTGCGAGCCGCCGTCCCCGACATTGTGCTCCGGTTGTCGGGCAAGAGGCGGCGAAGCAATCTCCCGCTCGTGGCAAGGAGATTGCTTCGTCGGCCTGCGGCCTCCTCGCAATGACAGCGGCTGAATAGTTACAATCTGAGAACTATTGAGGGATGCTTGCCCTTCAACTCATGTGAAACACGCCCCGATCACCTGCCCCCTCCCCAGGGAAGGGGGGCAACGGTATTATATCACACCTCACTGGCGTCTGTCAATAGCCCCCTCCCCAGGGAAGGGGGGCAACGGCTACTGCCACAGCGGTATGCCGGCAAGCGAGCCGGTGAGTACGTATCTCACGACGTCAATCGCAGCGATCATCATGAGGCTCAAGGTAAACCCGACCAGCAGTGGGATAGCGGCCTCGCGCCATGTGTCCACCGCGTTCTCGCGTCGCACGAGCATCACGATCAGCATGGTGTTGACGCTGGTGAGCAGCGTGACCACTCCCAACACGCTCAACAGGGCCAGCGAATAGAGCAGCCACGCCCACTGCGTGAGCACCAGGCCGACGAAGCCGGCCTCGAGCAAAACCAGCACACCCAGGTCGCGCAGGTTGCGAATGGTCCGTTCGAGAACGGGGTGTTGCCATAGCGTGGCATTAAAGACCGGGTAGACCAATACGCTCATCGCCAACCCGTTCAGCGCGCCGACGGCCAGGCGCAGCCAGTTCTGCGGCTCGTAGAGATACGGCGCACCGGGTATGGCGCTCAGGAAAGAATTGAAGCCGTCGGCAGCCCACAACCCCATAAAGCCGACGAGGGCAACAACGATCAGTGGACGGGGAAACTCGGCAGCGCGACGGCGCCGCAGCACGACACCCTGCCCGAAGAATCCCACCAGTGCACCGATAAAGGTGCCGGTGCAACGCGCGCACAGCGGGAGTTGCCGCCCGCCGATGACAAAGGAATGGGCGAGCCAGCGGTGGCATACGGCGGCGCCGACGATGTCCGCCTTGGTCAGCAGCCCGTCGGGTGTGAGAAGCACAAAAGCCAGGAACGCCGCTGTCGCCATCCCAATGACGAGCCATGGCATCGGGAAGGCCGGCGGCGGCTTTTCGTGCGGTGGGGGCGTCGGAGTGGTCATCGGCAATCGGCCCGCAGGGAGACTAGTGCACGGTGTGGCGCCTGCCGCCGAACTCGCTTTCGAGGATCGCCCAGATGTCCGCCCACAGGGCACGGTCGGCGAACGAGGTACGAATCTCGTCGAGCGTCCGGTTGAACGTGCGCTGGTCGGTCTCGCCTACGATAGTCAGCACGGCGCTGGCGATGGCCGTGCGGATCTCACGATTGGCGCGGTAACGGCGATGTACTTCGCGCAAGCGCGGGATGTCCTCCATCCTCCCCAACATGATCAGCGCGGCTACGGCGTTGGCGACGATTTCCTCGTCTTGAGAGTCCAGCCCCTCACGCAGGTATGGCAGGGCGCGCTCGTCCCCCAGCCCCGCCAGACTCAACGCAGCCGTAGAGACCCGTTCCGGATCGTCGAGATGGGTCTGGAGATACTGCCAGACCGGCTCGCGGGCGCGCTCGTCGCCGGTGCTGCCCAGCAGCGAGACGACTTCGTCGGCAACGAAGGAATCGAGCGCCGGATCGGCCAGCGCCTCGATCAGCACCGGCGTGATGAACTCACCCATGCGCTGTAGTCGGTCGAAGGCGCGATCGTGGTCTTCCTGGGTGGGGCCGGCCAGTTGGCGGATCAGTTCGTGAGCACGGGCGCCGTACTTCTGGTAAACGCGTTCGGCCTGCGAGCGCAGCCTGCGACGGCGCTCAGCAGCCGCTTCCAGGACTTTGCGATTAGGCATGGTCTTCTCCTTGCTCGGGTCTCACGCATCACGCCTCACGTTTCACGAACCGCGTACTCGTGATGCGTGATACGTGATCACTCTCCCATCACCTGCACGATCAACTGGCGCGCTCGCGGGCTGGTGTCGAAATCCAAAAAGACGATCTGCTGCCAGGTGCCCAGGGTGAGGCGGCCATGGGCGAAGGGCACTGTGAGCGAGGGGCCGATGAGCGCCGCGCGCACGTGGGCGCTGCCGTTGTCGTCACCCCAGCGCAGGTGGTGGCGATAGTCACGGTCGGGCGGCGTGATCTCGTCGAGCACTTGACGCAGGTCTGCCAGCGCCCCGCTCTCGTACTCGATCGTGGTCAGGCCGCCGGTCGAGCCGGGGCAGAAGACGGTGACGATGCCGGCCTTCAGGCCGGAATCGCGCACTGCCTGCGCCACCTGCCCGGTGATGTCCACGACATCGGTGTGACCGCGCGTGTGCAGGGAGAGTTCTTGGGTGATGACCATCGGTCTGTATCCTCCGAATGGGATGTTCAGAATAGGTTGACACTTTGTAACTGCTCACCCTGTGTCATTGCGAGCCGCCCTGAGCGCAGCGAAGGGCGGCGAAGCAATCTCCAGAAGCCGTTCGGAGATTGCTTCGGGCGCTTCGCGCCCTCGCAATGACAGACTAGAAGGCAGGCTGAGTAGATACAATTTTTCAACGTACAATAAAGTGTAAACCAATTTCAGGCAGAAAATGAACCGTCCCGTAAAATCTCTGCCCAATGTGCTTAGAGCCAGGAGGCCGCGCCACTTGGGTCATCAACCTGCATTGGCGGTCACTTCTGCGAGAAATTCGCGCACGACCTCCATGTAGCGGGCGAATTGCTCACGACGGATGTTATGGCCTGCGCCCGGGATGTGCACGACACGCGCCTGGGGCACAAGCGCGCGCAGGGCGTTCGCGCTTTCTTCGGTGACGATGGCGCCCCGCGCCGGGTCGGCCGTGATGAGCAGTGCCGGACAACGGATGTGGCGCAAGGTCGCCTGCCAGTCCACAGGGTCTGCAGCCAGGCGGGTGAGCGCGTTGAAACTAAACCGCAGTTTCGAGTCGGCCCAGGGCCCCAGTTCTGCCTCGGACCAATCGGGGGATGCGGCACGCTGCTCGGCGATCAGTTCCTCGCGCGTCTTGCGCTTGAGCGCGATGATCCACGCGCGCATGCGGGCCCACTGCTCCGCGCTCGCTTCGGAAGGGCCGGCCATCCACCACGCGGGCGGGTCCTCGAGCAGGATCGCCCTCGGCAACTGGGGGTACGTGCCGGCGAGCATCAGGGCCGTCGCTGCCCCCATCGAGTGGCCCAGCACGGCAGGACGTTGCAACCCGAGCGTGGTGATCACGCCGGCCAGGTCTGCCGCGAGGTCCGCCAGCCCATACCCCTGCTCCGGCCCATCCGAACGCCCGTGGCCCCGTGCATCCACCATGATCACGTCATAGTCCGCCTCCAGCGCCTCGGCCACGGGCGTCCAACACAGCCCATCGTCGGAAAAGCCGTGCGCTAATACGAGCGGCGGTTTGTTGCCACCCGTTCGGGTATAATGCAGGCGCAGGCCATTGACTTCAACGTCATTCGATTGCCAGGCAGTCATTCTTTTCTCCTCATTCGCCGGTCTGGACCTGGTGGCAACCGGCAGGGAACTTGTGCGGCGATTCGCCCTCCAGGGCCAGGATGAACGGCACCGGCGAGTCCACCGTCACCCGTTCCGCCGTCGCACGGACGGCGATCGCCCCATGCGGCGTGGGTACCCGGCCCTCGGCCCAGGCCAGGCGACCCAGGCGTGGCGCGACGCGGGCCACCGTGTAGCCCGGCTCGGCCGGGGTGACGCCCAGCGTGTAGAATATCATATCTCGCGTGGGCGTGCAACTCCAGCCGTGCACGTGCGTGCCCCAACTCCAACACTCGCCGATGGTGTCATAGCCGCCCGTCAGGAACTGCGACCAACGGAGGTACAGGTCGGGCAGGCGGTGCGCCTCCCCGGCCTGCGCGACCGCGTCGTGTACCACGTACTGCATGAAAGGCTGGGCCAGCACGATCTGGTTCTGGACATCCCAGTCCGGTTCATAGATGCCCTGCACCTGCCTGACCACCTTCATCATCGCCTCGTCGCCCGTCCCCCCCGTCCACGCGGCCTCCACCAACCTCTGCGGATCGGTGATGGTCTCGACGATGCGGCCCCAACGCTCCGGCGGCGCCAGCCCGGCGACGACGGCCAGCGCCCCGCCCAACTGGCTCATCTCCGGACGGGGCACACCATCCACGAGGTGATCTACGTAAGAGCCGCGCGCCTCGTCCCAGAAGACCTCAAAGCCGGCCTTCACCCTGGCGTACAGTTCCCCGGCCCACTCGCGGCTGGCGTTTTCCCCCAACCAGGCCGCCATCTCGGCGAACTCGCGCAGGCCACGCGCCCACAGCGCGGTGATGACGCCGGAGGTGTCCTCGCTGGAGATGCTGGCCCAGTCCACCAGGTTCCATTCGACCACATCCTTCAGCAGGCCCGCCGCCGTCTGATAAGGCTCATACCAGCGCAGGATGCGCTCTACGGTCGGCATCAGCGATTTCACCTTCTGCCGCTCGCCCGCAAAGCGATACAGGTTGTAGACGCCGTGCACCCAGTGCAGCGCCCAATCGGGGATGGTCAGGCCGCCGGAGGCCTCGATCTCGCCGGCGACACTCATCGGCAGGATACCGTCGTAGCGCGGCGAGTTGCCGAGGGTCAGGTAGTGCCAGGCCAGACGCCAATCCAGGTTCGTCGCCAGGTGCACCATTTGGTGAACCACGCCGTCGCCCACCCAGGCCCGCTGCTCGCGCGTCGGGCAGTCCAAGAAAGCGTCGTGCGAGTTCAACTGCACGGTGCGGATACCGGCCCGAAAGATGCGGTTCAGCGTCTCGTCGCTGCACTCGAAGCCGGCGCCCTCGGTCCACGGATAGAGGTGCTCTTTGACCGAGAAGCGCCTCAGCGTCACCGGGCCGCCTGCGCCGTGGATCAACAGATAGGCGTAGCGGAAGCCGTTCGAGTCAAAGACCTGATGGCGGTCGTCCGCTCCGCGCGCGACGTAGCGGGTGCCGGCGTGCATGCTGCCGACGGGAGCGGGGCCGGTGATCGGCTCTTCGACATAGGAAAAGTCGAGGATCGTGCCTGCCGGGGCCTCGACCTCGAACTGGGGGAAGCCGGAAACGATGCGGCCCATATCCATCACCAGCCGCACCGCGCCGCCGGATGGTACCGTGATCCGGATCGGGAAACCGGCAGCCTCCCCGTCGCCGATCACGGGCGCGGCGATGTTCGCCTCGACGCGCTTTGCAGGGCTCGCGGCGGAGAGGTCAACCGGAGGCAACAGGTACGCGACCCGGATCGTTTCCGGCGTCCGGGTCTCGCCGCCGAGCGGGGCAATGGGGCGCGGATAGAGCGGGCCGTAGGGATCGGTGGGTGGCCGGGTGCGGGCAAACCCGCCGATGTGCATCGCGGGGATGGGCGCGGCGTTGCCCCAGGCGCTATCGTCGAAGCCGGGATGTTCCCACCCATAGGGGCAACGACGGGCGTCGAAGACTTCGATGGGGATGCCGCCGCCGACCGGCTCTTCGGCGACGTCCACCTCGGCCCAGGCGTCGCTCTTGAGCGCCTTCCACGAGCCATCGCTGATCAGCCAGCCCGCCTCGCCCAGATCGGCTTCAAAGACCAGTACCCCGCTCCTGCCGAGCGTCATGTTGGCGACCGCGGGTATCCAGTAGGATTTGGCGCTGCCGTAATATGTGACGTGGACAGCAATGACGTTCTCACCGGCCCTCAGGTAGGGCGCCAGGTCGAGCAGGTCGTAGTACATGCGGCGGGGCTGGCTGCGTACCGGGCCGCGGAAGGCTTCCTCGCCGTTGACGAAGAGGATGTAGCGCGAATCGGCGGTGATGCGAGCAGGCGCGCGCGGCGGCACGTGCTCCAGGGTGAATGTCCTGCGGAAGAGGCCGTGCGCCCCGGCGCGCCTTTCGGTCGCACTCGCGCTGGTGAACGGGCTACCGGAGATCGCGGGCGGCTCGACCCAGATCCAATGGCCGCGCCAGCGGATCTCGGAAAAGTCATTGGGGGTGACGGGTGTGGACATCGCTTCTGCCTCTAACCCGGAGCGGGTTTCCCTGTGCACTCCTCGAGGACGAAACGTTCGATGGCGACGGCGGCGCCGTCTTCTTCCAGCGGCGGGGCGATCCAATCGGCAGCGGCCTTGGCGGCAGGACTACCGTTGCCCATCGCCACGCCCACGCCGGCCCAGGCGATCATCTCGGCGTCGTTGTCCTGGTCGCCCACCACCATCACTTCGGCCTGGGCCACGCCCAGGTAGGCCGCGAGCCTTCGCAGAGCGTCTATCTTGGCCGCGCCCAGGGGATTCCCCTCGACGATCATTTCGTGCGAGCGGACAATGCTCATGCGCCCGTCGAACCTCTGCCTCAATTGCGCCTCGACTTCTGCCGCCTGCTGCGGTTCGACGAAGATGATGAACTTGAGCGGCTCGTGCTCCTCGACGACCTTTGCCAGATCGTCCACCCACACCAGCCGCTCACCGAGCATGTAGCGATAGAACGATTCGGGGCGGTCGCGCTCGGTCAGATAGACCTCGTCATCGGCGTAGAGGACGGGACGCCAGCCGCGCCGGGCGCACAACTCCAGCACCTCGCGCATGAGGGCCCGATCCATCGTCGCGCGGTAGATCGGGGGGCCATCTGCTGCCTGAATGAGGCCGCCCTGGTAGGAGATGAACGGCACGGTGATGCCCAGGTCGCGCGCGAAGGGCCGGACGAAATCGAACATGCGTCCCGTTGCCAGGGTGACGGCGATGCCGCGTTCCTGCGCAGTTGCGATGGCCCGCCGCAGGCGCGGGGAGACGACCAGATCGGGGCCGATGAGGGTGCCGTCCATATCCAGTACAATCAATCTGACGTGGGACAGGCTTTCGAGCCTGTCGGTGTCCGCAGGCTGGAAAGCCTGCGCCACTTCCAGCACACGGTCGTGCCCGGCCAGATCGGGGTGAATGCGAACGGATTCGAAATGGCGACGGGCCAGTTGCGCAACCGCTGCTCCCTGGTTGGCGCCGATCTCGATCAGCAAGGTCCCGCCAGGTCTGAGGACTGCCGGGGCCTGCGCCAGCAACCGTCGGATGACGGCCAGCCCGTCGGGGCCGCCGTCGAGCGCCAGACGTGGCTCGTGCTCGCGCACCGAATGCGGCAATGCGGCGAACTCGCCTTCGGCAACGTAGGGCGGGTTGGAGACAACGAGGTCCACCGGCCCTGCGCAGGGCGCGAGCAGGTCGCCGGCCAGGAGATGGACGCGGTCGGCGACGCGATGGCGTGCGGCGTTGCGCCGGGCGACGGCCAGCGCCGCTCTGGAAATATCGGTCGCATAGACGATCGCCTGCGGCAGGTGGACGGCCAGGGCGATGGCGATGCACCCGGAGCCGGTGCCCACGTCTATCACGGTCGCCGGACGGCGGGCCAGTGCCAGTTCCACCAGCGTCTCCGTCTCCGGGCGTGGGATCAGCACGTCGGGCGTGACTTCGAAATCGAGGCCGTAGAACTCGACGTGACCGGTGAGGTAGGGGAGAGGATAGCCGGAGGCGCGAAGGGCAATGGCGGTTTGATAATCGGTTAGTTGGTTGGGATCGAGGGGGTGTTCGGGATGGGCGAGAAGCCATGTGCGCGAGGTGTGCAGGATGTGGGCCAGAAGCACTTCGGCTTCCAGGCGTGGGGCGTCGGTGACGGAGGCGAGTTCAGCAGCGGCCCAACGGAGAGCACGGTCGGCGGTGAGGGTCGGCGACCGGAGATCGGAGAATGGCGATTGGAACGAGATTGCGATCAATTTACTACTGCGTCGAGTCGGTTTCCCGGCTCAGCCAGCGTGCCAGTTGGGAAAGGAATTCTTCCAGGTCTCCCACGTTCTCTCTCGCGTAGAGGAGCACGCGCCGGGGGTCAATCTCCCAGTATCGGTGAATGAGCAGGTTGCGGAAGCGCGCCGCCATCAGCGCATCACCTCCCGCATATAGTCCCCCACATAGTACGAGAATTCGATATAATCCAGCCCTACTTGCTCGATGAAATCCGTCAATCGTTCGTCATTCCGGCTGAAGAGCGGTTCGCCGTGGCTCAAAACGCTGTGCTGAAAGCCCAGAGCAGCGTGGTTCAGCACATGCACGTCTACGGCAACGTGCAGGGCCAGGGTCAATTCGACAGATAAGGCCATCTCGTACTCGAAGAGGTCCTGCCCTGCGGCCCAATCCGGGTCCAGATAAACCGCTACGTCTACATCGTGATAGGGCAGGTCTTGATCACGGAAAGAGCCATGGAGATAAGCGAAGAGGATTTCTCGGCGTGGCTCTAGCGCCGCCTGGAGTTGCCGGTAGATGCGCTCCCGCTCCCCTGTCATTCCTCTTCTCCTGCCGTCTGCAACTGGCCGATCTGTTCCTGCGCAATCAGTTCATCAATGAAGGGATCGAGTTCGCCATCCAAGACGCTCGACAGCCGGTAGAGGCTCATGCCGATTCGATGGTCGGTGACGCGGTTCTGGGGAAAGTTGTAGGTGCGGATCTTTTCGCTGCGCTCGCCTGTCCCCACCTGGGCGCGACGTGCCTCGGCCACCTCGCTGGCCTGCTTCTGGCGCTCCATCTCGTAGAGTCGGGCGCGCAGGACGGCCAATGCTCGCATCTTGTTCTGGGTCTGTGAGCGCTCGTTCTCGCACGAGACGACCAGGCCGGTGGGCTTGTGGGTGATGCGCACGGCGGTGGCGTTCTTTTGCATGTGCTGTCCGCCGGGGCCGGAGGAGCAATAGACGTCAATCTCCAGGTCCTTGGGGTCAATCTCGACCTCGACCTCATCCGCCTCGGGCAGGACGGCCACCGTCGCGGTGGAGGTGTGGATGCGGCCGGAGGCTTCGGTGACCGGGACACGCTGGACGCGGTGGACGCCGCTTTCATACTTGAGGCGCGAGAAGGCCCCCTTGCCTTTGACTTCGAAGATGACTTCTTTGAAGCCGCCGATGCCGGTGGAATGGCTGCTCAGCAGATCGGTCTTCCAGCCGTGCTGTTCGGCGTAGCGAGTGTACATTCGATAGAGGTCGGCGGCGAACAGACCGGCCTCCTCGCCCCCGGCGCCGGCGCGGATCTCGACGATCACATCCCTGGAATCGCGCGGGTCCTTCGGGAGCAGTAACTGGCGCAGTTGCGTCTCCAACTGCTCCAGTCGGGCCTGCAATGGCGGCAATTCTGCTCTGGCCAGTTCGCGCAGTTCGGAGTCGCTTTCCTCGGCCAGGAGTGCCTCTGTATCGGCCAGTTCTCTGGCCGTCTGTTTGTAGGCGCGATACGTGTTGACGGTCTCTTCGAGTTCGGCTCGCTCCTTGGCGTACCCGGCCAGGCGCTGGTAATCCTGCGCGACGGCCGGATCGGCCATCAGGTGCGTCAGTTCCTCGTATCGCGCCTCGATCTTGTCCAGTCTCTCGAACATGTCTTTTCCAGCACAGGGCAAGTTGCCTGCATCCATACAGCGAGGCGGCCTGGGGCAGACCGCCTCTGGGTTTACCGGTATTATAGCAGACGCAGGCAGCGCGTCAAGAACCGTTCACCCCCCAAAAGTCACTCCACAGCGAGGACAGGCCGCATCGTCCGGGCCGACCTCCGCGCCGCAATCGGGGCAGACCAGCGCCAGTTCCGCTCCGCACGCCGCACAGGCCGTGTCGTTCTCTCCGACCGCCGCGCCGCATTCCGGGCACAAGGACTGTTCGCAGGCCGGACATTCCGGCGCGCCCGGCTCGATGGCGGCGCCGCAGCGGGGGCAGGCGGCGACCCACTCGAACCCGCAGCGCGGGCAGATCGCCTCGTCCGGCAGCAATAGCGTACTACATTGGGGGCACACACGCCCGCCGCATGCCGGACAGGCGCCCTTTTCCGGCAAGAAACGCGCCCCGCAGATAGGGCAGGTGACCCAGCGCACGCGCACGTCCCCTATCCGCTGCAAGTGTTCGCGGGCCGCCTGGCGTTTCCGGTGGGTCACCGGCTGCCGGCAATTGGGGCAGCGATCGGGAGCGCCGAAGAGCGGCTCGCCACAGGTGGGGCATTCGCGGGTGAAGACGATGCCGCAGTCCGGGCAGACCTCGGCACCGGCAAAGAGTTCCAGACCGCAGCCAGGGCAGGTGAAGGCGAATTCCAGATCACAGTGAGGGCAACGTACGTCGTCTTCCGCCACCGCCCGAGCGCAGCGTGGGCAGAGAGGCTGCCCACAGGTGGCGCACGCCGGGTCGCCACGGTAGACGCGCGTGCCGCAGTGTGGGCAGGTCAGGCCTCGGAATTCAGCCGGCGCCACATCCGGCCCGGTCTCTGGCATCACGGGCCGGGGGCCGCTCTCGAAGACAAAGCCGCAGTGCGGGCAGGTGCTGTCCTCGGGCGCGATCTCGCCGTCGCAACGGGGACAGACCAGCGTCCAGGTCTCGCCACAGGTGGGGCATGCGGTGTCGTCAGGGCCGACGAGCGCACCGCAGGCCGGGCACAGGTCGGCCTCACAATGGGAGCAGAAATCTGCGCCGATCTCGACGGGACTGCCGCAGCGCGGGCAGTAAGGCATCGCCCACTACTCCCCCCTTCCCTTGCTTCCCTGCTCCTCCGCTCCTTCTCCCCCCTCGTCCTTGTCCTCCCAGCCGATGATCCACACGCACAGGCCGGCCACGCCGATGGTCGCGACGATGAGCGCAGCCCACTGCCCTGGGAGCAGGCCGACGTCACGGGCGGATATGACCAGGATGATGACCATGCCCAAGGCCAGCACGAACCAGGCCGTCAGGCGTGGGTGGCGGATAACGAATTGTTTGATGGCAGACATTCACACCTCCAAAGGCTTTTTATATCGGTCGCATCACGCGATCGGTACGCAGTTTCTTGATGAACACCTTGTCGTCATCCCCCAGCCGGCCCTCGTAGGCGGCCTCACGCCAGGCCTGCGGCAGGCTGGCGACGACCTGGGGGGTGTAACCCAATGTCTTACAGAACTCGGCAGTCTGTGGGGGAACCGAACGCGGCAGGAACAGCAGCGCCACTTCGCACTGCAACTCCTTCGCGGCCTGCTCCATGCTGGCAAACAGCGCCCGGCCGGCAGCGGCGCCTTCGTAGGCGGGCCAGACCAGGAAATCAAAGACCCGGACGACCAGGTTCTCGACCTGCCAGCCGAGCATGCCGACCAGTTCGCCGTCCCGCTCGGCCAGCAAAAAGCCCACGTTCCCCAACCGTTCCAGCACCGCCTGTCTATCCACCACGGCGCGTCCGCGCCAGGCCCGGTTGATGAACGCCGCGACCTTCTCCGCATCGCCCACGCTGGCTCGCCGCACGGTAACCCCTTGTTGTTGCGCCATGCTTGTTCCTCCGTAGGGTTTCGGAGAATCTCGGATGAACGCTCAAACACCAAATAGCAGGTACAGCACGAAACACCACGCTTCGCGCACGATGTGCTCCCACCGGGCGCGCGAGTTGATCCACAGCGGATCGTCCTGCGGAGCCGAGCCGTAGGCCACATAGCCCGCGTCCCGGTACATCCGCGTCGCCCGGAAAAGGTGAAAGGGCGAAGTGACTACAATTATACTCTGAATGCCCCGCTCTTCCAAGAACGGAGCAGTGAGCCGCACGCTCTGCTGGGTGGTGTGGGCCCGCGTCTCCAGGACCAGCGACTCGGCGGGCACGCCCGCCTGGCGGGCCAGCCGCGCCATCACCTCTGCCTCCGACGGCGGGTATGCCCCCACACCCCCGGTGACGACGATGAGAGGTGCCATGCCACGCCGGTACAGTTGCACTGCGTGGGCCACACGCGCTGCCAGGACCGGCGAGGGCTGCCCGCCTTCGAACACCGCCGCGCCCAGGACGACGATGGCGTCAGCGGGCCGTGCCTCGTCCACCTCGCCACGCCGGGCAACCAGGCCACAAAGCACGGCGAAGGCGGCGATGAGCACGAGCGCGAACCACGTCGTCCACCTCAGCGCCCGGCGTAGTCTCCTCCGAACAACCGCTCCCACGCTGCCTGTACCTGCGCCCGCGTCTGCGCAAGAGTTCCACCGGTATCAATCACCACGTCGGCGCGGGCGATCTTGTCTCCCTGCGGGGGCTGTGCCTGCACCCGCCGCCGGGCTTCGGCCCAGCTCATCTTGCGTCCGTCCATGAGCCGGCGGATCTGCTGAGCGGGCCGGCAGGTCGTTACCCACACGCTGTCGCAGCCGTCGGCCATCCCGGACTCGATCAGTTTGATCGCTTCGACCACGACTGCCGGAGCCCTGGAAGCGGCGATGCGCCGGCCCGTCTCGGCGATGACGGCGGGATGCACGAGCGCCTCCAGCCGCGCCAGCGCCGCAGGGTCGGCGAAGACGATGTCCCCGAGTCGTCGCCGGTCTATCTCACCGTCGGGCGACAGCACCTCCGGCCCGAACGCGGCGACGATCTGGGCATGGACAGAGGAGCCGGCGCGCATCACCTCGTGGGCCACCCCGTCCGCGTCAATGACCTCGGCGCCCAGTTCGGCCAGCATGCCGGCGACGGTGGATTTGCCGGTGGCGATATTGCCGGTGAGGCCGATGAGCAATGGGCGACGCCCGTTCATCCCACCAGCTCCTCCCACGCCGCAAACAATGCATCCAATTCCGTCTTGACCTCGACGTGCTCCTGGCCCAACTGCCGCACGCGCTCGACCTCCTGCCGCTCGCTGGCGGCGACCAACTGCGCCTCTAACTGTGCCAGCCGCGCTTCCAACTGATGGATTTCCTGCTCCAGTTCGACCCGCCGGCGTGCCCGCCGCGTGGCCTCCCGTTCCGCTGCCCGCATCGCTTCGCGCTCGATCCTTGCGGGCGACGGCCCGCGGGGCGCATGTGCACCCTGCCGCCGCTGCATCTCCCAGGCCCGGTACTCGTCGTAGCCCTCCTTGAACTCCCACAGCTGCCCACCCTCGATGGCCCAGACGACCGTCGCCAGGCGGCGGATCAGATAGCGGTCGTGGGTCACGATGAGCAGCGTCCCGCAAAAGTCGGCCAACGCTGCCTGGAGCACTTCCTGGGAGAGGAGGTCGAGGTGATTGGTCGGCTCGTCGAGGATGAGCAAGTTGGCTCCCTGCAACGCCAGGACCGCCAGCGCCACGCGCGCCTGTTCCCCGCCAGAGAGGTCGCCGATGCGCTTGAAGGCGTCGTCGCCGGAGAAGCGATAGCGCCCCAGCAGGCTGCGCGCCTCTCCGGCGGTCATCTCGCGGGCCTCGAGTATAGTCCCCAGCACGCTCTTGTCGGGATCGAGGTCTACGTGCCCCTGCGCAAAGTAGCCAATGTCCACGCTTGCGCCGATGCGCACCTGCCCGGCCAGCGGCTCGAGTTCCCCCAGGATGGTGCGCACGAGCGTCGTCTTGCCGGAGCCGTTGCGCCCCAGAAGCGCCAGCCGTTGCCCGCGCCGCAGTTCGAACTCGGGCGCAACAAAGAGCGGCGAGGCCGGATCGTAACCCACCGCCAGGTCGTACAGCCCCACGACCAGGTCGCCGCTGCGGGCCGCCTTGCCCAGGTCGAGGCTGAGCGGGCGATACCCGCGTGGGCGCTCCTCCCGCTCCAGGCGCTCCAGCCGCTTCAGGCGACCCCTGGCCTCGCGGCTGCGCTGGCCGGCGATGTTGCGGCGGATAAAGTCCTCGGTCCTGGCAATGACCTGCTGTTGCCGCTCGTAATCGGCCTGGCGGAGCGCCAGCCGTTCGGCTTTCTGTACAGCGTAGGCGCTATAGTTGCCGCGATACAGTTCCAGCCGTCCGAACTCCAATTCCCAGACCCGCTCCACGACGCTGTCGAGGAAGGCGCGGTCGTGGGCCACGACGACCACCGCACCCTTCCACGTCCGCAGATATTCCTCCAGCCACTCGATGCCCGCCAGGTCGAGGTGATTGGTCGGCTCGTCTAGCAGGAGCAGGTCGGGTTGCTCCAGCAGGAGACGTGCCAGCATGGCGCGGTTTTTTTGCCCGCCGCTCAGGTGTGCCACGGGACGGCTGAAATCTTCGCGGTCGAAACCCAACCCGGTGAGCACCTGCGCGATGCGCTGTTCGTAGGTGTAGCCGCCGGCCAACTCGAATGCTTCCAGCGCCGGGCTGTAGCGCCGCAACGCCTCCTCGCGGGTGGTCGGGTGGGCCATCGCCTCCTCCAGGCGGCGCAGTTCGGCGGCCTGGGCCTGCAGGTCGGCGAACGGCGGCAGCATCTCCTCCCACAAGGTGCCCGCGCCGGACAAGTCGGCCTGCTGGGGGAGATAGCCGATGCGCAGCCCTCTGGCGCGATGGACGGCGCCGGCGCTAGGCGTTTCCAGCCCGGCAAGCAGGCGCAAGAGCGTCGTCTTGCCGCAGCCGTTGGGGCCGACGAGGGCGATTCTGGCCCCGCGGGGAATCTCGAGCGAGACGCCTGTCAAGACGTCCTGCGGGCCGTAGGATTTGGTGAGATTGCTGGCGGTCAGAATGGACATCGAGTATGACGATTGCGTATTCGTATCGGCGCGGGCATTATACCATGAGCGTCGAATGTGCCAACCTTGCTCCTGTCAGCATTTTGTAGTACACTCTATCATGAAGCGGCGTGCATTGGCGGCGAAAGGCAGCGGCAAGTAACGGGCACAGCGGCGCCAGGCCCGTACATCTACATCCTGGGCACGGGCCGTGGCGGAGGGTACGTGGGATAGGCGGTACACCATCGGCGGCAGCGCCGACGATGCCGGTATCGGCAATCTGGACGTGCGCCGCGTGATCGCTGCCAACCCGCAGAAGTGGACGGGTGGCAACCTGGAGGACTTTTTCCGGCAATATTGTCCGGGCGTCAAGTCGCTTACGGCGGCAACGCCGGCAGAGTTGAAGCAGAAACTGGCGGGTATGTAACAGTTGGACGATATGCGCACAGCCTACATCTACGACCCTATCTACCTCGAACATGACCAGCCCTCCCACCCTGAGAACGCCGGGCGGCTGCGGCGCATCCTCGATGCGCTGGAGAAGGAGGGGATGCCGGCACGCCTGAGCCTGCTGCCGCCCCGTCCGGCGACGGAGGAGGAACTGCTGCGCGTCCACACTGCCGAGCACATCGCGCGGGTGCGGAATACCGCCCAGGCCGGTGGCGGTTATCTCGATCCGGATACCTACGTCGCTCCGCGCTCTTTCGACGCGGCGCTGATGGCCGCCGGCGGGGTCGTGCGCGCGGTGAAGGCGGTGCTGGCCGGCGAGATTGCCAATGGTTTCGCCCTGGTACGTCCGCCGGGGCACCACGCCACACCCACGCGCGCGATGGGCTTTTGTCTCTTCAACAACGTCGCGGTAGGGGCACGGGCAGCGTTGGTCAGCGGGAAAGCCCGACGCGTCTTTATCGCCGATTTCGACGTGCATCACGGCAACGGCACGCAGGAGATTTTCGAGGACGATCCTGCGGTCTTTTACTTCTCCACCCACCAGTATCCGCACTATCCCGGTAGCGGGCATTGGAGCGATACCGGGCGCGATGGGGGCAAAGGCACGGTGCTCAACGTGCCGCTGCCGGCAGGGGTGGGCGACAGTGGCTATGCCCGGGTTTTCGCCGAGTTGGTCTGGCCGCTGGCGGAGCGCTTCTGCCCCAATCTGATCCTGGTCTCGGCCGGTTACGATGCTCATTGGGGCGATCCGCTGGCGCAGATGAATCTATCGCTGACCGGCTATGCCAACCTGGCGCGTGAACTGGTGCAGATGGCCCGGCGGTTGTGTAATGGACGGATCGTATTCGTCCTGGAAGGCGGCTACCGGTTGGACGTGCTGGCCTATGGCGTGCTCAACACCTTCTACGCCATGCTGGGAGAAAATGGGACGCTTGACCCATTTGGTCCCTCGCCGCGCAGCGAGCCGCCGATAGATGCCTTGATCGCGCGTCTGAAAGAGGCCCACAACCTGAATTGACTTTTTGCGCGAGAAGGTGCATAATCTCAGTAGATCACAATTCCTGCGTAGGGGCGTCTCCAGACGCTGATTCGGGCTCAGGAGAGCCTATATTCCCGTTGTGATCTACTGAATCCAGATAACCAACGACTAATGACCAATGATTAACATTGGTGTGGGGGGAAGCGATGGCAGAGATCTCCCTTCAACAGTATTATGAGCAGATCGAGACGCTGATCGAGCGGGGCCGGTATACAGAAGCGGTAGCCCACGGAAAACACATCCTGCAGCAATACCCCAAGTACGTGGCGGCTTACCGGTTATTGGGTAAGGCAATGCTCGAAGCAGACCAGGACGACTATGCTGCCGACATGTTTCGCCGCGTGCTCAGCGCCGATCCTGAGGATATGCTGGCGTGGGTTGCGCTCAGCGAAGTGCACAACAAGCACAACGAACTTGACGCCGCCGTATGGCATCTGGAACGCGCCTTCGAACTGTCCGTTGATAACAAGGTCGTGGAGAACGAGTTGCGCCAGTTGTACGGCCGACGCGATGGCGTTGAGCCCAAACGAGTGCAACTCACGCGCGGCGCACTGGCCCGGCTCTACCTCAAGGGCGATCTGCTCTCGCGTGCAATCAGCGAATTCCGCGCCCTGCTGGCCGAGCAGCCCGAGCGAGTAGACCTCAGCGTCGCGTTGGCCGAGGCGCTCTGGCGTAACGAACAGCGCCTGGAGGCCATAGAGGTCTGCCAGAGAGTACTCGACAAACTGCCCTACTGTCTCAAAGCCAACCTGATCCTGGGAGAAATCTGGCATAGCAGCGGCCGCGAGGAAGCGCAGGTCTACCTGCAACGGGCCGAGGCGCTGGACCCAGAGAACCGGATGGCGCAAGAGTTGTTCGCGAGCGCGTCGCCCTTGCCGCCCAAGGAGGTGCGCATCCTGCCTCTGGTGTCTGGGCCTCCGGTCGAAGAAGAGCGGCCGGCCTGGATGGTAGGCATCGAAGCGGCGGCACCACTGAGCGAGCGCGAGGCCATGCTGGTAGACATCGCTGCCGCCCTCGAAGCACAGATCGAGATCCCTGCCTGGCTAGAAGAGATCGAGTTAGGCGAGGCCCCGGCACCCGCCCCCATCACATTCCCGGAAACACCCCCTGAGGAGGCTGTCCCCACGCCCGCGGTAGAGATCCCTGAATGGCTGGCCGGTGTCCAGGAGGGTTTTTTCGAAGAAGCGGCGCCCGCCCCCATAGTCGAGGCCGCTGAACCGGTGACCGGATGGGGCATCGCACCAATCGTTGAGGAAGAAGCCGCATTGGGTGAGAAAAAAGAGATTCCAGATTGGCTGGCCGAATTGAGGGAGTCAGTGGCCGCAGAGGGAGTCCCCGCCGCACCAAGCCCAGAGGAAGTCCCTGATTGGCTTGCTGAATTGGGCGCCCAGCCCGTTGCAGAGGCCGCCCCCTCCGCCGTGCCTGCCGTGGAGCCGCCCCCCGATTGGTTAGAGGGCCTGCGCGATCAGTTTGTGGCCGAAGAACTCGCGCCGGAGGCCGAGGCAGCATCGCCTGCTGCCGGGGAGGTAGCCGGGGAGGTAGCATTGCCAGCGTGGCTGGCCGAGGGCGAAGAGATGCCCTCTGGCGAGGAGGCGCTGGCCTGGCTCACCCAACTTACCGCAGGCAAGGAAGAGGAATTGCGTGCCCTGGCCGAAGCGGAAGCCGAGGCGCGCATGGCCGAGATTATGGGGCAACCTACGCCCGCAGTGGAGGTCGCGCCTCCCCCGGCCCCTGCACCGGCCGAGATCCCCGAATGGTTGAAGGAACTCGCGCCCCCAGAGGCAGCCACTATGCCTCCCCCATCACCGCCGGTCGAGGAGGCTGCTCTGACAGCCGAGGCTCTCGGTTGGGCGGCGTTCGGCGAGCCGGAAGCGCCGCCAGAGGCGATCATCCCGCCGCTCGAGGAGGTTGCCCCACCGGCTGAGGCCTTTGGTTGGGCGGCGTTCGGCGAGCCGGAGGCGCCGCCGGCGGTGGAGGCCGCGCCGCCGGAGGCGATCATCCCACCGCTCGAGGAGGTTATCCCACCGGCTGAGGCCTTTGGTTGGGCGGCGTTCGGCGAGCCGGAGGCGCCGCCGGCGGTGGAGGTCGTGCCGCCGGAGGCGATCATCCCACCGCTCGAGGAGGTTGCCCCACCGGCTGAGGCTTTGGGTTGGGCGGCGTTCGGCGAGCCGGAGGCGCCGCCGGCGGTGGAGGTCGCGCCGCCGGAGGCGATCATCCCGCCGCTCGAAGAGGTCGCCCCACTGGCACCCAGGCCGGCTCCGCCGAAGCCGGTACCGCCCAGGAAGCCCGTTGCGCCGCCGAAAGCCGCACCGGCTCGAGTCTCGACGGAGCCCTTCGCCGAAGAGTGGGCCTACCTCCGCGAGCACCCGCGCGATTACGACGCCTGGCTTGCGCTGGCGCGGGCGATGTGGCAGAGCGGCGAGCAAGAAGCGGCACTGGAGGCTTACGCGCATATAATCCGCGCCGGGAAATTGTTGGATAGCGTGGTGCCAGAACTGGAGGAGTACCTGGTAAAGTGGCCCAGCACCACCCTGGAGCGGGTATTGGGTGACGCGTACATGAAGACCGGTCGGTTGGAAGAGGCGTTGAACCTCTACCGTCGGGCGCTGGAGGCTCTGTAGCGTCACGCCGCCGAGGGGGGACGCTGTTGATACCCCTGCCGGGTATAGACATAGCAGAAGGACAGAGAGGGCGTGCCGTGCGCCCTCTCTGTTTCATGTTATGGTACACTGAAAGCCTCTCAACTGCCCGACCGGCCGTGTCAGCGGCCGACCTGATCGCGAAGTACATCCGCACCACCCGGTCGCCCTCTATTATGCTATCACACCTACCATCCATCCGGAGATACCCGCATGATCGAAGCCGAACAACTCACCAAACGTTTCCGCAGACTGACTGCTGTAGACGCCGTTACCTTCACCTGTCACGACGGCGAGGTCTTTGGCCTGCTGGGCCCCAACGGCGCCGGCAAGACCACCCTCCTGCGCCTGCTCTGCTCCATCCTCGAACCCACCTCCGGCAGCGCGCGCGTGGACGGGTTCGACGTGCGCCACGATGCCCCCCGCGTCCGCGCCCGCGTCGGCCTCCTGATCGAAACCGCCGGTCTCTACACCCGCCTCACCCCACGCGAGCACCTGCGCTTCTACGGGCGCCTCCACGGCCTCAGCGGCCCGCTCCTCGAAGCGCGCGTCGAAACCGTACTCGACATGCTGGAGATGACCGAATTCGCCGACCGGCGCGCCGAGGGCTTTTCCGCCGGCATGCGCCGCCGTGTCGTCCTCGGCCAGGCGCTCATCCACGACCCGCCCAACGTCATCCTCGACGAACCAACCGCCGGATTGGACGTGATGAGCATGCGTAATGTGCGTGCGCTCATCGCCCGCTTCCGCCAGGAAGGACGCTGCGTGCTGCTATCTTCCCACTCGATGGACGAGGTCGAACGATTGTGCGATCGCGTCGCCATCATCCACAAAGGCCGGCTCTGCGCGCTCAACACCCCCGCCGCCCTCGTCGCCCAGACCGGCGCGGCGAATCTCGAAGAGGCCTTCGTGCGCCTGGTGGGCGAAGAACGGCTGCGCGGCGACCTGTGGCTGGAAGAGCGCAAGCGTCCCCGCTACCGCTTCTGGCCGCGCAGGCACCCTGGGAGGTCCGCCGATGTCTGACGCCCTGCGTACCGTATTCCTGAAAGAGGCCCGCGACCTGCTGCGCGACCGGCGTACCCTCTTCTTCCTCTTCGCCATGCCGCTCGTCATGCCGCTTCTCTACCTGATCGGCGGCTCCATCGTCGCCCTGTACGCCATGCGCGAGGCCCGCCAGGGCCTGCCGGTCGCCCTGATCAACGGAGACCGTCTGCCTGGCCTGCTCGCTGGATTCGCGGAGAACCGCGCGCTGCGGCTGGTTGACCCGCCGCCCGATGTAGATCGGGCGTTGCGCAATGGCGAACTGGCCCTGGTGCTCACCGTCCCGCCGGACGCCGCCGAGTCGCTCGTAGCCGGCCGCTCCATCACGCTGACCCTGACCATCGGCCACGGCGGGCTGCGCACCGACTTGGCCGCTACCCTCATTCAGACGCTCGTGGAGAACTATGGCAACCAGGTGTTGGCCGAACGCCTGGCGCAGCGCGGCGTAGGGCCCTCCTGGCTGAAACCGGTCCACCTGCAACGCGTATCGCTCCCTCCGCAAGGTATCGCTGCCGCGCCCACCGCCGGCGGCGAGGCCGTCTCCTCCATGCTCAGTCTCCTCTTCCTCCCCTTCCTCGTCGCCTCGTGGGTCTTTAGCGGCGGGCTCGACCTCATGGCCGACATGACGGTCGGCGAAAAGGAGCGGCATACCCTCGAGTCGCTGCTGGTTACCCCGGCCAACCGCGTCGGCCTGGTCCTGGGCAAGATCGCCCTCAGCATCGTCGCCTCCATCCTCGTGGCGGGACTCTGGTCGCTGAACAGCCTGGCCTACGTGTACCTATTCTCGATGCTGCCCCCAACGCTGAGCGGCCCGGTCACGCTGCGCCTGGTAGGATTGGGCAACGTGGGTCTGGCGGCCTTGTGGCTGATGCTACTGATGGCGCCGCTGATGGTCACGGTCAACGGGGTGATGGCGGCGGTCTGCGGCTTTGCGCGCAGTTGGCGCGAAGTGGGGCATATTATGACCATCTTCAGGTTGCTGCTGCCGGGGCTGGCGTTTCTGGCGGTGCACGCTGCGCTCGCCGTGCTGCTGGCAGCGTACGTCTTTTCCCGCGACTGGGTGTTGACGCGCGGGATATAGTGGGCTTTCGGCCGATGGTCGGCCTTCACCGAGTACGGGCGAGATGTCGTCTCGCCCGCACGTTTCGACGTCAGCTTCCCTACGAGGAAAAGCGTTTCCAACGCCGGTCGGGGCACAACGCGTTGTGCCCTTACCGGCGGCGTGGTCGGCGAAGGCCGATCAATCCGTCGTCCACGCTAAAGAGCGCCTGGAACTTGGGGGATTCTGGCGCAGGAGCAGTTGGATTTACCGGCGGGTTCCCAGGCGGAGGAGGAAAAGCGTGCCCGTTGTCGAGGTGCACGGCCCTGGTGATTATCCACATGTGCGGGGAGAGGAGAAATCGGGGGTGGGCGCGAAGCGCCCGCCCCTCCCCCGAAAATCCCTTACCCGGCAGGAGTTACGCGCTTGACTTTCCGCCTCCAGCCCAGTTGTCAGGCTGGGGCGGTAGGATTCGAACCTACGGTACACGGATCCAAAGTCCGTTGACCTGGGCGAGGTCAGATACGACAGGTTGCTCCCCGCTATACACCTCCTGCTGCTCTTCCCATGACTCTCCCTCAACCTTCGTCGCATCCATTTATATCACAACATCATAGAATCGGAAAGCCCTGCCGCAACCCTGCAACCCCCTCACATTATGGCAAGCCTAGCAAGCAATCCACAGGGGCTGCTCGCCGATGGGCCTGCTCCAGTTGCCGAACAGCGGAGCAGACATACGCCGAAAGCATTTCCAGCGACCTCCATCCGGCGAGAACCCTTAGCCGCTCCACATCCCCTCCGTTATCCAGCCAGTGGGTCGCAAACGACTTTCTGAACAGGTGAGGATGGACCCGACCGACTCCTGCTTTTTCGGCCCGTCGGCGAATTGCCTTGTAGATTCCTTGCGCTGTGAGCGCTTTAGATTTTCCAACCCACAGGGCTTCCTGTGGATCCTTCCGACCCGAGATGTATACCCTCAAGACTTCCGTGGCGTTTTTGCCCAGGAAGACGAATCTGTACGTCCTTGTCTTGGGAGCATACACCCGTATCCACGCCGTACCATTCTCATCGTTGAAATTGACGTCCTCGCGGCGCAGTCGCACCATCTCACCGATCCGCAGGCCCGTATCCAGAAAGACCAGAATCAGGGCAAGGTCGCGCCTCCCCTCGGCACTCCCGTCCTGGCAGGCGGCGATCAGAGCACGGATTTCTTCCGGCGCAAGGGGGTCTTCCTGGTGGTCAATGCGTCGGGGTGCCTTCAAAGCCTTTGCAAGGTTGTCTGCGGTGTACCCCTCCTCGCTCAGCCAGCACAGGAAAGCACGCAGATTGCGGATATGGATGGCCACCGTTCCCTCCGACCATCCGTGCTCGCGCAGATGGGCGGCGTACTCTCTCACCTGCTCGCGGTTCAGCAACTCCACTGTAATACCTCGATCTGCACACCAGGCAGCAAAGGGGTCCAGCACGCGGTGGTAATCTTGAATCGTGCGCGGAGCGCGCCCGTCGGCGGTGCGGGCGGTGATGAAGAACTGGATTGCTTTCGATAGTAGCATTGTAACCCCCCTGTGAGTTTGGCAAGGGATTTTAATACCACATACACCCCTTGCTTCTCCTTAGGCTTCCCTGGACAGCAACCAGGTTTCCCATCTGCGGGTCAGGGTGGAGCAACCTCCTCGTGCCCCCGGTCACCGTTACGATTGCACGGTTCGTTCCGCTGCCTGTTGCCCGCTGTTGACTTGACATAGAATCCGTGCTATACTGATAGCAGTTTACGTTTACAAAAGAAAATGCCTCGCGGCTCCAACCAGCCCGAGGCGGTGGCCAAGGCGGTAGGGCGCCCTGGCAAAGAAGAGACCCGCCCGCCGTCAAGGTCGGCGGGTTTGTTGCAGGACCGCTCGCTATCACACCGGAGACCCTCGTGACCGCAACGATCCACATTCGGCCTGGAGATGAAGGGCATCTGCACGTCACTTTCCCATACAGCCCGGAGCGGGTGGAAAGAATCAAGACCGTCCCGGGACGGCGCTGGCACCCGGAGGGCAAGTGTTGGACGGTCCCCGCCTCGGCGGGGATGATACACCGACTCATATCCCTCTTCGCCGATGAGCGGGTGGAGGTGGACCCGGCGCTGCACCCGGACTGGGAAGCGATCCGCAAACTGCTGACGGCCGTCGAGGAGGAGTTGACGCTGCGGCGTTACAGCCCGCGCACCCGGCGGGCTTACCTGGGCCACCTGCGACGTTTCCTCGGCCACTTTGGGGCGCGGGCGGCAGAGTTGCCGCATGATGAGATTCGGGCGTACTTTCTGGGCCTGGTCGAGGAGGGCGGGGTCTCGTGGTCGTACCAGAACCAGGCGATCAGTGCGGTGCGGTTTCTGTATCGGGAGGTGTTGGGGAGGCCGGAGGTTGTGGTCGCTTTGCCGCGCCCGCTGCGGGAGAGGAGGCGACTGCCGATAGTGTTGAGCCGGGAGGAGGTGCGGCGGCTGTTCCGGGCGGTGGACAATCTGAAGCATCGGGCAGTGCTATTGGTGATCTATGCCGGAGGGTTGCGGGTGAGCGAGGCAGTGCGTCTGAAGGTGAGCGACGTGGATGGGGAACGGAAGCAGGTGTTCGTGCGCGGGGGCAAGGGGGGCAAGGATCGGTACACGGTGATCGGCGAGGCGGCGCTGGAGGCGCTGCGGGAGTATTGGCGGGTGTACCGGCCTACGGAGTGGCTGTTTCCTGGGGCGCGGCCGGATGTGCCGCTTTCGGCCAGGGCGGTGCAGATGGCGTTTCGGGAGGCGCGGGAGAAGGCGGGGATACGGAAGGAGGCGACGGTGCACAGTCTGCGGCACTCGTTTGCGACGCACTTGTTGGAGGAGGGGGTAGACATTCGATACATTCAGGAGTTGCTGGGGCACGAGGATGTGCGCACGACGCAGCTGTACACGCACGTGAGCACACGGGATGTGGGGCGGGTTCGCAGTCCGGTGGACGGGTTGAGCGTGAGGGAGGGAGGAGGTGGGTATGAGGTAGAGGAAGTGGTGTTACCGTTTTAGGGGTTGCGCATAAGGCGCACAATGGGCGTGATATGCGAAGGGCTTCGCATAAGACGCGGGATTGGGATGATAATGCGCAGGGCTTCGCATAAGGCGCGGCGTGGGACGATAATGCGCAAGGCCTCGCATAACACGCCGGGGATGAGTATAACACGCATTACTTCAGATATTCGT
>DAOUBA010000232.1:0-15182 GCA_034432855.1 Anaerolineae bacterium | reverse complement strand
CCACGCGCTATCCCACAGCCAGGCGTTCACGGCGTAGGCGGTGCGGTCGAGGTCGTTCTTCAACGTCAGCACCATCTCGACCCGCTCGCCGGGGTCAATCTGGCCGTCGCCGTCGCCCTGGCTGTTGCCGGAGCCGTCGTCTATGACCTGATGACCCACGTGGTGCACCCAGCCGGCCCAGGTGCGCACCGTCTGCGTGTTGGCCAGCGTCGGGGAGACCTGGGAGGTGACGAGCAGCGTGGTGTCGTCGTAGGTGCCCAGGCCGGCGCCGTCGGGGATCTGCACGTTGCCGTCGAACCACCACCGCTCGCCAGGATTGATGGGGCCGACGGCGGTGGGGAAGGTAGCCGTCCAGACACCGCTGGCGGTGACGGTGAAGGCGGTGGTGACGCCGGTGTTGTTCTGCACCCACATCGTGCCCGGCGGGTCCCAGGGATACCACACGGTGCTACCCGGCAGGCCGTAGCCGGTCTGGGAGGTGGGGAAGAGTTGGACGTAGTCGTAGCCCACCGCCACGTCGTCAATATACCAGCCGCGGTAGCCGTTGTAACTCCCGTCTACGGTGTCGAACTTGAAACGCAGGTAGACGCTGCCCCCGCGGTGGCCGGAGAGGTCGAGCAGCACTTCGTACCACTGGGCGGAACTCTGGGTGGAGGTATAGATGGGCGTCCAGTCGCTGCCGTTGGTGGAGGTGTAGACGACGCGGGTATCATACTGAGTGCCAAAATCTTCGGTATACTCCCAACTCCAGAAGCGCAGCCAGGCGGCCGCGGCGTCGGCGGGGATGGCGATGGGGCCGGTCTGGATGGTGCCGGAGTTGGCCGCGCCGGTGTCATAGTTGCCGGTGGCCTCCTGGCCGTACCACCAACTGGCCGCGCCGTTGTAGGCGTTGGGGTAGTTGCTGCCGGCGTCGGCGATGTGCCACAGGCCGGTAGCGGTCCAACTGCCGGCGCCGCTTTCCATACCGTCGAAGAAGTAACTGACGTCGAAGGGGCCGCCGCCCAGGCCCAGCGGGCCTACCCCCAGCATCTCGATCTCGTCGGCAGCCAGCAGTCCGACGGCTGGAGGGAGAGGGCGCTGGCCGCGCTCAGGTTGTATGGGTGGCGGCGGCTCAGTCCGGGCGAACGCGCCATCGGGGGCGATTACCGGTGCATGGGGAGCACCTGGAGGAAATGAAGGGCCACGGGGTGGGGGCTCATCATTCTCTACCCCCCCCTGCCGGAACGAATGTTCTACCGCGCCGTTGCCCGGCCCCTGTGCGGCTGCGATTGCGGTCAAAGCGAGCGCCAGGCTCACGGCTACTCCCAACAGGGCGAACGTCCGTGCTTTCATTGGAATCCCATCCTTTCTGTGTGCTACTGAGTATGCCAATTTCTTGCTTCTTGCATCTTGCTTCTTGCCTCCTGCTTCTTGCCTCTTGCTTCCTACCCCCTTGCATCACCCCCTTTCTGCTCTCCCATGTCACCAGATCACCTGCAACCCCTCCACCGCCGCCATAGCCCGGTCGCGGCTCAACAGGGGCAATCCCAGCGCAAGCGCCGTGGCGGCAATGATGCGGTCGGGCATGTCGGGTACCACTTCCCGCTTCACCCGTTGGACCGTGCGCAAAACAAGCAGGTCGAAGTCAACCAGCCGATAGTTGACGGACGGTGGTTCCAAAAGGGCAAACACCTGATCGATGAGGGTCGTTGGTACTCGCCGTTTCTCTACCAGGTAGATCACTTCTACCAAGACAATAGCCGGAATCAAGATAGTGCTCAAGCCGGTATCGGCCCGAGCGAAAATCCGCTGGCAACGCGGCGAGAGATGTACATCTCTTGTGAGATGCCAGACAAGAGGATGCGCATCGGTGACGAACTCAGGCATCGAAACCCTCTCCCAGTCCGGCCCATGCCTCATGTCGGGCAGCCGTGATTTCCTCCTCGCTGAACGTATACCCCTCCCACAGCCCACCCAACTTTACAATGCGACCCTCCTGAGGAGTGGACTGCCCTGCTCGCGCACGCAGAAACGCCGCGAACTCGCGCAACAATTGCAGACTCTCCGGCGGCAGGAGATCTAGCACTGATGTGATCTCTCTCTTGAGCGTCGTTACGTCTTGAGCCATCGTATGCTCCCTCACTTGCTTTCACTATTCAGTATAACAGGAGGCACAGGGGCTGGCAATCCACCCTAGTCGTGGGACATTCGCGCCGCTGAACGTGTGCCGGCCTTCGCAAGGGAATACCTGGCACGTCGCCCGCAAGCCGCCGGATTGTGCTCCGGCGGACACGGGCTGAAAATTACCAACCGTCTACTCAAACAGTTCCCTCACCAGCACACTGAATCCGGGCAGCACGTCGCCGCCGGGCAATTCGTCTTCGGCGGTGAAACGCTGCACCGCGGTCAACGAGCGATAGACATAGACGGTCTGCATCTTGGTATCGGCTACCCACACCGCCCGCACGCCGATGGCAAAGTATTCCTCCAACTTCTCCATCACGTCGCTCCAGCGGTCTTCCGGCGACAGGACTTCGACGATCAGGTCGGGCGCCACGTCGAGGTAGGACGGCGACTTGACCTGTGCCATGCGCTCGTGGGAGATAAAGACCACGTCTGCGCCGCGCACCGTATCCGGGTCGCGGGCGGTATAGATGCCCACCTCGCCCACCATGACCCGGCCCAGGTGATGTTGCTCGGCAAATGCGCTCAATACTTTGCCGATGACGCATTCGGTATAACCGTGTGAGTATCCGGTAGGGACTATATAGACAATCTCTCCTTTGACCAACTCTGTCCGCCCGACATCGCCCATCTTGAACAGCGCTTCGCCCGTGAGCGGCGGCCGCTCTTCGAGCACGAGGTCCACCGCCAGGGCCGTGTCAGGGACGGACGGGGTTTGTACTGCCATTGCCCTCACCTCCCACTCACGTTGCTCCCAGTCTCTCCTTCTCCTGTTCCACCAGCACCCGCCGCAGGACTTTGCCAACCATGGTCTTGGGCAATTCGCTGCGGAATTCCACGAAACGCGGCACCTTGTAGGGCGCCAGGTTCTGACGGCAGAACTCGATAATCTCCTCCTCGGTAGCCGTCTCGCCCTCCTTGAGCACGATGTAGGCTTTGACCCGCTCGCCCTTCTCCGCGAGTTGCACCCCCGCCACAGCAGCCTCTTTCACCTTGGGATGCTGATACAGCACCTCCTCCACCTCGCGCGGGTAGACGTTGAACCCGCCGGCCCCCAGGATCATGTCCTTCTTGCGATCCACGATCTGGAAGTAACCGTCCGCATCCATGCGGGCCATATCGCCCGTGTAGAGCCACCCGTCGCGCAGGACGTTGGCCGTCTCGGCCGGCATATTCCAATAGCCCTTCATCACCTGCGGCCCACGCACGGCCAGTTCGCCGATCTCGCCAGGCGGCAGTTCCCGTGTCCCGCTCTCGACATCCACGATCTTGGCCTCGGTGCTCGGGAAGGGTAGGCCGATGGTGCCGATGCGATTCTCCCCGTAGATGGGATTGGCGTGGGTCACCGGCGTGGCCTCGCTCAGCCCATACCCCTCCACCAGCCGCCCGCCGGTAAGTTCCTGGAACCTCTGCTGCACCTCGACCGGCAGCGGCGCCGCGCCGCTGATGCAGGCCTTGATGGAACTGATGTCGAACTTGGCAATCTCCGGATAGTTGTTGATGGCGACATACATCGCCGGCACCCCTGGATAGAGAGTCGGACGGTGCTTTTTGATGGATTTGAGAACGTGGATCAACGTGCGCGGGTTGACGATCAGCAGGAGCGTCGCGGCGGCCAGAGTGCCCAGGTTCATACACGTGGTCATCCCGTAACTGTGAAACAGCGGCAGCGAGGTCAGGACGATCTCCTGACCCTCGGCCATGCGGGGAAACCACGCCTTGGTTTGCGCCGCGTTGGCCTGGAGATTACGATGGGTCAACTCGGCGCCCTTGGAGACGCCGGTGGTGCCGCCGGTGTACATCAGCACCGCCGTGTCCTCCATCTCTACCGCCACCGGGTTGGGCCTGGCCGGCGCGTTGGCGAGTGCGTCCTGGAACCAATAGGTGTTCGCGTCGCCAGAGATGTCCTGGCGGTGGCCTTCCTTCTTCTCCGCGGCGACGGTGAAGAGGAACTTGAGCAGGCCGGGGAAGTACTCCTTGACGTTGGCGACGATGACGTGCTTGAGCGAGGTCTCGGCGCGGATCTGCTTGACGATGGGGTAGGTCAGGCTGAGCGTGACGATCACCTCGGCGCCGGAATTGTTCAACTGATAGGCCAGTTCACGGGCCACGTACTGGGGATTACACGGTACGACGATGCCCCCGGCCATCAGCACGGCGTAGTAAGCGATGATGAACTGGGGGCAATTGGGGAGATGGACCGCTACCCGGTCGCCCTTCTTGACCCCCAGTTGCTGCAGTGCAGCGGCGAAACGGTAGGTCAGATCGAGCAACGTGCGATACTCCATCTTGGCGTCCATCAGCGCATTGCCCAGGGGTTCGACGACGTTGCCAAAGATCAGGGCCGTGCGCGTGGGGTACTTTTCGACCGCATAGACGAGGTTCTGGGTGACCGGATACCCGGGTATCTCGACATCGGCCGGAACACCCTCTTCGTACTTGGCTAACCAGACTCTTTCCATCGCCGTTCCTCCTTGTTTATGAGCATGGGGGGCAACCAGATGCCCCAGGGCCAATCACTGAACACCAGTATAGCGGAATTGGAGGATGTTGTCAATCATCTGCACACCGGGACACCCGCCGCCACGAGATCGTGCAACTTTTCTGTACGTTTTACTTGACAGTTTGCGGCAACTCTGGTATCCTAGACGCAGAGGTGTCCTATGGCGCTCAACATTTCTCTGGATCGCGTCATTCCCGTGACCGAAGCGCGGGCGCGGCTGAGTGAAATCGTCGAACAAGCGAGCGGCGACCGTTTCTGGGTGCTGACCCGGCAGGGCCGCCCACGCGTGGCCGTGGTGGATATAGAGTACCTGGATCAACTGATGCGGCGAGCCTGGTTCAACGATCTGGCCGCGCGCTCACAGGCCGCTTTCGACGAGCATCTGCAGCGGCGCGGCCTCGATCCGGCGACAGCGACGGAAGAACAAGTCGAAAAGATCCTGCAAGGCTAACGCCCGATGGTCTCCACCTCGACCGTCGTACTCGACACCAGCGTGTGGATCAGCGGTATATTCTTCGGGCGCAGCATCCCGGCGCTCATCTTGCGCGCCTGGCGCGATGGCCGTTTCGAGATCGCCGTCACCGCAGAAACCCTGGCGGAGTTGGAACGCACGTTGCAGGAAAAGGCAGCCCAGTTCCAGGCCGACCTCTCTCTGAGCAGCGAGTGGATGGCCTACATCAGAGCCTTCGCCCGCGTCATTTCCTCGACCGGGGTAGCCCACGGCGTCTGCCACGATCCAGATGACGACAAGTTCCTCGATGCGGCCCTGAGCAGCGGCGCGGCAATCATCGTCTCCGGCGACCACGACCTGCAGGCACTCGGCGAGTATCAGGGTGTCAAAGTGCTGTCGCCGCGGGCATTTGCCGCGTTGCTGGGTCTCGTTCTCCCTACTCCCACTCGATCGTCGCCGGCGGTTTCGTCGTCACGTCGTAGACCACGCGGTTGACCCCGGCCACTTCGTTGACGATGCGGTTGCTGATGCGCGCCAAGAGATCATAGCCCAACCGCGCCCAATCGGCAGTCATAAAGTCGTCGGTGGTGACGGCGCGCAGGGCGACGACGTTCTGATAGGTGCGCGCGTCCCCCATCACGCCGACGCTCTGCACCGGCAGGAGCACGGCAAACGCCTGCTGCGTCTCCCCGCGCAAGAGGCCCGCCCGCCCCAGTTCCTCCAACAGGATGGCGTCGGCGGCGCGCAGCGTCTCCAGCCGCTCCCAGGCGACCTCGCCCAGGATGCGCACGGCGAGCCCCGGGCCGGGGAAGGGCTGCCGCCAGACGATCTCCTCCGGCAATCCCAACACCTCGCCCACCGCCCGCACCTCGTCCTTGAACAGATAGCGCAGTGGCTCGACCAACTCGAAGCGCATGTCCCCTGGCAGGCCCCCGACGTTGTGATGGGTCTTGATCTTGGCTGCCGCCTGGCGCTCCGGGCCACGACTTTCGATCACGTCGGGATAGAGCGTGCCCTGCGCCAGGAAACGCACCGCGCCCAGTTTCGCCGCCTCTTGCTCGAACACACGGATGAACCGCTCGCCGATGATGCGCCGCTTCTCCTCCGGATCGGTCACGCCCACCAGCGCGCTCAGGAATTCCTCCGTCGCGTCCACCGGCACGAGCTGCATCCCGCGATCACGGAACGTGTGCACCACCTGCTCCGGCTCGCCGCGCCGCAGCATGCCGGTGTTGACAAAGATGCAGGTGAGTTGATCGCCCACGGCGCGGTGCACGAGCGTCGCCGCGACCGCCGAATCCACCCCGCCGCTCAAGCCACACACGACCCGCTCCGATCCCACCTGCGCCTGAATGGCCGCCACCGCCTGCTCGATGAAGGCGACGGGCGTCCAATCGGGCCTACAACCGCACACTTGGATGGCAAAGTTGCGCAGGATTTCTCGCCCACGCGGGGTATGCACGACTTCGGGATGAAATTGCAGGCCGTAGAGGCCGCGCGCGAGATCGCCCATCGCCGCGATCGGCGAGTTGGCGCTGCGGGCAAGAACCTCGAAACCGGGAGGCGGTGCAGTGACATGGTCGCCGTGGGACATCCAGACGTGCAGATTGGCGGATTGCAGATGAGCGAACAACGGGTTGGGGGGGCCGACCAGTTCGACTTGGGCGGGGCCGTATTCGCGGCGCTCGGCGCGGGCGACCCGACCACCCAGGTGATGGGCCAGCAACTGCATGCCGTAGCACAAGCCCAGCAGCGGCACGCTCTGCTGCAGGACGTAGGCAGGCAAATGCGGTGCATCGGGGTCATAGACGCTGGCAGGGCCGCCGGAGAGGATAAAGCCGCGTGGCCTGAGGGCCAACACCCGCTCCGGCGGGGCATCCCAGGGGAACAGTTCGCAGTAGACGTGCGCCTCGCGCACGCGGCGGGCAATCAACTGGGTGTACTGCGAGCCAAAGTCGAGGATGGCAATGGCATCGGACATTTCTACGGTGTTATTCTACAGGGGTTGACAGATTCGGGCAAGTGCGGTAACGTATTACGTATTGCGTATTCCGTTCACACGATACGTGATACGTAATACGCAATACGCAATATGGAACACGTGCCACCGAGGATATGGTAAGACACCCACCACACCTTCTGCTCTGGCTGACCGGACTGCTTACCGTTGTAGTCATTGCGCAGTCTGTCATCGCCGCCCATCAGACCCGCGCGCGCGGCATCGAAGCGGGTTTCCCCGCGCCAATGGCCGAGGCGGGCGTGCCGCTCTTGGGCGTCAACGTCGCGCTGGAGCAGTACGACGACGCCGGGTTGGAGGCGGCGCTCGACCGCGTCGCAGCCGGCGGCTTCGCCTGGGTACGCCAGACCTTCTTTTGGAGCCGGATCGAGCCACAGCCGGGGCAGTTCGACTGGACTGTGCCCGACCGCATCCTGGCCGCGTTGGCCCGCCATCCCGAATTGCGACTCGTGGCCGTCCTCGACGACGCGCCCCCCACCCCACCGGACCCCGACCGCTTCGCGGCGTTCGCCGCCGCCTTCGCTGCCCGCTACGGCGACCGACTTGACTACTACCAGGTATGGGATGAACCGAACCTGGCCGACCACTGGGGCGGTGGCCCGATCAGCCCGCCCGCTTACGCCGACCTGCTGGCCCGCACGGCCACCGCCATCCGCCTTGCCGACAGCAACGCTCACATCGTCCTGGCAGGACTCGCCCCCACCGTCGAAACCGGCCCGCAGAACCTGAGCGACGCGCGCTACCTGGAGCAACTCTACCAGGCCGGGGCCGCGCCGTACTTCGACATCGCCGCCGGCAAGCCCTACGGTTTCGACAGCGGTCCCGACGACCGCCGCGTGAGCGAGCAGACGCTCGACTTTTCGCGGCTCATCTTGCTGCGCGAGGTGATGACGCGCCACGGTGACGCGGGCAAACCGCTGTGGGCCAGCCACTGGGGCTGGAACGCGCTGCCCCCCGACTGGCAGGGCGCGCCTTCCATCTGGGGCCAGACCGACGAGGCGACCCAGGCCGCCTATACCGTCCGGGCGCTGGAACGGGCGCGGCGCGAGTGGCCCTGGTGCAGCGTGATGTTCCTGGAGCACTATCAGCCGCCCGTCCCTCCCGATGACCCGCACTGGGGCTTTGCGCTCATCGGGCAAGACGGCGTCCCCCGTCCGGTCTACGAGGCCGTGACCGCCTGGGCCGCTTCCTTGCCCGATGCGGCCCCGCCCGGCGGCTATCCGGCCGACAATCCCTGGGCGACCTATGAGGGGGATTGGAGATTGGGAGACCTGGGGGCCGACGTGGACGCCGACGGCGACCGCGCCACATTTCGCTTCGACGGCTCCTCCGTCGCGCTGACGGTGCGGCGCGGGCCGTATCGTGCCTTCCTCTACGTGACCGTAGATGGCGCACCCGCCAACGCGCTACCCCGCGACCGGGCAGGGCGCGCCTACATCCCGCTGTACGACAACTCCCCTACCGTTGCCACCATCCCGCTGGCGACCCATCTTCCGCCGGGCCTGCACACCGTCGAGATCGCCGCCGAAGGAGGGTACGGCCAATGGGCTCTGGTGGACTGGCGCGTGGGCGTCGAAACGGTGCGCGACGGCTTTGGCCGGAAACTGGCCGGGCTGATCGTGGCAGGGCTGGCGCTCGTGACACTCTTGGTACGTGACGCCCGGCGCGTCAGGTGGGCGGCGCTGGGCCGGCGCATCCTGGCCTGGCCGGAATGGGCGCAGGTCACGCTCGTCGCCGGCCTCACCGGCTTGCTCTGGCTCACTGCCGGCCTCGGCTGGGAGCGCGATTGGGCCGGCCTCTGGTTGGCCTTCAGCCTGCTCCTGTTGCCTGCATTGGCCGCGCTGTTCGCGCTGCGCCCCGACCTGGGGCTGACGCTCGTCGCCTTCAGCGCCCCGTTCTACCTGCAACCCGGCAACCTGTTCTCCCGCGCGTTGAGCATGCCGGAGGTGCTGGTGGCGCTGTGCGCAGTGAGCGCGGGGGTACGGAGGTCCGGGGGCGCGGAGGGGACAAGGGGACAGAGGAGCAAGAGGCTCACTGTCCTCGACTGTGCCGTTCTGCTGTTGGCGCTGACGGCAATTGTGGCAGGTGCGGCGGCTGCTGACAGGAGAGCGGCGCTGTTCGAGTTGCGTGCGGTCTTTGTGTTCCCGGCGCTCTATTACCTGCTGCTGAGAAGGGCGCGACTGGATGAGCGGGCCCGCTGGCGGCTGGTAGACGGCTGGATGCTGGGGGCCCTTGGCGTGGCACTCATCGGGCTGGTACAGTACGCCATAGGCCGCAACCTCGTCCTTGCCGAAGGCGGCTGGCCGCGCCTGCAGAGCGTCTACTATTCGCCGAACAACGTCGGGCTGTATTTGGGGCGGGCGTGGCCGGTGTTGGTAGCCATTGCAATATGGGGCAGGGGAGCAGGGGAGCAGAGGAGCAGAGGAGAGCAGAGAGTACGCCAGATGCTGTATATACTGGCGCTGATACCGATAACATTGGCACTGATCCTCAGTTTCTCGCGTGGCGCGCTCTTGTTGGGGATTCCGGCGGCGCTGCTGGCGATGGGCTGGCGAGCCGGAGGCCGGTGGCGTTGGAGCGCGCTGGTGCTCGTCCTGATCGGCGCGCTGTTGCTCATCCCGCTCCTGCGCGTGCCGCGCTTTGCCTCGCTACTCGACCTGCGCGAAGGCAGCGCCTTCTTCCGGCTGGAGTTGTGGAGGAGCGCCCTGGCGATGATCCGCGAGCATCCCTTGTTCGGCGTTGGGCCGGGCAACTTTCAGACCGCCTACCGCACCCGCTACATCCTCCCCACCGCCTGGGCCGAACCGAACCTGGAGCACCCACACAACATCTACCTGGATTTCTGGACGCGGCTGGGGCTGCCGGGGGTGTTGGCAGGAATAGTCGTGCAGATAGCCTTCTGGAAATCACTGAGGAATCGGCGAGTCGGCGAGTCAGCAAGTCGGCCAACCAACCAACCAACTAACCAACTAACCAACCAACCACTCACCCTCGGCCTCATTGGCAGTATGGCGACATTGCTGGCCCACGGCCTCGTAGATAACACCATCTTCTTCCCCGACCTGGCATTGGTCTTCTTTCTCACGCTGGCGCTGGCGCATCCCGCTACTGCTCGCCCAGGCAACGCCACACCCGCGCCGCCAACTCACGCGAGCGCGCGGTGATGACTTCCTCGTCGAGCGTGAGCAACTGCCGGTCGCGCATCAACACCCGCCCGGCGCAGACCGTTGCCGTGATCGCCGAGGCTTCGACGCCGAAGAGCAGATGCCAGGGCAGATTCTTCGCCGTGAGCGGCGTGGGCGGATGATAATCCAAAAAGATAAAGTCGGCCGCAGCGCCTGGGGTCAACTCGCCCAATCGCACCTCGGGCCAAAAGATGCGAGCCAGCCGGGCGTTGTTGGCGTAGGCCAGCTGCATCACCACATCGCCCGGCATCGCGCGCGGATCGCGTTGCGCCAGTTTGTGCACCAGATAGGCCGCTTTCATCTCGGCGAACATCAGGTTGGAGAAGCCATCGTTGCCCAACGCCACGTTGACCCCCGCACGCAACATCCCCTCGACCGGGGCTACTCCCACGCCGTTGTTCATATTCGAGCGCGGCTGGTGCGTGACCCACGTGCCGGTCTCGGCCAGCACCGCGATCTCGCTTTCGTCCACGTGCACGCAATGGGCGGCAATCGTGCGTGGGCCGAGGAGGCCGGCATCGTGCAACCGCTGGATGACGCGCTTGCCCGATTTGCGCAGCGCATCCTCCTGATCGGCAACATCCTCGGCGGCGTGGACGTGAAAACCCAGCCCCCATTCGCCCGCTGCGGCGACGCACTCGGCCAGCGTCTCGTCGGAGAGTGTGAGCGAAGCGTGCAGACCGAAAGATGCCGCGATCAGCGAGCAGGGATCAGTGATCAGGGAGCGAGCAAAGCGGATGTTCTCAGCCACGCCCGCCTGCGCCCGCCGTGGCCCGTCGCGATCGGTGACTTCGTAGCACAGACAGGCCCGCACGCCAGCTTCTCGCACTGCTTCGGCGATCACATCGAGGCTGCCTTCGATCGCGTTGGGGCTGGCGTGATGGTCAATCAGCGTCGTCGTACCGTGACGGATGGCATCCACGAGACACACCAACGCCGAATAGCGCACGTCTTCCAGCGTGAGCGCCTTATCCAGCCGCCACCACAGCCGTTCCAGAATCTGCGGGAAGTTGGCAGGAGGTTTTCCCGGCACGGCCATCCCGCGCGCGAAGGCGCCGTAGAAATGCGTGTGCGCGCAGATCGAAGCCGGTAGCACGAGTTGCCCTTCTGCATCCCAGCGTTCGGCGTCGGGATAGCGCGCGGCCAATTCCGCCGTCGCGCCGAGGTCGGCGATACGACTGTCCTTGATGAGCAGCGCAGCGTCCTCGAGCAATCGCGGGGCATCGCCCAACGTCGCCAGGCGAGCGTGTGTGATCAGCATTGCCGCATCCTCCGTGCATCTCCATTGTACCGAAGAACCGGCGGGGAGCAAATCGCGCGCCGGGTGCAACTCTCTCTCCTCGCCTGCGTATTACAAACGGGAGGTGAGCAAGAATGAAAATCCTGATTCGTTGGGTCATCGTCAGTCTGGCGCTCTTCGTCGCTGCCTGGCTCGTGCCGGGTATCCGTGTCGAAGGGAATGCCTGGATCGTCTACGCGGTGATGGCCGTCATCTTGGGATTGGTCAACGCGATCGTGCGGCCGGTGCTCAAGTTCCTGACCTGTCCATTGATCATCCTTACGCTGGGCGTTTTCGTCCTGGTCATCAACGGGCTTACACTGTGGCTGGCCTCGGCCATCGCCGTCAACTGGTTCCGCGTCGGCTTCTACGTGGACGACTTTTGGTCAGCCTTCCTGGGCGCCCTGATCGTCAGCATCGTCAGCGTCATCCTCTCGGCGCTGGTCAAGGAAGACAAGGACAGGTCATCACGGAGATGAGGCAATGACCGCGATGACCGAAAGACACGTACTGCGGCGGCAGAATGGAATTGTGGCAGGTGTCTGTGGAGGTCTCGGCGCATTCTTCGGTATCCATCCCTTCTGGTTTCGCCTGCTCTTTCTGATCCTGATGTTCCCCGGCGGCCTGCCGGGTCTCGTACCCTACCTGATCCTGTGGATCATCATCCCTCGGAAGTGACGGCCTCCCCGTGAGGTCGCACTGTGATGCGTGAGGGGATGCGAGCGCTCCACGCCGCCCTTCACGCATCACACCCTTCCCAGACGGTTACAAACCAGAAACATTCCTGTAACCGACGTGAAACCCACAAGGCGCTCGTTTTGTTGTATATTGTAAGCGACAGGCGCGACACGAGTATATCAACGTTGAAAAGCGCCAGTCGTAACAAACCCCTCCTTTCCTTTCTTGGCCGTGCCTGGGAGATAGCCAACCCCGCCCTGGCTTCTCCCAGGCACGCCGCCTTTATCTCCTGCTTCCTGCCTCTTGCCTCCTGCCCCTTTTCTGCTATCATTGGCTGCGATGATCGACCAACTGCGCGGCACCGTCGAGCGCGTGACGTACTACAACGAAGAGACCGGCTACTCTGTCGTGCGTCTCGCCGTCGAAGGCAAGGACGATCTCGTGACCATCGTCGGCGCTCTGCCCGAGGTCAATCCCGGCGAAAGCCTGCGCCTTCTAGGCACGTGGACGACCCATCCGCAATATGGCCGCCAGTTCAAGGTCGAGCACTGCGAACAGGTGCTCCCGGCCACCGTCGAGGGTATCAAGCGCTACCTGGGATCAGGATTGATCAAGGGCGTAGGGCCGGTCACTGCGGCGCGCATCGTCCAGCGCTTCGGCGCCGACACCCTGCGCGTGCTCGACGAGGAACCCCAACGGCTGCGCGAGGCGCTGGGCGTGGGCCCCAAACGCGCCGCGTTGATCGCCAAAGCCTGGGAAGAGCAACGGCATATCCGCGAGGTGATGCTGTTCTTGCAAAGCCACGGGGTCACCACCGGGCTGGCCGTAAAAATCTACAAGACCTACGGCGACGAGGCGCTCAAAGTGGTACAGGAGGACCCCTACCGGCTGGCGCGCGACATCTGGGGCGTGGGCTTCAAGACCGCCGACAAGATCGCCCGCGACCTGGGACTGCCGCCGGATGCTCCCTCGCGTGTGCAGGCCGGCGTGGCCCATACGCTCTCCGAACTGGCCGACGAGGGCCATACTTACGCGCCGGAGCCGGAACTGGTGGACGAGGCCGCGCGGCTGTTGGAAGTACCGCCGGAATTGGTGACCGATGCCATCGCGGCATTGGACGCCGACGAGATCGTGCGCTGCGAGACGCTGGTGTATCCCGATGCCGGTCGGGGCGCGGTCACCGCGCCCCTGCGCGAGGAACGCGCTGTCTATCTGGCCCCGTTCTACTACGGCGAGGTTGGCGTCACCCGTCGGGTGCAGGCGCTGGTCGAAAGCCCCACCACGCGCCTGGCGCGCTTTCGCCGCGTGGATTGGGACGCGCTGCTGGCCCAGGTCACACACGGCTCGGATATCGAACTCTCGCCGCAGCAGCGGGAGGCCGTTCGAGCGGCGCTCACTCACAAGGTGACGGTACTTACCGGCGGTCCCGGCACCGGCAAGACCGTCACCGTGCGCACGGTCATCGGCGCGCTGGAGGCACTGGGCGGCCGCTACACGCTCTGCGCCCCCACCGGCCGCGCCGCTAAACGCCTCTCCGAGGCCACCGACCGCCCCGCCAAGACGATCCATCGGTTGCTGGAATACTCCCCTCAGGAAGGTTTCCGCCGTAACGAACAGAACCCGCTGGGCGTGGATTGCCTGATCGTGGACGAAGCCTCGATGCTCGACCTGCTGCTGACCCACCACCTGCTCAAGGCGGTGGACCCGGCGGCGCACGTGCTCTTCGTCGGGGACGTGGACCAACTGCCGTCGGTCGGCGCAGGTGACGTGCTGCGCGACATCATCGCCTCCGGGCGCGCGGCAGTCGTGCGGCTGGAGACGATCTTTCGCCAGGCCGCCGACAGCGGCATCGTCGTCAACGCCCACCGCATCAACAAGGGGCAGATGCCGATCCTCAACGAGTACGGCGATTTCTACTTCTTCTCGCAGGAAGAGCCAGAGGTGGCTGCCGACCTGTTGGTGGACATTGTCCGGCGGCGGGTGCCGCAGAAATTCGGGCTGGACCCGCTGGACGACGTGCAGGTGCTCGCGCCGATGTACCGCGGCGCGTGCGGGGTCGCCGCGCTCAATGCCCGCCTGCAAGAGACGCTCAATCCGGCCTCTCCGCGCAAGGCCGAACGGCAGTTGGGTGGACGGGTCTTTCGCGTGGGCGACAAGGTGATGCAGGTGCGCAACAACTACGACAAAGAGGTCTACAACGGGGACATCGGGCGAGTGACGGAAATTGACACGATGGAGCAGAGACTCACCGTGAACATTGACGGCCGCCCGGTGGTCTACGATTGGAGCGAAGCCGACGAGTTGGTGCACGCCTTTGCGGTATCGGTGCACAAGAGTCAGGGGAGCGAGTATCCGGCGGTGGTGATGCCGGTGCTGGCCCAGCACTACCTGATGCTCCAGCGCAACCTGCTCTACACGGCGGTCACGCGGGCCAAAAAGTTAGTTGTATTGGTGGGGACGCGCAAGGCGATTGCTATTGCCGTGCGTAACGACAAAGTGCGTGAGCGCCACTCGGGGTTGAGCGTGCGGCTGCGCACATAGGGCGGGTTGAGAACCCGCCGTAGGAGGCGTTGCCAACCCGTCCTACACGCGACGTGTGGCGGGTGTAGGACTAGTGGACTAGCGCAAGTTTTGCACGAAATGGAAGCGAGCCTTGCTGCCGTTCAGCGGCCCGCCAGTGGATGAATCCACCGGCTCATCCAGGTGCAAGCGCGGTGAACCGCGCTCCGTCTCGGGTTTCAGCCCGGTTTACCGGGCTTGGCTCTGCTCAGCCGGGCGATTATGAACTTTAAGAATTAAATACCGTAACCAGGAGGGCCTCGGCGGGTTTGAACTGTGTAGGAGGTGACACATGCCGAATTCCTTGATCATTGAGCTCACCGAAGCGCAACGCGCAGAGCTGGAAG
>DAOUBA010000231.1:0-3660 GCA_034432855.1 Anaerolineae bacterium | reverse complement strand
CAAAACTCCATTGGGAGACCTCCATGCTGTATGAAATCTCTGCATAGACCCCACTTTGCACGGAGGTGTATTCTTTGTCAAGTCAGGCAGAACAAGTGTGCTCACAATTCCAGAGATGCACCCATGAGAGATGCGGAGATGCAACCCATATCCTGCATAGCGATCGTTCCAGTTGTCCCACCAGGCCGTCGTGACCGTTCCATCTGCCGCTGCAAGCACCGGCTCGTAGTCCAGGCTGAAGTCGTTGCCGCTATGCCCCTCGTACAAAATACATGAGACACAGGGCGCTTGACCCGGCAGAGCACAATACCCGATGGCCTGCCCGGCGTTATTCCAGGCACATGCTCCGTTGGTAGACGGTATGACTCGCCCATCGTAGAGCACAATGCGGTTGTTGATCTGATAATTGGGGAACTCGTGGTCGAAATAAGCGGTGAGACGCTTCGCGCCATAGTAGGGCACGCTGAGAAACGGCGTTGTCTGTTGCGGGCCGAGCGGCGACAGGAACGTGGCCGGCTGTGCGGCAGCGTGGCCCGTAAGCGCGATCGACATTCCTACTCCGATCGCCAGCACACTCGCCACCACGAACCAGGCGCGGCTGTCGGATAAAAGGCCTTTCATAGTACTTCCTCCTATCATTGCTGCGAGCGCAACCAAAGCGGGTAGCGATCCAACTCCGGCGTGTTAGTAACCTGGCGTAGGCTGCGGTCGCCAATATTCACCAGCCAGATGTCCACCTGTTCGTTCTCGTCCATCTTCGCCACGGCCAGCATAGAGCCATCGGGCGACCAGGTGGGGTCCAGGGCATCATGGGCGGCGAGCCACACCTCTCCTGTTTCCATGTCCTCTATGTAGACCCTCTTATCCCTGAACGGACACAGGCGATCGGCAGGCGGCGCCATTCCTCTCTCCGGACAATAAGAAGCATCACTGCCTATAGCGGCTACGTATTGCCCCGTGGGCGACCACACCGGATCCCAGATAATCTCTAGCGGCTCCTGCTGCATATCGAGCGGACGGTAGTTCTGAGCGTCCCGATCCATCACCCACGGGGAGACACCAACTGCGCCAGGTTCGCCAGTATAGAGCAGATAACGTCCATCGGGCGACCACGAAAAGACAACCGAAGCATTACTCACCAAGCGCGGCGCGCTGCCATCAGCGTTGGCCATCCAGACCTGCGCGACGCCTGACCCGCTGACGCTGTAAGCCAATACTTGCCCATCCGGCGAAATCGCTGCGCCGGAAATGTTCGCGTAACCCAACTCGGCAGGCTGGGCCAACAGGCGATACTCGCCCGTGCTGGCTTCGACCAGCCACAACCCTGGATTGGTCTCCGAACTTTGCTCGAACAGAAACTCGTGCCCGTTGGGATGCCAACCAAAGAACTGCCCTCCGTAAATGTCGGCCGTTTCCTGTGCCGCTGCCAGATCGACGACAACGACCAACTCACCTACTTCGGTGTCGTAGATGCTGGCCAGGTATGCGCCACTGGGAGAGACACTCAGTCGTCCCACTGTCATCAGGTTATCGCCGAGCGGTGTCCAGGTGAACGGAGAAGGAGAACCGACAGGTTGGCCCTGTTCACCAATCGGCACACGGAGCACTTGGGGCTCTGCAGGCACACTCCCCGGCGCGAAGAACGCTGCAAATAATATCTCTCCCGCCGGTGAACCCGCTGCCTGAGGCAACGACAAAGGGGTTGGCGTCTGCGCTGGCGGCGTGGGCGGCACGAACGGCGTCGGTGTAGGAATCGAAGAGGTGGGCATCGGTGTAGGTGAAGGCAGCCAGGGACAAGCCTCTGCTGGCGGCGTCGGCCACGGCGGATTGCACGTAGGCGTGAGTGTCGACTGCGGCGTCGGTGTGACCAGCGGCGACTGCATTGTGTCAAGTGGTACAGGGGACGACAACGGCGAAAATGTTTCGCCGGCAGAAGATGGGCCGCAAGACGAGATAAACATCCCCAGTAGAATCAGGGCCAACAAGCCCGAACTATGGACAAGACCAAACACCCGTCTCATTTCGCTCCCTCCTTTGTCAGCCAGACTGGGCGACGGTCTACCTCGGGCGTATCCATCACCCGGCGTAATCCTGCGCCATCCCGATTCACCAGCCAGATGTCCACTTGCTCTCGGTCATCCATTCTCGACACGGCCAGCAGTAATCCGTCTGGCGACCAAGCCGGGTCAATGGCATTGCGTGCTACCAACTGCGCCCTTCCAGCGCCCACGGTTTCCACGTATACGCCGGTGCCCCGATACCGGCAAAGCGGGTCAGACAGAAAAGCATCACCACTTTGCCAACACGAGGCCGGTTCTTCGGTTGCACCCACGGCAGCCACCTGATACCCTACCGGTGACCATACCGGTTCAAATCCAAAGCCAAAAACAAATGGTACTCGTAGCGATCTGCGATTTTGGCCTTCGCGATCCATCACCCACAATGGGCCGCTGCCATCAGCGTTGGTTGCACTGGGTTCGCCCACGTAGAGCACATAGCGTCCATCAGGCGACCAGGAGAACACGTACACGATCGTATCACTCTCCAGGAGCAAGCGTGGTTCGCTTCCATCGGCGTTGGCCGCCCATATCTGGTGTACGTCAAAGGTATTGGTGGCGTAGACTAGGCGCTGTCCATCGGGGGAAATCGCGGCTCCCGAAACGTCCACCGTCAATGGTTGAGCAACGAGCCGGTGTTCTCCTGTACGCGCATCCACCAGCCACAGCCCCCGGTCAGGCGCATTGTCCTCCCGGAACAGGAACTCGTAGCCGTTGGGATGCCACCCATAGAAGACCCCTTCTGCGCCGACAGGCTCGCCTTCGGCATTCAACCAGTAAAGCCATCTGGATTGACTCGTTTCCAGGTCAACAATGTCTACAACATCCCCTGCCTCGACCGCAGCGACAGCCGCAGCGTGCTTGCCTCGAGGCGCGGGAACGAGGCGGTCGAAGTGGGCAAAGTAGTCATAGCCCGGCGCCACTTCTACAGGCGGCTGAAGATCCAGTCTTTGAGCAACCTGTGCTACGCTGCCACGTCCGTCAACGCTGCGTCCTTGGAACGAATTACCCCGGTACGCCAGGGTACCGGCCGGATTTCTCGCTGCGGGCACGAGAGGCAATGGAGTTGGTGTTTGCACTGGCGGCATTGGCGGCTCCCATGGAGTTGGCGTTGGGAATGGCGATGTTGGTTGCGGAGAAGGGGTAGGCAGCCAGGGACAAGCCAGGGCAGGAGGAGTGGGCCAGGGAGCGTTGCAGGTTGGGAGGGATGGAGTGGCTAATGGGGATTGGCCTACTTTTGTCATTGCAGAGGAAGCATCTGCTAATGCAAGCAGTCTGACTATCAGAGCGATGGTTGCCAGCAAGACAAGTATGCTACCAATGAACTTGAGTGATCGTATCATCTTTTGGCTCCTTTCATTTTGTTATGTTGTTCATGTTGTTCGATTGTGAGCCGCGAGACCTTGAAACATGCAAGCGGCCCAACGACTCGCGCATCAGCCGCACGCGGAGCGACCCTGAGCGAAGCGAAGGGGGAGTGTAGTGACCCCCAAAAACTGGACAGGTACCATAGTTCAAGTAGAATCTGTATGGAAGGGGGAAAATGCTATGGCCAAGCGAAGAGTATTTACACCTGAGTTCAAAGCACAGGTAGTCCTGGAAG
>DAOUBA010000230.1:0-2702 GCA_034432855.1 Anaerolineae bacterium | reverse complement strand
GGCGGGCCGGGCGAGACGGCGCTCCTCTCCCAACTGGGTCGCCGGATGCCGTTCTGGGATCGCACGCTCGACGTAGTGGTGCTCACACATCCCGAATCCGATCATCTCACGGGGCTGCTGGCGGTGTTGGAGCGCTATCGGGTGGACATGATCGTCTTTCGTGAGATGGCGTCGAATGCCGCGACCTACGATCGCTGGCTGGAACTGGTCGGACGCGAGGGGGCTGTGGTCTATTCCGGGGAGGCGGGCCTGCGCCTGACGCTCGACGAGGGGGTAGAGATGGCCGTGCTATGGCCGGGGGCAGAATGGACGGGCGGAAGCGCCAACGACAACTCGATTGTGACGCGATTGACCTACGGCCAGACGTCGGTGTTGCTGATGGGCGATGCCGGAGCGGAGGTCGAGCGGCAGTTGATGGCGGGAGGGGCGCCGTTGAGGAGCACAGTGCTGAAGGTGGCGCACCACGGGAGTTGCGATGCGACCACGGTCGGGTTCCTGGAGGCGGTCTCTCCGCAGGTTGCCGTCCTCAGCGTGGGGGCAGACAATCGTTTCGGTCATCCGTGCTCCGGGGTGCTGGAGCGGCTGAAGGACGTTCCCGTCTACCGCACCGACAGACACGGCGCGGTGGAGATCATCAGCGATGGGGTGCAGGTGTGGGTGAAGACGGGGCGCTGAGAGACGGTGCGGGGCTATTGGTGAGGGAACCCTGAGGCGAGCAGGCTACGGGCAAAAGACCACAGCCGCCGTCCGAGCGGATCGGCGGCTGTGTTTGTTGTTTGTGTCTGGCGGAATATGTGGGGCAAGGAAGATGGACGCCTTCGATCATTGAATCTCCGCGATGGAGTTTGTGGGCCTTCAGCCGGGGGTAATTATGCCATCATGGGGGAAGGCTTGTCCAGCGGCAGTACGCCGGTCTCAGGACGCAGTGAATGCAAAAGTGAGATAGCCATCGGCTATCTCACTTTGGCACCGACGAGCATGCAATTGCAAGAACTTCAAGGAATCCACACTTGACCCAGATCGAGCATTTGGTCAACCCCTGCAGTCCAGAATGTGGATCGGCTTGCGGTAGCGACTGGAGCATATTGGCAAAGGCAAACCGGCAGACTGGTTATTGATATTGAGAGAACGGATCTCCTACAACCTCGCCAGTCACTGCATCCACGTTAAACAAGGGGGGCTGGTTCACATCAGATACGTCAAACAGGCTCCAGACCGGATGATCCTGCCCATCCAGATGAACAAGGCGGTAGTCCAACTGCAATCCGGGATGAGCAGCGACATATTCCGCGCCTCCATGCTCCATGAATAACTGCAATGCGTCGTCACTGTCGAGAGTCAGCGCCCGCAGGTCAATCGGCAGATATTCATACGGCAGTTCCTCGATCAAAATAGGTTGGGCTTCCGTCACTCCAGACACGCGCCCTCTAACGATTTTGACATAGTATTCGAGAGGGCTATCGGGCACTTTGAACATGAAATACCAGCCCGGTGTGCTTGAAGGGAGACCCAGATTGGTTTCCATGATTCGGGTGACAGGGATTTGATACAGTATGGCCGCACTGTTCCAGCGTTTGGCCTCAACCTCGGCTATGGGATACGCCGCACGTGCGGTCTCTCCACGCCCGTCATCCGGCAATTGGACGCCAACGACCGGCGTGACCTGTGGCGAGAGCAAGGGAGAGACATCTGGGCCAGGCCCTCTACTCGTACAACCGGCCAAGCAAATTACTCCAACCAAAAATAACACCACGAGTCTAAGTCTCTGTCTCACGTTGAGCCTCCTGATAAGGAAAAAAACCGAAGAAGCCATCGGATGACGATGGCTTCTTCAGCACACAACACGAGCAAGTTGTCAGGCTACCTAGCGATGCATGTATAAGCCAATAGGTAATCACCTGGCGTGGAGGCGTAACGGATCTCGCTATTCTCCTGTACAACCGTCACGATAGGCTGCCCACTCGACGTGATCACCGCCGACACGGAGGACGAATCTGGCAACACCGACCCGGCACCTGCCAACTCGATGATGTTGACCGTCCCGTTGGCCGGAACACCCGTGAAGGTCTTGCTTTGGCCGGTGGCGTAGGTGATCGTGATATTGGTGGGTGCCGTACCCACGTTCTGCACGGTCTGGGCGCTGAACCAGTCATAGAACGCCTTCAGCACGACAGGGCAATTGACTGATGTAGTAGCCATGCTTGGCCCGTTGTAGGAGGCCAGCAAGCCCTTGGTCTTGTCCTCGACGTTGACCAAAACTACGATCGGCGCGCCGTCCAAGGACTCGACCTTGGCCGAGAAGACACCGTTGACATTGCCGGCAGGAAGATTCGGGTTGTTGGGTTGGTAATACTCAACGGCCTGGAAAGGAAGCAGGGTTTTCGTTTCCGTCACGCCATTGGAGTAGGTGACCCGTATGTTGGCATTTCCTGTACCTATATTCTGGACGGTCAACGCACTCACAAAACCATAGTAGTTTTTGTACAAAGCCGGCGCATATACAACCGTCGTAGAGCCGGACACGTAGGCATTGTAATTGCTGAACTCGCCATAGTAAGCCGCAGTCCAGATATTCGCTACACCTGCCAGGTTCCGGTCAGAGGTTACTCGTGCCGACAGCAGGCCGTTGGTATTCCCAGAGGGTACCGTAGTCAGGTCCCCAAGTGCGAAAACCCGGCTTGACGTTCCTGGGATGGTGAAAG
>DAOUBA010000229.1:0-51853 GCA_034432855.1 Anaerolineae bacterium | reverse complement strand
AGCAGCATCCGGGACATCGTCTCACCTCGTCGTGGTTGGAGATTGATGTCTTGAATACCGCGCTTCCGTCAGGTTGTCAAGTTGTCTGTTAGAATTAGAACACCAGTTCTGTCAAACTTGGGTATCATAACCATACAGCCCCAATCGGTACCCGAAAGGAGTAAGCAAAATGGACGGTTTTCTTGAAAAACTTTCGCGAAGAGAATTCCTGAAAAACGCGGCCAGGTTCTGTTTTCTGATTGGGATGTCATCCATTTTCCCCGGTTGCGCCAAGACAGAACCAAGTCCCGAGACAGAGACCCAAGTCCCAACACCGATCCCAACAACACCGGTCAAGTCCGCCGCCGATTTCGAACCGGCGTATCTGGAACTTTACCGGACGGGCGAACTGGAAAAGCGGGCGGAAGAACTCTGGGCTATGATGGAGAGTTGCCAACTCTGTCCGAGGAAATGCGGGGCAAGTCGTCTCGATGGCATGATCGGATTCTGTCGAGCCCCCGGCGCCACGCTCGTCGTTTCGTCGTACCATGCACACTTTGGCGAAGAAAGACCGCTGGTTGGAAGGGGTGGTTCAGGGACGATCTTTTTCACTCATTGCAATCTGCGGTGCGTCTTTTGCCAGAACTGGACCATCAGCCACCTCGGCAGAGGCTATGAAACAAACATTGATGAATTGGCCGAAATGATGCTGCGGCTACAGGAAGACGGCTGTCATAACATCAATGTCGTCACCCCAACACACTATTCCCCCCACATCCTCAAGGCGATGGACCTGGCAGCCGCGCGCGGCCTGCGACTTCCGATCGTTTACAACACCAGCGGCTGGGAACTCGCCGAAGTGCTCACGCTCCTCGACGGGATCGTTGATATTTACCTGCCCGATTTCAAATACTGGGATGGCGAAATGTCGGCCAAGTTTTCTGCTGGAGCAAAGAATTATCCCGAGATCACACGGGCGGCAATCCTCGAGATGAACCGTCAGGTTGGCGTGGCAAAACCTACGGCGGCGGGCATTATGCAAAGAGGGCTGATGATCCGGCATCTGGTCATGCCCAACGATGTAGGCGGTTCGGAACAGGTCATGGAGTGGATAGCCGGGAATCTGCCCAAAGATACGTATGTCAATATCATGGCGCAGTACACCCCGGCTCATCGAGCGTTCGATTATCCGGAAATCTCCAGGAGAATAACCCGCGAAGAGTATCAAAAGGTCGTCCAAAAGGCAAAAGACCTGGGGCTTACAAATCTCGATGTTCAGGGATACGGGTGGTTGCTTGGGGAGGATTAACGATGTACCGCCCACCAGGCCGGCGAATCGGGCGTGAAAAGCGACCGGCCGAACTGCTCCACTCCAAATCGGGCGATCTTTTCCTGCGTGGGTAGCGAGATTACCCAGTCAATGAATTTGTTCGCCAATCCGGCGTGAATCTGCGGCCCTTTATCGGGATTGACGGCGATGACGCTGTAAGGGTTGAGCAGGATTGAATCGCCCTCGACCAGGATCACCAGTTCGATTCCTTCCGGCGTGTGTGCCAGATAGGTAGCACGGTCGCTAAGCGTGTAGGCCTGCTGTTCGTTCGCCATCGTCAGCACCTCGCCCATGCCCTGCCCGGCGGAGACGTACCAATCGCCGGAGGGCTCGAGCCCGGCTGCAGCCCAGATTGCCTGCTCTTTGACGTGCGTGCCCGAGTCGTCGCCGCGCGAAATGAAGGTGGATTGGGTCGCTACAAGTTGGGCGAATGCCCCGGCAGCCGAGGCCATTCCCCAGATACCGGCCGGGTCGTCCGCAGGCCCCACGATGACGAAATCGTTGACCATCACGTTTTCGCGGCGCACGCCGTGGCCCGCTGCCATAAACCGCTCCTCCTCGGCGGGCGCGTGGACCAGCAGTACGTCGGCGTCGCCATTCTCACCCAACTCGATGGCCTGGCCGGTGCCGACGGCGATCACCTGCACATCTACGCCGTACTGCGCCTCGAAATCGCGGAGGATATAATCGAGCAGACCGGAATCCTGGGTACTGGTCGTGGTTGCCAGGATGAGCGTCTGCGGCTGAGGCGTACAGCCGATCACCAGCGCCAAAAGAACAGAGGCGGCGCACCATATTGCGTATTGCGTATTGCGTATCAATACACCATCTCTCCCCGGACGAACGCCGCGGTGCGTGAATCGGTGGGCGACTCGAAGAAGGTTTCCACATCGGCTACCTCGACGATGCGGCCTTCCAGAAGCAAAGCGACACGGTGCGCCAGCCGCCGGGCCTGAAAGACGTTGTGCGTCACCAATACCAGTGTTGTCCCGCGCTCGCGGTTGAACGTCTGGATGCTCTCCTCGATGAGCCTGACGTTGTACGGGTCGAGGTTGGCGGTCGGCTCATCCAACAGCAGCACGTCGGGCTGCAACACCATCGCGCGCGCCAGCGCCACACGCTGTGCCTCGCCGCCCGAAAGCGTGCGCGCCCGCTGCGACGCCAGCCCATTCAGTCCAACATGCTCCAGCGTTGCCTGCACTCGCTCTCTCACGTGACGCTCGCCGCGCAGCCGCAATCCATAGGCCACGTTATCCCACACGCTGCGGTTGAGCAGGATGGGACGCTGAAACACGGTCGTCACGCGACGGCGCAGATCGAGCGGCATCGGTTTCTCGGCGCTGAACGTTCTGCCCAGGAAATGAATTACACCATCTGTCGGCGCTTCCAGAAAGTTGAGCAGCCGGAGCAGGGTGCTTTTGCCCGCTCCACTGGGGCCCACCACCGCGAAAATCTCGCCCTGGCGAATCTCCAGCGCTTCCACGTCCAAAACACAGCGACCGTTATACGTCTTGGTCACACCATGCAGGTGATAGACCGATTCCTGCGGATCTGCGAACTCGACCGGCATCATTCCTCGAACGTCCTTCCCTGCAAATAGAGAAACGCCAGGTTGGTGATGAACGATAGCGCCAGTAAAACAATGCCGATGGCGATAGCCAGATCAAAGTTTCCCTTGCGCGTTTCGAGCACGATGGCCGTGGTCAGCACACGCGTGCGGCCCTCGATGTTGCCGCCGACCAGCATCACGGCACCGACCTCGGAGATGATGCTGCCGAATCCGGCGATGATCGAGACGACCACCCCACCCCGCGCCTCGGTCAGCACCGCCCAAACGCTCTGCCAGGCAGTGGCACCCAGCGCCTGCACCTGCTGGCGCAACTGCGGATCCACGCCCATCACCGCAGCCATTGTGAACCCGGCGACGAGCGGGAAGGAGATGATGCATTGCGCCACGACCATCGCTCCTGGGGTGAACAGTGCAGGGATCAGCGGCGAGTTCAATTGCCCCAACGGCCCGCTGCGCGAGAGCACCAGGTAGACGAACAGCCCGACGACGACCGGTGGAAAGCCCATGCCGGTGTAGAGCAACGTCACGACCAGCCGCCGCCCGATAAAGCGCCGCAACCCCAGGATCGCGCCCAATGGCACGCCGACGAGGGTGCTGAACAGGAGCGCCGTGCCCGAAACCCTGAGCGAAAGCGCAACGATTTCGAGCAGCGCCGGGTCGCCGGACAGGATCAATTGGATGGCCTGAATCAGGCCGCGCCAGATATCTTCCATCGCGCAGATACTCGAGGTCCCAAGCGGTAACGTGCACCTTACAACAGCAACAAAACCGGCGTCCCCCCGGAAAGGATGGACGCCGTTGAGCCATGGCGCCGTCCTTCTCCTTTCCAAACACGGGAGGTGTGGCCGTTTCCCGCCACACCCTATCGCCCATCTCCCATAGGCCCGCGCCGTTAGGCGAGAATGGGTCGGAGAAGTGCTATTCGAGCGGCGTTATTCTACACGATTCTGCTCCGTGCGCAAAGCATCAGGTACCCTCCGGACGAAGAGGAGTGGGCCAGGGCTCTTCCACCGCCCGGCGCCCCAGGTCGAACGCCTCCTGCAGTGCCGTGGGGTGACGCTCGATCTCGCCAGCGGCATCCACGCCGGTGTAGAGCAGTTCGCCCCAATAATCCGCCTCGTTCACGCGAAAGAAATCCCTCACCGTCAGACACACGCCGTCGAAATGCGCGCGCGAGTCACCGCCCACACAGATGAACACCCCGCGCCTCCGGATGTGACCGGCGGGAGTAGGAGCCAACGGCCTTTTGAGCACGACCCGCCGCGCCCACTGGCACTGCGTGCGATCTACCAGCGCCTTGACCTGCGCAGGCAGGTTCCAGAAAAAGAGCGGCGCCGCCAATGCGATCACGTCGGCAATGACGAGGCTGGCGTACACTGCCCGGAAATCGTCCTGCACCACGCAATGGCCGTCGCGCCAGCAGCCATCGCAGGCAATGCAGCCGGCAATTTGTAGCCGCGCTGCCACGATCTTTTCCACCGTCCCACCGACGTTCTCCGCTCCTGCCAGGAAGCGATCCAGAAGCGTCTCGGTGTTCCCATGTCGTCGCGGGCTGCCGGCGATTCCCAGTACGCGAATGGAAGTCAATCCAGAAATTCGATCACCTCACCATCGGGGATACGCCGCTCGCGGCCCGAGTTGACGTCGAGCAGGCGCCGGCTCTTGATGAGCGCGTGATCGGGATAGCCACGCACCTCCCAGTAGCCGGGGATCGAACGCTCGACCAGCCGGATCCCCACCACGCTCTTGGCCGACTTGTAGCCCCAGAGATAAGGGCAGAAGATACGCACCGGCCCGCCATAGTCCTCTTCTAGTGGCTCGCCGTCGAACTCGTAAGCGAGCAGGGTGCGCTCCTGCAGAGCGACTTGCAATGGGATGCAGGTCGTGTAGATGCTCCGGTAGGAGATAAACTGGACGTGCGCCGCTTCCGGCCTGGGTCGCGCCAGCGGTAGCAGGTCGCTCAAGCGCACCCCACCCCACTTGCCGCGCACCGTCCAGCCGGAGACCGAGGTCAGCCGCGCGTCGGCGACCGATTTGGGCAGGGCCAGAATCTCGGCGTAGGTCAGCGTGAGCGGTTGCTCGACCAGGCCGCCGATTTCGACCTTCCACCCTTCAGCCGACAGGCGGCCGGGATGGCCCTCGGCCCAAAAGATGGGCGTGTTCATTCTCGATAGGTTGCTCATCGCACCCTCTTACTTTCTAACGTGAAACTGACTGTGCAACAGAGTGGCCGCAGAAGATGGCCCCACGTAGACGTTGTACGTGATCGGCTCGATAACCCAGCCTGGGCGCTCCTCGTCATAGTAGGCCAGTTGCTCGCCGGGCACAGCAAACTCGACCCGCTTCGTCTCTCCCGGCTCCAGGCGTACGCGGGCAAAGCCTTTCAGTTCTTTCAGCGGCCGCTCCATCGCCGAGCCTTCGTAGCCGATATACAACTGCGCGACTTCTTCTCCCATCCGCCGTCCCGTGTTCGTAATCTCTACGCTTGCGTGTAGCACGCCATCGGCGGCGATCTCGTCCTGCTCCAAACGCAGGTTCTTGTACTCGTAGGTTGTGTAGCTCAGCCCGAAGCCGAAGGGGAAGGCAGGCGTGTGGCCCGCCTTGTCCATCAGCCGATAGCCGTGATAATAGCCATACTCGATGCTCGTGACAGTCCGATCAAAGAAAGGCAGGTGATCCTCCGAGCGCGGAAAGACGCACGGCAATTTGCCGCTCGGATTGACCTTACCGAACAGCACATCGGCCAGGGCATGGCCTCCTTCCATACCTGGATACCACGCCATCAGGATGGCCGGGACCGCGTCGCGCCAGGCCTCGGTGATGACCGCACTCCCGCCCATCATCACGACGACGGTATGGGGATTGGCCGCGGCGACGGCTTGGATCAGCGCCTCGTCATGCGCGTGCAGCGTGAGCGATTCCCGATCGCCGCCCAGGTGTGGCCCGACACGCTCGCCCTCGTCCTTGTAAGTGTACCCGGCGATAACAATGACAACATCAGCGCCGCGTGCTGCCTCAACCGCCTTCTGGATACGTTGGCCACGCTCGAAGACGATCTCGCAGCCGTTCTGCGCGGCTGCCCGGATACCCTCCATCGGAGTCACGACGTAGGGCGGCCGCGCCATGCTGCTACCGTGGTCGCCGATGTTCTTCTCCACCGCCAGTTGACCGACGAGGACGATCCGCCCGACCTGTGCAAGGTCTATTGGCAGCACGGGTTTATCAGCCGGGCCGATGGGATCGTTCTTGAGCAGCACCATTCCCTTCTGCGCCACCTCGCGCGCCAGCGCGCGGTGTGCATCGCAGACAACGGCGTGAGGGCCATATCGCCCCGGCTCGCCGATCTGGGCAAATCGAATCTTTTGACGCAGGATGCGCAACACCGCCTCGTCAATCAACGCCTCTTTCACCTCGCCACGCTCGACCAGCCGCTTGAGCCGGCGCCGGTAGTGGTAGCGAAACGGCATCTCGAGGTCCAACCCGCCCAACACGGCGGATTGGGCATCGCGAATGCCCCACACAAAATCGGACATGACAAAGCCGGTGAACCCCCACTCGCCTTTCAGGATGTCGCGCAGGAGGTGGGCGTTGTGGCCGCAGTGTTCGCCGTTGACTTTGTTGTAGGCGCTCATGACCGCCGCCACTCCCTCGTCCACGCAGCGCTTGAAATGCGGCAGGTACATCTCACGCAGCGTCCGCTCAGCGATGCGCACGTCCAGCCTGAGGCGGGTGTTCTCGAGACTGTTGCAGGCATAGTGCTTGACACAGACCATTACGTGACGTTGCGCGCCGCGGACGAGCGCCGCTCCCATCTCGCCCAGCAAGAATGGGTCGTCACCGTAGGTCTCTTGTGCGCGCCCCCACGCCGGGTGACGGAGCAGGTTGATACATACTCCAGCAAAGAGATTGGCTCCTAGCGAGCGCGCCTCGACGCCAATGGCGTCTCCTACCCGCGCTTCGAGTTCGGGCGACCACGTCGCCCCGCGCGCCATGCTCACCGGGAAACAGGTCGAGTGGTTCATGACCACGCCGCGCGGCCCGTCGCTGAAACGGATGCCGGGGATGCCCAGGCGCAGATTCTCACCCGCCGGCAGAGGACGGATGTTGTAGGCCCGCATCATTTCGATCATGCCGGGCATTCGCGGCGTATCACCCGACATCTGCCCGATCTTTTCGTCCAGCGTCATCTGCGCCAGCAACTCGCGCGCCTTTACCTCAATCTGCTCTTCAGACAGGGGCTGCGCAGTCTGAAGCGAGCCCCACTCACCGGGAACCATCTTTACTTTAGCCATCGTATCATCACTCCTGATTCATTTGCTCCAGCAACGCCAAGACATCGGCGTTCCTGGGAATATCGGCCATATTGTCGCCAAAGTGGGCAAAGCGGATCACGCCCTGCTTATCTACGATCAGCAGCGCGGGCATGCGCCCCAATTTGAGCAGGTTGATCTCCTGCCCGTAGCGGTCGGCAACCTCGTGGCGGTAATCGGCAAAGCCCACGAAGGGGTAGCCCTGCTCCTCCCACACCTGCTTGAAGCGGCGCGGGCCTTCGGGGCCGATGACGAGGATTTCCGCGTCGCGCTCGACGAACCGGGCATAATCCTCACGCAACTGCGCAAGGTGCGCGCGGCAGTACGGTCACATAAAGCCGCGCGTGAATACGAGCACAACGTTCTTCTGACCCCTGTAATCCGAAAGGCGCACGGTGCGGCCCCGCACATCGGTCAGTGCGAAATCCGGCGCCACCTGCCCCACCCCGACCTGTTCGGCCATCATCAGCCTCCTTGTTCCTCCACCAGCGCTTCTGCCAGGTGCGACCGCACCTCGATCCCGCGCGCCAGCATCTTGTGGATCGGACACTGACGGGAAATCACCAGCAGCCGTTTACGCTCCTCTGAGGTGAGATCGCCAATCAGCACGATCTCCTCCTCGATCTGCTCGGTGTATGCCCCAATGGCCTCACAGTTCTTGCAGTCCTCGGCAAAGACGCGGTCATACTTGAGATGCAGTTCGACCTCGTGCAGCGGCACGTCATGATACTGCGCATAGGTATGCAGGACGATGGCGGTGCACGAACCCAGCGCAGCCAGCAACATCCCGTAGGGTGTCAGTTGATAAATGTCGCCGACCGGATGCAAATGCCCGGCCTCCTCCGCCTCCGGGGGTGGAGCCAGGATTTGGATTTCAAAGTCGTGGTTCTGACGGACAATGATGTTCTCTGCTGCCATCAAGCACCTCCAAAGGTCTTTCCGGGCCGCTATTTGCCGTAAGGGGCGCTACCCGGTTTGAGCGCCAGGGACGCCAACAGATAGCGGATGTGCTGCACGAAATCGCCCGGCGGCAAAACCGTCACGTCAGGGGGTCCCGGCCCGTAATCACGCACGTTGAAGGTCACCAGCCAGGGACAACCCTCACGCAAGGCAGCCACCAGGATCGGCAGATCCTCGGGGTCGGCAGCCCCGGTGTGCGACGACAGCTCCTCTGGACCGGGATCAGAAACGACGCGCAGGCAACGCGCCACCAACAGGCGGAACGTCGGCAGGGCAGCGGGCATTTTGGCCGACAGGTTACGCTCCACCTCGGCGATGGCCTGTTCAGAAGTAACGGCTTCGATCAACGTGATCTCCGCCATGCGCAGAATGACCAGGCTCGCGCCGTGCTCAGTCGGAGCAGCAGCACCCGCGAAGAGCACATCGGCGTCTATGAAAACGCGCGGCTTATCCGGCGGCTGCATGCCGTTCCTGGTAGTAGCGCTCGCGCTCCTGCCGCAGACCGTCCAAGAGTTCCTTGATGCTCAAACCGGCATCCAGGCGCAGGCGCTCGATCTCGCGTGCCAGTTCCGGCACGATCGGCGCCATCGGCGTGAGCACAAAGATGCCATCCAGGTCCACCAGACGGAATGTATCCCCTTCCTCGATGTTGTATTTCTGCCGCAACTCGATGGGCAGCGTGAGTACACCCCGGCTGCGTACTTGCAAGGTGGTTTCCAATCCCACTGGAATCTCCTCTGTCTGCATTTCAGTTTATACTGAATATCTGTACACTACAGTATACCATGAAGCAGTGCAAAGGGCAAGAGATTCCATTACACCTGATGCGGTTGCATCGCCTGTCGCGCTGTCAGATCTCGATGAGCACCTTGACCACGCCGTCTCGCAGAGAAGAAACCAGGTCGAATGCCTCCCCTGCCCGCTCCAATGGGAAGCGATGAGTGATGAGCCGACGTATGTCTACCAACCCTCGCTCGACCAGCGCGATAGCACGCGGGTAGACGAACTTCATCCGACGCGATAGCAGGACCGAAAGCCCCTTGCGGCGGGCCTCGCTTGCAGAGAATGTGACCTTATCCTCGCGTGGGATGCCCACCAGGACTACCTTGCCGGCAGGCCGCGCCATGTATACCGCCTGGTCCACTGTCTCCTCGCCCCAAGCCGCCTCGATCACGATATCGGCGCCACGCCCGCAGGTCTGTTGGAGCAGCCAAGCGACCGGATCCTCGGCCGTCGGATCGCAGACGGCGGTGGCCCCCAGGGTCACAGCCATCGCCCGGCGCTCCACAACCGGTTCGGTCACGTAGACGGCACCCGCCGTGCGCGAGGCCAACTGGAGCGCAAGCATTCCAATCGGGCCGGCACCCAGTATGGCAACTATGTCGCCAGGGCGAATCTTGGCCAGGGTCAGGGCATGCACGACTACCCCCAGCGGTTCCAACATCACTCCGTCATCAAAACCGAGTGCGTCGGGCAGCGGAATGCAGAGGTGTGCAGGGTGAACGTAGAACTCACTCAACGCCCCCTCGTAGGGAGGGGAGCCCGGAAAGCGCACGGAGGGACAGCAATTGGGATTACCGTCCAGGCAAGTCTCGCAATGCCCACAGGGAATGGCCGGGTCTACCGCCACTCGCGTTCCGACCGCCAGCCCTTCCACACCGGGGCCCAGTGCCACGATTTCGCCGGCGAACTCGTGCCCCAAGGTGAAGGGGAAAGTGGCCTTTGCGGTGCCGATATGACCATCCAGGTAGTAATGCACATCCGACCCACACACACCAACTGCGCGAACGCGGATCAGCACTTCACCAGGGCCTGGTTCAGGTTTCGGGACTTCATCGAGACGCATATCTCGCAGTCCATGAAGACGCATGGTTTTCATAGGGTCTCCTCTTGCAACAATAGTTTTTCGTGTAGCCTGCTCAGTTCTCAAAGAGAACTAGTAAACAGGGACTGATGCCAAACAGATAATGACTATGCGAATCGGCAGACGGAGGCTTTTCGACGGGCGCAAAGCCGATGTGGGACAGCCTTTCCAGGCTGTCGGCAGGCTGGAAAGCCTGCCCCACTTATGAACCATCTCTTACAGTATACCACAATTACCCCAACTTGACACCCGCCGCTAATTGCGGTATACTCGCACTCGATGTTCGGACAATGGCGAGCAGCCAACCCCAAACCATACGCCAGGGGTATTGATCCCCGTCGGCCATTTTTGACCTTTGGGCCTCTGCCCAAAGGTCTTTTTATGTCTCACGACAGGAGGCCCAATGTCCAATCCGCTGAAAGGACGTGACATTCTTGCCATCAGCGACCTCACCAAAGAGGAAATTCTGCTCATCCTGGAACAGGCCGCTCACTTCGAAGCGCAGTGCAAGCAGACGCCCAGATTGAACGTGCTGGATGGCCGTATCCTCGCCACACTGTTCTACGAGCCGAGCACCCGCACGCGGCTCAGTTTCGAGTCGGCGATGCTCCGGCTGGGCGGCGGCGTAATTTCCGTCGCCGAGGCGATGAAGAGTTCCTCCGCCGCGAAGGGTGAGACACTGTCCGACGCCGCGCGCGTCGTCTCCGGCTACGCCGACGTGATCGTGCAGCGCCACCCGGCGGTCGGTTCGGCGCAGGAGGCCGCCGCCGGCGCCACAGTGCCGGTGATCAACGCCGGCGACGGCACAGGCGAGCACCCCACCCAGGCGCTCCTCGACCTCTATACCATTCAGCGCGAGCGCGGGCGGATTGACGGGCTGCGCATCTGCCTGGCCGGCGATCTCAAGCACGGGCGCACCGTCCACTCGCTCGCCCGCGCGCTGGCCCACTGGGACGTCACGCTGAACCTGGCTTCCCCTCAGGTGCTGGCGATGCCCGGCGAGATCGTCGCGGAACTGCGTCAGGCGGGGCTTGCCGTGGAAGAGACGGAGGACCTGGCCGCAGCGATGGCGGCCAGCGACGTGCTTTACGTCACCCGCATCCAGCGCGAGCGATTTGCCGACCCCGCCGAGTACGAGCGGCTGAAGGGAAGTTACGTGGTGGATCGCGCCCTGATCGAGCGCACGAATCCCGACATCACGGTGATGCACCCATTGCCCCGCGTGGATGAAATCGCCACCGATGTGGATGCACTCCCCAACGCAGCGTACTTCCGCCAGGCGGAGAATGGGGTGTGGGTGAGGATGGGGTTGTTGGGTTTGGTAGTTGGTTAGTTGGTTAGTTGGATGGTTGGTTAGTTGGTTTTTGAGGAGGGGGGTATGCCGTACCAGGATATTGAGGAATCGCGGATGTATGAGCGGGCGGAGCAGTTGGCCGATGAGGTATGGAACGCTGTGATCTCCTGGGAGCCATTTGCACGAGACACCGTTGGCAGACAACTGACCTGCGCCGCCGACTCTATCGGCGCCAACATTGCGGAGAGCAGCGGACGTTTCCACCCCGGCGATGTGATCCGCTTCCTGTACTATGCTCGTGGCTCACTCAGAGAGACCCGCTATTGGCTACGCCGCGCTCTGAATCGCACCCTGATCACCCAACAACAATTCGAGCGCTGGACAGCCGAACTCACCCAACTCGCCAAAGACATCAACAGTTACATCAGCTTCCAACGTTCCCGCCCCCTCAAAGAACCTTCCGCAACCTACGAAATCACCATCGAAGAATAGCCAACCAACTAACCAACTAACCAACTAACAAACTAACAAACCAACGAACCAACAGGAGACCTCATGATGACCTTCCTGGCTATATTAAGAACGGCCCAACACACGAACCACTCCTGGCTCTGTGTCGGTCTGGACCCGGTGATGGAGAGACTGCCCGAGGCAGTACGCGACACCGAGAACCCGCTGTTGACGTTCGGCTGCGCCATCGTCGAAGCCACCGCCGACCTGGTCTGCGCCTTCAAGCCGAATCTGGCCTTCTGGCTGACGGAGGGGCCGGATGGCCTGTGCGCGCTCCAGACCGTCGTCGCGGCGATCCCCGATCCCATCCCGGTGATCCTCGACGCCAAGTTCAACGACATCGGCCACACCGCTGCCGCCTACGCCCGCTTCGCCTTCGAGGTCATCGGCGCGGACGGGGTGACCGTCAACCCCTACCTGGGACTGGACGGCGTGCGCCCGTTCATCGCCGACGCCGGGCACGGCGCTTTCCTGCTCGCGCGCACCTCGAACCCCTCCGCTCCCGACGTGCAAGATCGGCTTGTGGGCGATCATCCGCTGTACGAAGAGATCGCGCGGCTGGCCGTGCAATGGGACGCAGAGAATCCCGGCGCGTGCGGCCTGGTCGTCGGCGCGACGTATCCGCACGAACTGGCGCGCCTGCGCGAACTGGCCCCCACCCTGCCCTTCCTCATCCCCGGCGTCGGTGCACAGGGAGGCAGCGCCGAGGCTGCCGTCGCCCACGGCCCGACCGCCGGCGGTCTCGGCCCGGTCATCAACTCCTCGCGCGAGATCCTCTACGCCTCGTCGGGGCCCGATTTCGCCCAGGCTGCCCGCGCCGCCGCCCTCGCCCTGCGCGATCGCATCAATCAACTCCGGGAGGCAAGATGACGACCCAATCTGTACGGGCGACGCATCCGGCAAATCAATCTCCGACAACCATGAAAGGCCGGAGGGATGCGTCGCCCCTGCCCAACCACCTCTTCGACGCCGGCTGCATCCAATTCGGCACGTTCACGCTCAAATCCGGCCTTACCTCGCCGATCTATATTGACCTGCGGCTATTGGTGAGCGATCCACAACTGTTGCGCAAGGTGGCCCAGGCCATGGCCGACGTGGCCCGCGAGATTCCCTTCGATCGCATCGCCGCTATCCCTTACGCAGGCCTGCCCATCGGCACGGCGCTGGCCCTGGAGATGGAGCGCCCGCTGATCTACCCGCGCCTGGAGGTCAAGCAACACGGCACACGCCGCGCCATCGAGGGGGTTTTCAACACAGGGGAGACGGTGCTGCTGGTGGACGATCTGATCACGCGCGGCGACAGCAAACTGGAGGCCATCGCGCCGCTGGAGGAAGCGGGGCTGAAGGTGCGGGACGTGTTGGTGCTGATTGACCGCAAGCAAGGGGGCGCCGACGACCTCGCCCGACGCGGCTACCGCCTCCACGCCATCCTCCGCCTTACCGAAATCCTGGATACGCTACACGATTCGGGCCGCATCACCCCCGCGCAATACGACGAGGTCCTGGCCTACCTCAAGAGGCAGCGAGGCAGCGAGTCAGCGAGTCAGCGAGTCAGCGAACCAACTAACCATTGAGCGAGATTGACCTTTCCACCACCCTCTGCGGTGTGCGATTGCCCAATCCCACGGTGCTGGCCTCCGGCATCCTGGGGCTGAGCCACGAGGTCATGGTGCGCGTGGTGCACGCCGGCGCCGGGGCAATTACCACCAAATCGTGTAGCCTCCAACCGCGCTCCGGCCACCACAACCCGACGGTGCTCGATTGGGGGCAAGGGCTGATCAACGCCGTGGGCCTCTCCAATCCCGGCGTCGAGGTGATGGTCGAAGAGATCCGCGCCGCGAAGGAGCAACTGGCCCCGCTGGGCGTGCCGATCATCGCCAGCATCTTTGCCGAGAGCATCTATGACTTTGGCACCATCGCCCGCTTCATCTCCGAGGCCGAGCCGGACCTGATCGAGGTCAACATCTCCTGCCCCAACATTGACGACCGCTACCGCCAGATGTTCGCCGCCAACCCCTACGTCGCCGCGCAGGTCACCCGCCGGGTCAAGCAGAACACCGACATCCCCGTGCTGGTGAAACTCTCGCCCAACGTGACCGACGTGGTCGAGATCGCCAGGGCGGTGGTGGAGGCCGGCGCCGATGGCATCACCGCGATCAACAGCCTGGGACCAGGGCTAATCGTGGACATCGAGACCTGCCGACCCGTGCTGGCACACACCACCGGCGGCCTGAGCGGCCCGGCGATCCGCCCCATCGCCGTGCGCTGCGTGTACGACATTTGCCGGGCAGTGGACGTGCCGGTGGTGGCCGTGGGCGGTGTGGCGAGCGGCCGGGATGCGGTCGAGATGCTCCTGGTGGGCGCGACCGCCGTCGGCATCGGTAGCGCGGTCTACTATCGGGGTATTGAGGTCTTTCAGCAGGTGTGTGACGAACTGCGCGAGTATATGGCGCGGCACGGGTACGCGCGGGTGGAGGAGGTGAGGGGAAGGTTAGTTGGTTAGTTGGTTGGTTGGTTAGTTGGTTGGTTGGTTAGTTGGTTGGTTGGTTATGGTTCGAGCCAGGCGAGGATTTGTTGCTGGAGGTCCGCCGGGAGTGCGGCGAGGATGACCTCCGCCTGCCTGCCGGCCTGCATATCTTCGATTGCCGATTGACAGCAGGCTGGCCGGGAGTATAATGAAAGTGCGATCCGCTGATTCTGGAAGCAGGATTCAGGAGCAAGGGGATGGCAACAGAAAACATGCCAGTAGAAAGTACGACCGCTCTCGTGCTTCCCACAAGCACCGCACGGGCATTGCGAGAACTGACAGGTGAAACACGGCCAGATGCTGCTCTGCTGCTGGTACTACGGGACGCCATTGCCTACCGGCAGGCACAGATAGAAGCAGGGCTGCGCGCCTTTGAAGACAAGTACGGGATGTCATTCGAGGAATACCGCCAGCAGTGGGAGTCTACAGAACGGGATGAGGATTACCACTGGGAAGCCGAGCGAGACTATCTGGAGTGGGAGGCCTTGGTCACCCAGAAACAACGCCTGGAGAACGTATACGGGTGGCTGATCTGACTCCGAACGATCTCCTCGAACAGATTGTCATTGCCTGCGAGCGTTCGTCCATCGTCGCCGGCTACACAGTGCACACTCTGGATCTCGACATTCTCAAGATGCGCGTCTACCTGGTGGATGGTTCATTCATCGAGGTGTTCTACAACGCGGCAACCCACAAGACCGCCTTTGCCCTCATTGCCGGAAGGCAGCGCATGTATGGAAAAGATAACGCCAAGTCTGGCTGGCACGTACACCCGCCTGACAATCCTCAAGTCCATCGTCCTTGCGACCCTGTCTCCTTCGAAACGTTCCTCAACGAAATAGACTCTCTTCGTTTTCACCCAGGCCACGTATGACCTCGGACAGACGACATGCCAATCTACCCCAAACCGTCCGCATCGTCGAGATCCGCGAAGAGACCCGCGCCGTGCGCACCTTTGTGCTCGATGCCCAAGCGCCGGAGGCGCAGCCGGGGCAATTCGTGATGCTCTGGCTTCCCGGCGTGGACGAAAAACCGATGTCCATCGCCTGGCCCGCTCCGCTCACGCTGACCGTTGCGCGGGTTGGCCCTTTCACCACCGCCCTGCACCAGCGCAAAGTCGGCGACCGGCTGGGCTGGCGCGGCCCCTACGGGCGGGGATTCACCCTCCAACCGGAGCGACCGGCGCTGCTGGTGGGCGGAGGGTGCGGCATCGTCCCGCTGCACTTTTTGGCCGCGCAGGCCGTTCAACAAGGTATCCCCACCACCATCGCCCTCGGCGCCCGCACCGCCGACGAACTCCTCTACGTCGAGCACTTTCGTGCGCTAGGGATACCGCTCCACCTCGCCACCGACGACGGCACCGTCGGCTTTCACGGCTACGTCACCACCCTCGTCAACCAACTAACCTGTACGGGCGATGCACCCTACAAATCGAGATCGAAAGGGTACGTCGCCCCGACCCTCTACGCCTGCGGCCCTGAACCAATGCTCGTCGCGCTCCACCGTCTGTGCCGCGAGCGTGGGCTGCCCGGCCAATTCAGCCTGGAGCGCTATATGAAGTGTGGCTTTGGCATCTGCGGACAATGCGCGCTGGATGGATTGCTGGTCTGCCGGGATGGGCCCGTATTCACAGCGGAGCAACTGGATAACCTGCGCGATTTCGGCCACGCACGCCGCAGCGCCGCCGGACGGCGGTTGCCCATAGGCCCGCATACCAAATGAGAAACAAATCCGAACTCCGTCGCCACTTCCGCTCGCTACGCGAATCCCTTCCGGCCGAGGCCGTCGCCGCCGCCTCCGCCGCCCTCTGCCACCGCCTTGCCACCTGGCTCCCCACCCAACTCGCCAACCAACCAACTAACCAACTAACCAACCAACCCACCATCCTCACCTACCTCGCCTTCCGCAACGAACCCGACCTGAGCATGCTCTTCGATCTCCTGCCCCACATCCGCTGGGCCGTCCCCCGCATCCAGGGCCGCGATCTGGTGATCCACCCCTATGAACCTGCACGGTTGGCGCGCCATCGCTTCGGGATCCTCGAGCCGGCGGCAGATTTGCCGGTCATCGAACCGGCCGAGATCGCCATAGCACTCGTGCCCGGTATAGCCTTCGATCGGTCTGGAGTGCGGTTAGGCTGGGGCGGTGGCTACTATGACCGCTTCCTGACAACCATGCCGGCCCTGCGCGTCGGCATCACCTACGAAGAATGTCTGACCGACGAACTTCCCTGCACCGAAAACGATCAGCGGATGAATTGGATTGCCACGCCGACCCGGTTGTGGGCCACAGGTCGCCTTGACAAGATCGGAAAGGAATAGTAGATTGTAACCAGGAGGAAGGATGGCCGAGTTACTGTACGATCTACCAATCGAGGTTGAAGAACTGGATGACGGCGGCGATTACCACTACCTGGCAACCAGCCCCGACCTGCCCAATCTCCTCGTGGTCGGTGACACCATCGAGGAAGTCCTAGAACTGGCCCCGGGGGTGGCGGCGGCGCTGATCGCCTCGATGTGCGCAGCAGGCGATCCATTGCCCAAATCATTGAAGGTCGTCTCCTCTACCCCCTTCCAATCCCACGTGATGGTGCCGGCATGAAGTACGCTGATGCGACAGTTGGGCATTGAGCGCAGAGTTCGATGAGGCGTAAATGAGGCTGACCACCTTCGTGCGCAACGGTCTCGTGGTCACGAACAAGTCCGTCGAACGCGCCGACGTGTTGGTCGAGGGCGAGACCATCGTCGCCGTCGGGCCGCGGTTGAGCGCCCCGCCCGGCGCACGAATCATAGATGCCGATGGGCTGCTCGTCTTCCCCGGCCTGATTGACCCCCATGTCCACCTGCGCGAACCGGGCGGCGAGCACAAGGAGAATTGGACGACCGGCACACAGGCAGCGTTGGCTGGCGGTTTGACCACCGTATTGGCGATGCCCAACACGCAACCCCCGATCACCGACCGCGAGACGCTGGCCGAAGCGCGCGCCCTGGCCGCCGCCAAAGCCGTCTGCGACTATGGCCTCTTCGTCGGCGCGACAGCCGACAATGCGGAGGAGGCCGCCGCGCTACAGGGCGCCGTCGGCCTGAAACTCTACATGGGCTCCAGTACCGGTAGCCTGCTCGTCGCCGACCTGGCGGGACAACTGGCCCACTTTGAGCGCTACCCCGGCGTGCTCGCCGTCCACGCCGAAGACGAAGAAGCGGTCGCCTACTTTGCCGCGCGCGGGGAACGTCGCCCGCCGCTGTGCGCGGCGCTGGCCGCCGCACGTGTCCTGACACTGGCCGAGCGCTTCGGACGTCGGCTGCATATCTGCCATGTCTCTACGGCGCAGGAACTCGCCCTCATCCGCGACGCAAAGGCACGCGGCGTCCCGGTCACCTGCGAAGTCGCGCCGCATCACCTGTTCCTCACCGCCGCCGACGAGGCACATCTGGGGCCGCTTGGCCGGATGAACCCGCCGCTCCGCCCGCCGGAGGACGTGCAGGCATTGTGGGACAGCCTGGATAGGGTAGACTGCATCGCCACCGACCATGCACCGCACACGCTGGAGGAAAAACACAGCGCCAACCCGCCCGCCGGCGTTCCGGGCCTGGAGACAGCGCTGGCGCTGATGCTGGGAAAACTACCGCCGCAATCCATCGCGCGGTTGATGGCGGAGGGCCCCGCGCGCATCTTTAGCCTTGCGCGCAAGGGCCGCATTGCCCCCGGCTACGACGCCGACCTGACACTGGTGGACCCCGAGGCCGAATGGGTCATCGGCGAGCGGCCATTCTTCACCAAATGTGGCTGGTCACCGTTCACGGGGCGCAAAATAAAAGGCCGCGTGGAACGGGTATTCCTACGCGGCCAACTGGCCTACGACGCCGGCCGAATCCTCCTCCCTCCCGGCTCCGGCCAACCAACCAACTAACCAACTAACCAACCAACTAACCAGCCAACCAACCCAACCAACGCCACGCCCCCCGCCACCCCATACATCACACCGTAACCCGCGGTACCGGCCAGCCAACCCAAACCCAGACTTCCAAAGCCAATGACCAGGTCGAAGGCGGCAAACTGGGCCGCCGCGGCGCTTCCCCGCATTGTCGGCCCGGCACTTTTCTGCACCAGAGCACCCAGCCCGGCCTGGGCCGCTCCCCCGCCGATTCCGAAGAGCGCACTGAACCCCAGCAACACCCAGGGCCCAAAGGCAACGGCCAGCCCCACTACGGCAATGGCGGCTACTGCCAGGCCCACCGCTGCAACCCTGCCGCTCTCCCAGCGGTCGGCGATGCGTCCGGCCAGCGGTTGCACCAGCGAGGCGGCGAGCGCATAGACGGCGAATACCTGACCCGTCGCGCCCAGTCCACGGGCAACGGCCAACAAGGGTAGGAAGCCGATAAACGCACCAAAGGGCAGGGCCAACAGCATCATCCCGATAGTACCGGTACGCACCCCTGGTTGCCGTAACGCCTGCCGAAGGCCCCCCTGTCCGGCCTGTTCCGAGCGCGGACGGGAATTCCCGTCACGCCTCCGCCCCGGCAACGTCAGCGTGATGGCTGCTCCTGCACCGCCCACCACGCCGAGAATCAAGAACAACGTCCTGATGCCCACCTGGTGTGCCAACCACTCACCAACCAGTGGCGCGACAACCATCGCCGCCGCCGGAGAGACATTGGCCAGTCCCAATCCCTCCCCGTAGCGACCGGAGGGAGACAGATCGGCAGCGAAGGCCTGATAGGTGGTGGTGAAAAAGGCCATTCCCACACCGTGTATCGTCCGTATCACCAACAAGGACGGCACGTTGGGCGCGAGAGCGTAAAGCGGTGCTCCGCTGCCAAACAACAGCGCGCCCAATACCAGAAGCGGTTTGTACCCCCAACGGTCGGCCAAGAGTCCCGCCGGGGCGCGGGCGAGCAATGCCGCCAGCGCAAAAGCCCAGGTCGCCAGACCGTTATCAACAGGAGTACCGCCGATGGCAGCGATGTGCAGAGGGAGTGTAGGGAAAAGGGCTTGAATGCAAAAGAAGAGCAGCAGGCTGGCAGCCATCGCAGCGAAGAAAGGCCAGGGATATGAACTCTTACGCAGTTCTTTGGTCATCGCAAGAATCCGATGGTGGGATCCTGCTCGTACTGCTCGAACCAGGATAAGGCGCCCATGATCTCTTGCGCTAACACGCGCGCACGCTCCCGATCCGTTTCCACGAAATCCACCAGCAACTTGTAGATCGCGCGGCAGGCCTCTTGCCGGTCGTGCTCCGGCAATACGGTCACACGCGCTAACTGGTCAATTGCCGTAAAGGCCAAACGCGCCGATCCATCCAGTGTCTGGATGCTGAACTCACTCCGCTGCGTCATCGTCATGCGAAAACCCATCAGGGCGCGAATTGCCCTATCGGTGACCTCACGAGCGGTAAACGCACGTTCCGCATGCTCGCTCAGTACCCCTTCAAGGCTCTGTTGTCCATCCCAGAGACGCAGCAGGCTCAATTCAACCTGCCGTTTTTCCCCATCGCCGCTCAGGCTTATCGCACAGTAGCCTCTCTGGCACAAGTAAGCATAGGCAGCAAACATCACACCTGCAGCGGTTACCTTGCGGTCACGGCTGGAGCCAAAAAGGCTCACCAGCACCGTCCGGTAGCCTTGTGGGTCATTGTAGAAGAAATCGCCCAGGTTATTGACCACTACTGCGCTGGCGACCAACTGCGCCCGCTCCTGATCCTGCACCAGAGATGCCACCTCCGGGTGATGGGCCAACAGCGACAGACGCTCCATCCGATCGGGCTGGAGCGGTGCGCCGCACTGCCCACAGAACGACTGCTGATCGTCGGTGTATGCCTTGCAATTGGCGCAGATGACCATGATCTGCTGGCCACACCAGGGGCAGTTAGACGCCGGAATCGCGATGGGACGCCTACAATGCCGACAGGTCAAAGCAGATTCAACCATTCTCAATCCTCCTCCAGGCGCAACATCGCCAGAAAGGCCTCCTGCGGGATCGCCACCTTGCCGAACTGCTTGAGCCGCTTCTTGCCCGCCTTTTGCCTCTCCAGCAGTTTCCGTTTTCTCGTCACATCCCCACCATAACACTTAGCCAGCACGTCCTTGCGCACCGCGCTCACCGTTGCGCGGGCGATAATGCGCCCGCCTACCGCCGCCTGGATCGGCACCTTGAATAACTGGCGCGGGATCACCTCTTTCATCTTGTGCACCAGCGCAGAGCCTTTCGGGTAAGCCTGATCGCGGTGCACGATCAGCGCCAGCGCATCTACCGGCTCCTCGTTGACCAGGATGTCCAGCCGCACCAGGTCGCCCGGCCGGTAGCCATCGAACGTGTAATCGAGCGAGGCATAACCCCGCGTGGCCGATTTGAGGCGGTCGTGCAAATCCACGATCATCTCTGCCAGCGGCATCTCATAATGCAGCACGACGCGCTGGCCGTCGAGGTATTCCGTCTCCCTGTATACGCCCCGCCGCCGCTTGACCAGTTCCATTACCGAACTGATGTATTCGACCGGCGTAAATACCTGGATGCGCATCCACGGCTCGCGGATCTCTGCGACAGTAGCAGGATCGGGCAGGTCGGCAGGGCTGTCTACTTCGACGACTTGTCCATCCCGCAGCACGACCTGATAGGCTACACTGGGCGCAGTGGCGATCAGGTCGAGGCCGTACTCGCGCTCCAACCGCTCCTGCACAATTTCCATGTGGAACAATCCCAGAAAGCCGCAGCGAAAACCGAATTGCAACGCCTGCGAGGTCTCCGGCTCAAAAACCAGCGCCGCGTCATTGAGTTGCAGTTTCTCCAATGCGTCACGCAGTGCGTTATAGTCGGTGGTCTCGACCGGGTACAGACCAGCATAGACCATCGGCTTGACCGGGCGGTAACCGGGCAGCGGCTCCATTGCAGGGTGAACTGCGCTGGTCAGCGTGTCGCCCACGTGGCATTCTTTGACCGTCTTGAGCCCCGTGGCGACGTAGCCCACTTCGCCAGCGTTCAGCCGGCCGGTCGGGGTCATCTCCGGCGTAAACGTTCCCACCTCGATCGGCTCGGTCCTGGCGCCGGTCGCCATCAAGAGCAGCGGCTCATCCTGCACCAACGCGCCGTCCACCACGCGCACGTAAGCGACCACGCCCCTGTACGGGTCGTAGTGGGAGTCGAAAATCAGCGCCCGCAAGGGCGCGTCTACTAGTCCGCGCGGCGGCGGCAGGCGATTCACGATCGCCTCCAACACCTGATCGATCCCGACCCCTTCTTTGGCTGAGACGCGCAACACTTCGTCCGGCTCCACGCCCAAGAGTTCGGCAACTTCCAGCGCCACCTCGTCAGGGCGCGCCGAGGGCAGATCAATCTTGTTCACGATAGGCACAATCTCGAGATCGGCGTCCAGCGCCATATAGAGGTTCGCCAGTGTCTGCGCCTCGATGCCCTGAGCGGCATCCACGACCAACAACGCCCCCTCGCAGGCTGCCAACGCCCGGCTGACCTCGTAGGAGAAATCCACGTGTCCAGGGGTATCAATCAGGTTCAACTCGTACTCTTCGCCATCGGCGGCGGTATAGCGCATACGCACCGCCGACGCTTTGATGGTGACTCCCTTCTCGCGTTCCAGGTCCATCGAGTCGAGCACCTGCGCAGTCATCTCGCGCGCGGAAATGGTGCCGGTCACTTCCAGGAGGCGATCGGCCAGCGTAGATTTGCCGTGGTCCACGTGAGCGATGATGCAGAAATCACGGGTACGGGACTGATCCACCGATTCCATCTTTAGCTTTCGGATCCAACAATTTCTTTCAGACAGACCGAGAGCGCAGACTGCGCATCCAATCCCACAGCCCCCAGGCGCCACCACCCCAGGAACTCAATGTTGCCGGCCGGGCCACGCAGCGGTGAAGGCATCAACCCCTGCAGTCCCAGGTCCAACGCCGCTGCCATTTCTACCACACGCTCCAGGACGGCGCGATGCACTGCCGGATCGTGCACTACCCCACCCTTCTCGACCTCGCGCCGTCGAGCCTCGAACTGTGGCTTGATGAGCGCTACCACGTGCCCACCTGGCCGCAGCCAGCGCACCGCCGCCGGCAAGATGAGCCCCAGCGAGATGAAGGAGACATCGGCAGTCACCAGGTCTACCGGCTCGGGTAGGGCTTCCAGGTAACGCGCGTTGGTGCGTTCCAGCACCACCACGCGGGGATCATTGCGCAACCGCCAGTCCAACAGGCCATAGCCCACGTCAATCGCATAGACACGGCGCGTGCCACGCCGGAGCAGGCAATCGGTAAAACCGCCCGTAGCAGCCCCGACATCGGCAGCGGTCATTCCGGCCACGTCCAGAGCGAAGTGCTCCAGCGCAGCCTCTAGTTTTTCCCCACCTCGGCTCACAAAGCGCGGCGAGGTCTCTACCGCGATCTCGGCATCTTTCGCGAGGCGAGCGCCGGGCTTATCGACCACCTGGCCCGCTACACGCACAAGACCCGCGCCGATCAGCCGTTGGGCTTGCTCCCGGCTCTCCGCCAGCCCGCGCTCAACGAGCAATATGTCCAGACGCGCTTTCGTCATCCTGACCTATCATACTCCAAGAACGAAGCAAAGGCAAGCAGCCCGGCGACCGTGCTTGCCGAAAACGCGCACATCTGGTATCATCCCAAACAACAGTTCAGCATTTGCAGCCTGCCCGGAGGCAATTCCGTGCTTATCGGTTTGCTCAAAACGATGCGACCCAAGCAATGGGCCAAGAACGTCTTTGTCTTTGCCCCGCTGGTCTTTGACGTCAAACTGACGAATCTCCATTACCTGAGCCAGGTCATTGTTGGATTCGTGCTGTTGTGCCTGGTCTCTGGAGCAGTCTACATCATCAACGACCTGGTGGACATCGAGAAGGACCGCCAACATCCCAGGAAGCGACTACGCCCCCTCCCTTCGGGCCAACTGGGCATCACCCCAGCAATTATCGCTGCCGCCATCATTCCTCTGGTCTCGCTGCCCGCGGGGTTTCTCTTGCACCCAGTCTTTGGCGCCATTCTGGCCGGCTATCTACTTATCCAGATTGTTTACTCCTTCTGGTTGAAGAACATTGTCATCATTGACGTGCTGATGATCGCGGCCGGATTCCTGCTGCGGGTTGCTGCAGGCGTGCCGCTTGTAGAGGCGGAACGTTTTTCGCCCTGGCTGTACCTCAGTATGATGTTGCTGGCTCTGCTGATCGGCTTTGGTAAGCGTCGCCACGAACTGGTGCTGTTGAAAGAGAACGCCAACGCGCACCGTCATAGCCTGCAAGAGTACAATCTGACACTGCTTGATCACGTCATCACCATCGTGACGGCTTCGACACTGCTGACCTACGCCCTGTACACCTTCTCCGCTCCAAATCTGCCCCCGAATCACAGCATGATGTTGACTATCCCATTTGTTCTCTACGGCATTTTTCGCTACCTTTATCTGATCCACGTCAAGGAAACGGGCGGTGCGCCAGAGGAGATCGTCTTCTCCGACCGCCCGCTCATGCTCACCATCCTCCTCTGGGGGTTGAGCGTGGTCATTGTGATGTACGTGGTCCGCTGATCGGATTTGGCAGGCTGCCCGATCTGCGGTACACTAGCAGGCAGGGAGATACGAGATGTCGCCTGCTGAGGTGCGGTCTTCTGCCCCAGGCAAAGTCATCCTTTTCGGCGAGCACGCCGTGGTCTACGGGCGGCCCGCGATTGCGGCACCCGTCACGCAGGTGAAGGCCACCGCCGTCGTCAGACCGGCACTAGCAGGCAGCGGCCTGACACTCGTCGCCGGCGACCTCAAGAAGCAGATTGCGTTGGCAACGGCTTCTGAGGACGAACCGTTAGCCGCTGCCGCACGGCTCACCCTGGCACACCTGAAAGCAGATGAGCCCGATGCCACCATCGCTATCCATTCCACCATCCCTGTCGCCAGCGGGCTAGGCAGCGGTGCGGCCGTCTCCACCGCGCTGGTCCGCGCCCTGGCGGGTTTTCTGGGTCGCAAATTGCCGCCAACGGAAGTCAGCAGGCTGGTCTTTGAGATCGAAAAGATTCACCACGGCACACCCAGCGGGATTGATAATACCGTCGTCGCCTACGGGCAACCGATTTATTTTGTGCGCGAACAGCCCATCGAGCGCTTGAAGGTTGGCCAAGCCTTCACGCTGCTCATCGGCGATACCGGTGTCTCAAGTCCCACCGGCAAGGTCGTAGCGCGCGTGCGCCGCGCCTGGCAGCGGGAGCCGGCACACTATGACGCTTTGTTCGATCGCATCGGCGACATCGCCGACGAGGCACGCCGGGCAATAGAGGATGGCGACGTAGAGGCACTGGGTCCGTTAATGGACGAGAACCACGAACTACTGATCGAATTGGGCGTCTCGTCACCCAAACTGGATAACCTGGTAGATGCGGCTCGCCTTGCCGGTGCTATGGGTGCCAAACTCTCAGGAGCGGGCCAGGGCGGGAACATGATCGCGCTGGTCGAGGATGACTGTATAGAAGACGTAGAAGCTGCCTTGGAAGAGACCGGCGCGGTGCGCGTGATCTGTACAGAAGTTGCAGCGACGGACTAGGGAAAGAACGCACGACGGATTGGAAACGGTCGTCATCTTCCTCAAACTCGGCGGCTCGCTCATCACCGACAAGAGCCGCGCCTATACCGCCCGACATAGAACCATCGCCCGGTTGGCCCGCGAGGTACGCCGGGCGCTCGACGAAGCACCGGGACTGCGCCTGCTCGTCGGGCACGGCTCCGGCTCTTTTGGACATTGGGCCGCCAGGCCCCACGGGACGCAGCAAGGCGTACATACACCAGCCCAATGGCGCGGCTACGCCGATGTGGCCGCCGCTGCTGCGCGCCTCAATCGCATCGTCACCGATGCTTTCCTGAAGGCCGGCGTCCCGGTGTTGAGCGTGCAGCCCTCCGCTTCAGCCCGCTGTCACGACGGCATGTTGGAGCAGCTCGACGTGCGCCCAATCCACATGGCGCTGGCTCAGGGCCTCGTGCCGCTGGTCTATGGCGACGTTGCCCTGGATGACGTGCGTGGCGGCACGATCATCTCTACCGAGGACATCTTTACATTCCTGGCAGATGAACTGCGTCCCAGCCGCATCCTGCTGTTGGGCGAGGCACCCGGCGTGCTGGATGCCAATGGCATCGTGGTCTCTCGTATCACGCCAGCCGACCTCCCTACCCTGCAGGCCGCGTTGAGTGGCTCGGCAGGTGTAGATGTCACCGGAGGGATGGCGGCCAAGGTCACACAAATGGTCAAACTGGTGCAGCAACACCCTCAGACACGCGTGTACATCCTTAGCGGAGCCAAGCCAGAATTGCTTGCGCATGCCTTGCTCGACCCTGAACTGCGTGTGGGCACGCAGATCACGGCACAAATCCAAGAGGTTAATGTAGGATGAAGTCGAAAGAACAACACCGCCTGCTCGATGCCGACGCGGAGGTGAAATAGAGCAAGATGACATTTTCTCCTGCGCGGCATAGAAACCGCGGCTACAGCGATCATCCGCACGAAGCCTGCGGTGTCTTTGGCATCTATGCACCAGACGCCGACGTGGCGCGGCTGACTTTCTTCGCGCTCTACGCCTTGCAGCATCGCGGGCAGGAAAGCGCCGGCATCGCCACCTCCGATGGGCGCACCGCCCACATCCACAAAGGCATTGGGCTGGTCGCGCAGGTCTTTAACGAAGAAAACCTCAGCCATCTTCAAGGCTGCCTGGCCATTGGCCACAACCGCTATTCCACCACCGGTTCCTCCAACCTGCGCAACTCACAACCCTACCTGATCGAGACCGCACTGGGACCATTGGGCGTCGCCCACAACGGCAATCTGACCAACGCGCCTGCCCTGCGACGCGAGTTGTTCGACCGCGGTGTAGGGTTGGTCTCATCGTCGGATAGCGAGATCATCACGCAGATGCTGGCCGGGCCGCCAGGCGGGACGTGGGAGGAGCGCATCGCCGCCTTCATGGAGCGCGCTGAAGGCGCCTATTCGTTGACCATCCTCACACGCAATGCCGTGTACGCTGCGCGTGACCCGTGGGGCTTTCGCCCATTGTGCTTGGGGCGGCTGAACGGCCAGGGCTGGGTGGTCGCCTCCGAGACGTGCGCCCTGGGCACCATTGGCGCCGAATTCGTGCGCGAGATCCGCCCCGGAGAGATCGTGCGGCTGGACGAGAACGGGAAAGCCCGGCAGGCCGTGAAAGCAGCCGAGCAGCCTGCACTGTGCATCTTCGAGTACATCTACTTCGCCCGCCCTGATTCGATGCTGGAAGGGCGCTCCGTCCATAGCGTGCGCCGCCGCCTGGGCGAGCGGCTATCGCAGGAGCATCCGGTCGAGGCGGACATGGTGATCGGCGTGCCCGACTCGGCCACTGCCCACGCCATCGGTTACTCGAACGCCACCCGCATCCGCTACGGCGAAGGGCTAATTAAGAACCGCTACATCGGGCGCACTTTTATCCAGCCCGACGACCGGTTGCGCCACCTGGGCGTCGCGCTCAAATTCAACCCGCTGCCCGACCTGAAGGGCAAACGCATCGTGATGGTGGATGATTCGATCGTGCGCGGCAACACCAGCGGCCCGATGGTCGCCTTGCTGCGCCAGGCCGGCGCCAGGGAGGTGCATGTGCGCGTGGCCTCGCCGCCGATCCGCTACCCCTGCCACATGGGTGTGGACATGGCGACGCGCGAAGAGTTGATCGCGGCGCGGCTGAGCGTAGACGAGATCGCCCGGCACATCGGCGCCGACAGCCTGGGTTACCTCTCGGTGGAGGGCCTGTTGGACGTCGTCGGTGCCGGGGCGACGAATTACTGCCAGGCCTGCTTCACCGGCGCTTACCCTGTGCCCGCCGCGGCGGGGACGCATAAGGAGATGTTTGAGGCATAGGATGCCCGGAGGTTTAGATGGGTGGGCTTTTCGGCGTCGTCTCGAAAGAAGACTGCGTACTGGACGTATTCTACGGCACAGACTATCATTCCCACTTAGGCACCAGTCGCGGCGGGATGGCCGTGGGGGGCAAGAAAGGCTTTACGCGCGCCATCCACAGCATCGAAAACTCTCCCTTCCGCACCAAGTTCGAAAACGACTTGCCCAAAATGGCCGGCAATATGGGCATCGGCTGCATCAGTGATACCGAGGCACAGCCCTTGCTCATCCGCTCGCACCTGGGCCACTATGCCATCGCTACCGTTGGGCGCATCAACAACGTCCAACAACTGGTGGAGCAGGCGTTCCGCAGCGGCACCGCCCACTTTTCCGAGATGGGCGGCGGGGAAATCAACCCCACCGAACTGGTTGCCGCGCTGGTTGATCAGGGCGCGACGTTCGAAGAGGGCATCCGCCGGGCACAGGAGGCGATTGACGGCTCGTGCACGCTGGTGATCCTGACCGCGCAGGGGATGTATGCAGCCCGCGACCGCTTCGGACGGACACCGCTGATCGTCGGCGAAAAGGCCGGCGCATATTGCGTCGCCTCCGAAACGTGCGCCTTCCCCAACCTGGGCTATCGCTTCAGGCACGAACTGGGGCCGGGCGAAATCGTATTCCTCACACCCGACGGCATTGAACAGCGCAGGCCGCCCGACCCCACCCTGCACATCTGCGCTTTCCTGTGGGTCTATTACGGCTATCCCTCCTCCACCTACGAGGGCATGAACGTCGAGGTGATGCGTTACCGCAGCGGCGCGGCGCTGGCGCGCAACGACAACGTGAAAGTAGACCTGGTCGCCGGCATCCCTGATTCTGGCATCGCCCACGCCATCGGTTACGCCAACGAGGCCCACATCCCCTATTGCCGCCCGTTCGTCAAGTACACCCCAACCTGGCCGCGTTCCTTCATGCCTCAGGAGCAATCCATCCGCGATCTGGTGGCGCGGATGAAGTTGATCCCCATCCGCGAGTTGATCCAGGGGAAACGGCTGCTCTTTTGCGAGGACTCGATCGTGCGCGGCACACAACTGCGCGAGACGATTGACCGGCTGTACGACTATGGGGCTAGAGAGGTCCACATGCGTCCTGGCTGCCCGCCGCTCATTTACGGCTGCCGCTTCCTGAACTTTTCCCGCTCGCGCTCCGATCTCGACCTGGCCGGGAGGCAGGCCATCCACGAGATCGAAGGCCGCGAGGACGCCCCGCTGCCTGAATACGCCGATCCGACGTCGGAAAAATACCAGGCGATGGTAGATCGCATCCGCACTCGCCTGAATCTCACCACCCTGCGCTACCAGCGGTTACCGGACATGATCGAGGCCATCGGGCTGCCCAAAGAGAAGGTCTGCACATATTGCTGGGACGGCACGTAGCCGCGCTTTCCATAGCGCGGGAGAAGGCGTGGTAAGAAACCGCGCCTACAGGAATATATAAGGTTGGGTTCGGCCAAAGGCCGTGCCATGATTCGAAGGAGTCAGCATGGGAGAGAAGGTTCTGGTCTACGGCAGCGGGGGTAGAGACCACGCCCTCGCCGATGAGTACATCGAAAGCCCGCACGTGGACAAGGTTTTCTTTGCGCCCGGCAATCCGGGAGTCCAGTACACCGTCAAGGGCCAAAAGGGGTATATCGAGCAGGTCCCCCAAGTGCGCGATTTCGCGGACGTCGTCAAGTTCTGTCAGGAGCAGGGCGTGCGCCTGGTGGATGTAGGTTCGGAAAGCCCGCTCAGCCGAGGGCTGGTAGATGTCCTGCACGCTGCCGGCATCCCCTGCGTGGGGCCCAGGAAGGAATACACCAAAATCGAAAGCGACCGGGCGTTTACCAACGCCATCCTGGAACGGATTGGCGTGAAACCGGAATGGCGGGTTTTCGAGCCGCGGCCGAACGCCACAGAAGAGGAACGCATGCGCGTGGCCGAAGAGGCCAAACGATTCGTCAGGGACATTGGCTATCAGGTCGTCGTCAAGGCAGGCGGGCTGGGCGCCGGCAAATCGGCCTTCTGTTGCAGCAATCCCCGCGAGGCTGAGGAAGCCATTGACCGCATCATCGTCCAGCGAGAATTCGCCGAGTACGGCCCCACCAGCCTCAAGGCCATCGTCGAGGCCAGAGAAGAGCATCAGGAGATTTCGTTCTTCGTCTATCTCGATGGCAAGACCTACCTGCCGCTCAAGATGTTCGCCCAGGACTACAAGCCAGCCTACGATCCCGAAGACGTGCTCAGCATGTTCTACCATCAATACGGCCTTGATATTCAGGGGATCAGGAGAGGATTACAGGAACTGCGGATCAAAGCCCCCGAGAATCTGGACACCGCGGAGGGAAAAGAAAGGGATCGCATCCTGACAACGCTATTGCGCGAGAACAACGTCAAACTCCCCAATCCCAACACCGGCGGCACGGGCTGCTACTGCCCTCATAGGCTGGTGGCCGAGAATTGGGTGACGAACAAGATTCTGCGAGAGGTGGTCAACCCCTTTGTCAATATCCTCTACAACGAACTGGGCTGGGATTACAGGGGGGTTCTGTATTTCGGCCTGAACCTGAACCCGGATCACAGCCTGAGCGTATTCGAGGTGAACGTGCGGCACGGCGATCCGGAGTGGGAGGTGATCGCCCGCAAGATGAAGACGGACATTTACGAGATCGCCGTGGCCACATGCGAAGGGCGGCTCGACGAACTCAAGCGAGTGCTCCCCCAGGGAGAAGTCGAATGGAACCCGCGTTATTATGTTGACGTGGTAGCGATGGCCGGCAGGTCCAAAGACCCCGGCGGGAGTTGGTACGTGGGGTATCCCGGCCGTTACGGAGAAGGCTACAGAATCACCGGCCTCGACGAGATAGACCGTGGGATAGCAATATTCTACGCCGGTGTGGATACTGACCCCAAGAGAGGTCTGGTCACGAAAGGGGGCAGGGTATTGCACGTCGTTGCCGGCGGGGAAACCCTGGCTGAGGCGCGAGAACTGGCGTACAGGGGCATCAAACGCCTGGCCTTTCTCGATCACCGCAACGACGATGAGAATGTGATCAGGTACCGCACGACGATAGGGCTGTTCAAATGAACGCCCCAGACAGTTGGGGGCGCATCGGATAACAGGGGGCGACAATGGCCTATGATCCTTTCATCCACCACCGCCGTTCCATCCGCCTACAGGGGTATGATTATTCCCAGGCGGGCGCGTATTTCGTCACCATCTGCACGCAGAACCGCACGTTGTTCTTCGAGGACGGTGTGATCCGCGGGATCGCCGAACGGTGCTGGCTGGAAATTCCGGACATTTCCCCATGGTCGAATTGGATGAACACGTCGTGATGCCAAATCACGTGCATGGGATCATCGTGATATGTCGTCGTAGGGGCGTTCAATTGAACGCCCCTATGACGACGAACGCCGCCACACGCAATCCCGACAACGTGTTTTCCGTTATATCCCCGCATATATCCCCGCACCGCAACACCCTGGCGGTGGTCGTCCGCACCTACAAGGCTGCCGTGACAACGCTGTGCCGCCGCATCGGGCGCGACGATTTCGCCTGGCAGCGCAATTACCACGAACACATCATCCGCAACGAAGAGGAATTGAACCGCATCCGCCAATACATCCAGGACAATCCCCTACGTTGGGACGCTGACAGGAATAACCCTCTCCGATCGAGGTGAACGCCATGCCCCGTATCGCCATCCTCATCTCCGGCTCCGGCACGAACCTGCAAGCGATCCTGGACGCGAGCGAGGGCGGCAAACTGCCCGGCGTCGAGATTGCCCTGGTCGTCTCCAACCGCATCGAAGCGTATGGCATCAAGCGAGCCATTCACCACGGCGTGCCGGTGATCTATTTTCCGCTCGCGCCATATACCAGGGCCGGCCGCCCCCGCACCCAATACGACGCCGACCTCGCCGGCATCCTGCGCGCCTTTGGCGTGGAATGGGTCGCACAGGCGGGTTGGATGCACGTCTTTAGCAACGCCTTCCTCCAGCATTTCCCCTCGCGGGTGATCAACCTCCATCCGGCGCTGCCGGGCGCATTCCCCGGCACCCACGCCATCCAGCGCGCCTATGAGGCATACCAGAAGGGGGAAATCACCCACACCGGCGTCATGGTGCACCTGGTGCCCGACGAAGGAGTAGATGTCGGCCCGGTGATCGCGCAAGAAGTGGTGCCGATTGACCCGCAAGACAGTTTGGAGGACCTGGAGGCACGTATCCACGCCGTGGAGCACCGGTTGCTGGTGCAGGTGTTGTACAACCTGCTGTGTCGTAATGCGCGACAGGTGATACGTGAAACGTGAGGCGTGAAACGTGATTTCACGTTTCACGTATCAATCCAAACTCCGCCCCAGGCTCCGCCCGGCCACGAAGGCGACGAGCAGCCCCACCGCCAGCATCGCCCCTGCATGCGGCCACAATGCATCCAACCCCGCTCCCTTCAACATCACCCCGCGAATGATCGTCAGATAATGGCGAAACGGCACCACCTGCGCAATGACCTGCAACGTCACCGGCAGATTCTTGACACGCACCAGGTAGCCCGAAAAGGTCATATCCACCATCGCCAGCACGAACACGAAGAGGATCGCCTGCTGCTGTGTCCTCGCCAGAGCCGAGATCAAGACGCCGTACCCGATTTCGGCAATGACAAACAGCAGCGTTAAACCGACCAGCAGCCCCAGAGAGCCTCGCTGCGGCACCCCGAAATAATAGACGGCGACGGCCAACATCAGCCCAAAGTTCAACATACCGATCACCAACGCCGGTATGGCCTTGCCGATGACCAGTTCAAGGCGGCCCAGCGGCATCACCAGCAACTGCTCCAGCGTCCCCAACTCACGCTCACGCGCCAGGCCCACAGACGCAATCGCCAGCGTGACCTGATAGACGATAAACCCCACCTGCGCGGGAATCGTAAAGAACCTCACGTTCAACGTCGGGTTGAAGCGCACCGCAAAGCGTAACTCGACCGGAGAAGACAGGGCCTGGGCTAGCCCGGCCTCCTCGGCCCGGCGCACTGCGAACCCGGTGTTCGCCGCGCGTGCAGCGGCAAGCGCGATACGTGCCGGGACACTGTTGCCGGCATCGGCGACAACCTGAAGGCGCGGCACCTGGAAACCGTTCAGGTCGGCAGCAAAGCCCGCCGGGATCACGACCACGAGGGTTACCTCCCCCTGATCGAGCAGGCGATGGGTCTCCGCCAACGTCGCGGCGTGGCGACAGACCTCCAACTCCTGCCGGTTATCCAGCGCACTGATGAGCCGGCGGCTCGCCTCGGAACGATCCAGGTCGAGGACGGCGACACACATATTGGAGATGCGCGCGCCCGTCGCCTGGGCCAGCAGGATCAACTGCAGAACGGGCAGCGTGAGAATAAAGATCGCCATCAAGCGATCGCGAAAGAACTGGATGAATTCTTTGGCGACCAGATTACAGATGCGCAGAAACATAATCAAGCGATTTTCTTGGCAAACCGCACCAGGCTGACAGCCTGGCAAACTACGCCGATCACCAACAGGGCCAACGCCTGCTTCCCCAGAGCGACCAGCCCCAGGCCCTTCAGGAATACCCCACGACAGATCGTGATAAAGTGCGTGGTAGGCAGAGCGTAAGCAATGGCCCGCACGACCGGCTGCTCCGAGACCGGCAGGATGAGGCCGGCCATAAAGAAACTGGGCACGAAAAAGACCATCAAGATGAGAAACATGGCCGTCTGCTGATTGCGCACAAGGGTCGCCACAACCAGGCTGATGCCCAGGCCGGCAAACAGATAATCGGCGGCCAGCAGCAGAAAAGCGGGGACACTGCCACGGAACGGCACGCGGAACCACAGGGCCGCGACGAGCCAGGCCAGGACGACGCTCACCAGACCACCGGTCTCATAAGCCAGCCACTTGCCCCCCAGGTACTCTACTCCCCGCACCGGCGTGGCGATGAGCCCCTCGAAAGAGCCGGTTTCCTTCTCGCGGGTCAGCGCCAGCGACAGGGCCAGCGCGGGCATGCACATAATGATGGCCAACAGGCCCGGCACCATGCTCACGAGTGACTTGAGTGCCTCATTGTACCAGGCCCGCTCGCTGACCTCGATACCGATGGGCACATGCGCACGTCTTCTCAAACCGGCGACGAAGGCATTCACCCGGCTCTCCAGCAGACTGATGGTCTGTCCAGCGGTGATCGCGTCGGCACCGTCGGCGATGCACTGCACCGTGGCCCTCCCCCCACCCTGCACGGCATCGGCAAATCCGTGCGGGATCACCAGCACCAGGTCGGCCACGTCGCGGGTGAACAGGGGCTCGATCTCCTCCTCCCGCTGCACGGACGCGACGACCGCGACATCCCCATCAGCGGTGAGGTGGGCGATCAGCGCGCGCGAAAGGGGGGTGCCATCCAGATCGCGGACGGCAATATCCACCCGGTTCACGTCGAGAACGAAGATGTAGGAGAGGGTGAGCAACAAGAAGGCAGGGGCAACCGTTACGAGGAACAAGAGGCGCACATCGCGGACGATGTGGCGAAACTCCTTATGAGCGACAGCCAAGAGCCGGCGAATGGACATAGACCACGTGGCAACGCCGACCGGCTATCGCAGGCGACGCTGCCATTCTTCCTTCAATTCCAGCGAGGCCAGATTGTTGCCGGCATCGAGGAAATCCATCAGCAGCCGGTTGAACTTGTTGCGCTCTTCCAACATTGGAAAGTGCTGCGTGCCGTTCAGGGTGATAGCACGCACATTGCTATCCAAACCTTGCAACCAATCCGGCTCAGGCGATCTGACGAGGGGATCGTCTTCGCCATACACGAGGAGCACCGGGATTTCCAACGGGGACAACAACTGAAGCAGACTGCGCCCCAACGCAGAACGCACGCTGTTGATCACAGCAGCGGTATCGGCCCTGCGCACTTCAAGCCCCACTTCCAGGAATTCGGCGGCTCGCCGGGTGATCAGGCGCGCCAGGGCATCCCCGTCGCCGGAAAAACCAGCCAGTAGACGGCCAAGCGCCACATCCATCAGCGGGACACTCACACACATCAACTGCTCCACACGATCGGGGGATTGGGTCGCAAACTGCAGCGCGACTATGCCGCCCAACGCATGGCCTACTATCGGAACGCGCCAGATGCCCAACTGATCCAGGAAATCTCGCAGCAGGTCAGTGTAAGCGTCTATGGTATAATACGTCCCCAGCCTATCCGAATCGCCGAAACCCCACAGGTCCAATGCGTAGGTGCGATACCGACTCGACAGTTCCTCCATCGCCGGCACCCAGTAGCGCCACGAACCCAGCCAGCCGTGGATGAAGAGCAATGGCTTACCACGCCCGATCGCCTCGTAGTGAACCAGGCCCTCTTTGATGACTATGGCGCTCATTGCCGCGCTACCGCCCTATTCTCAAGCGCCCGTGCGGAGACGCACGTGCTCCACCAAATTGCGACTTCGTGCTGCTAAGCACATCTCGCCAGGATGTCTTTGACCTGGCTAATCAACTCATCCGGCGCGAACGGCTTTACAATGTACTCCACAGCACCTGAAGCCAACCCTTGTTCGATCTCGCCCTCTTGGCCCTTGGCTGAAAGGAAGACCACCGGGATGGACTGGGTGGTCAAATCTTCCTTCAACTGGCGGCAGACCTCGTACCCCGTCATCTTCGGCATGCGCACGTCCAACAAGATCAGGTCGGGCCGCTCCGACAGCGCCTTCTCGATGGCCTCGGTACCGCTGCCCACCAGCACCACCTCAAAGCCGGCAAAACGCAGCGTGAACCCGATCAACTCACGAATGTCACGCTCGTCTTCTGCAACGAGTATCTTTGTCATCTCCTTTTCACCCCCTACTCGTATCAACTGCCAGGCTCTGCTGAGTGGCTACTCTCCCTCAGCACCCTCTCCAGTTCCTCAACCAATTCCCGGACAGGGAATGGCTGGGCCACCGGTGCACCTTCTCTTTCAGGATAGACCGTGGGAAGAGTGAACGTGAAAGTGCTTCCTACACCCAACTGGCTTTCCACCCAGACGCGCCCGCCCTGCAACTCCACTAGTGACCGGACGATGGCAAGCCCAAGGCCGGTGCCCGGCACTTCGTGCACTACCGGATGATCGGCCCGAAAGAAACGATCGAATATCTTCTCCTGATCCTCAGGCGCAATGCCGATGCCCGTATCGCGCACTGAGACGTGCACCTCATCGCCCTGCGCGCGAGCCGTCACCACGATCTCCCCGCCGGGCAAAGTATATTGGTAAGCGTTCGCCACCAGGTTAGTCAGAACCTGGAGCACGCGAGCGGGATCGGCAACGACACTGGGAAGATCGAGCGGCACATCCGTCCGCAAAGACAGGCGCTTCTCTGCTGCGCGAGCCGCCATCGCCCTGACAACCTGCGCGATGATCTCGCCCACCTGCATCTCTACCGGCGCTACCGCCAGCCGTCCACTCTCGACACGCGAGAGGTCCAGCAGGTCGTTCACCAGCATGGTGAGACGGTCAATATTGTTCTTGATGATCGCCAGGAAATCTTGCTGTTGATCACTCAGATGGCCTGCCGCCCCCATCAGCAGCAGGTCGGCATATCCCTTGATCGAGGTCATGGGTGTGCGCAACTCGTGCGATACCGTAGACACGAATTCGCTCTTGGCCCGCTCGGCCTCCACCTCAGCCGTCACGTCACGGAAGACCGAGACCGTGCCTAGAAACTCGTCGCTCATCAGCACCGGGGACAGGTGGACGCTGACGATACGAGGGCCAATCTCTAATTGTGCAGCAAGATACTCCTCCGCCTTATGCGTCTCAGGATTGCGCGCCCACCTGGCGACCGTCTCCATCCACTCCTGCGCCCGGCTGCCATACAGCCCAAGCATCTCATCAATCCTGCGCCCCAATGCCTGACCGCGCGGCAGTTCGAGAATGCGCTCGGCGGCCGCGTTGAACAGGATAACCTTACCATGGGCATCCGCCACCATAACCCCATCGGCAACGCCTTCCAAAACGGCCTGGCTCTTGGTGGCCTCGACTTGTTGTTCCTTAAGCATGGTGCCCATCTGCTCTGCCTGATCGCGGATCAGGTTGTAGAGTTCAGCGTTGTTGATAGCGATGGCAACCTGCGTGGCAGCCGCTTCCACCAAACGCAGGTGCTCCTCATTGAAGAAATCCGGCTGCGTGTGAGAGAGCAATAACACCCCCAGCGCCACATCGCTGACCGCCAGCGGCGTCGCCAACACGGAGCGATACTCTCGCGCCCCCTCTCGCGGCCTTACCCAGCGGGGATCCTGTCGCGTATCTGCGACGATGGCCGCCCGACGGTGTTGGACCACCCAGCCCGCCAATCCCTCACCGCTGGTAAACCGCAACGTCGAACCGACGTACGATGGCTCGTCCCCCGTTCCCCAGGCCGCCCGGCAGATCAGCCGTCCCGACTGCAGATCGGAGAGCAGGATGAACGCCTGCTCGGCGCCGCTGGCTTCCACAACCAGATGCAAGGCACGGTTCAGGATGTGATCCAGATCGAGACTGGCAGAGAGTTGCGAGGTGATGCGGTAGAGTGTCTCTACCCGGTCACGTTCCTCGGCCAATTCGCGGGTACGCTCTTCCACGCGCCGCTCCAGTTCCTGCGAAAAACGGCTCACCTGGTCAAACAGGCGGGCGTGCTCCACCGCCACGGCCACCTGATCCGCCAACGCCGAAAGCGTCGCCACTTCAATAGTGGAGAACCTGTGTGGCTCGCGATAGCCCACGCACAAGACTCCCCCAACCTGACTGCCCCCGGCGAGTGGGGCCAATACCGCCGAGCCCATCTCAAGCCCCAGGGGCCAATTCGGGTCACGACTCAGGTCATCAACTGCCAGCGGCATGCCGCTTTCGGCCACTGCGCCCACCGGCCCTTCGCCTGGCGCGAAGGAAAGCGCCGCAATACGCTCCAGTGTAACCCCGTGCGCGGCTCTGGGCACGTACCGCCCATTCTCGGTGTCCAAAAGGAAGACACTGCTATGATCGTAGCCCAACAGCCGCGGCGCCATATCAACGACGATGTTCAGCACCTCGTCCAGTTCCAACTTGGCCGTAGCCGAACGGCTGACCTCATTGAACAGCGCCAGCGTATCGGCACGACGTTTCATTTCCTCCACCAGTTTCACGTTCTCGATCGCCAACGCCGCCTGGGCCGCAAAGATCTCCAGCGCCTCAATCGTCGCCTGGTCAGGAATCCGACCGTCTTGCGGCTGGTCAACCGAGAGAAGACCCTGCACATCTCCGCCAGGCCCGACGAGCGGGACGAGCAGCAGGTCTCGAGGATGCCAGCGCCCGGGCTCGCGCTCCGAGTTCTCCACCTGGCCGTCGTAAACGTCCAGTCGCCCACGCCAGGCGGCCTGTCGCTCGGCCGGGATGTAGTAACTCTGGCTGATGCGAAACTCCTCGGTCATCATCCCTGCAATCAGCGACCATGGCTGGCGCACTTCCTTCATGCGCTCGAAGTCGAGAATAGGAATGCCGGCAGCGGCTACCCGGCGTTGATAGGGCGGATCGCCCTCCAGCACGCTGATCAACACCGCGTTGAATCCTACCCCCTCCTGAACCGCGTAAGCGATCTCTTCCAGGATCTCCTCCAAGGGACGGTCGGAGCGCAACGCCCGGCTGACCTCCAACACCAACGCGAGTTGCTCCGCCCGATGGCGCAACTGCTCCGTGCGCCGCACCTGCTCCTCGTAACGCTGATCGTTGCCAATAGCAATCACCGCCTGAGTGGACAGCCCGCGGACAAACTCTAGCATCTTCTGGTCGAACGCGGACTCATCCGTACTCGCCAGAAGAATCAAGCCCGCCAACGCCTGCTGGTAAAAGACCGGCGCGACCAGCACGGAGCGAACCTCTTCCCAGACACCGGCTATGCCTTTGCCAGCAGCCGCACGAGGGATGAGCACCGGCTGATCGGCCCGCAGTGCAGCGACCAGATCGGGGTATGGCTCGGGCTCCCGCAGCACGGCGCCCAAACGCTCTTTCTCCGCCTCAGAAAGTCCCGTGCAGACGGCCAGGCGCAGTTCTCCGCTCTCCGCGTTACGAAGCGCGATCGCGGCGCGGGTAGCCTTGGTCAGGCGCACCGCTTCTTCCAACACCACAGGCAGGACGAAATCCAGTTTGAGTTGTGCGCTAATCTCGCGGCTCACGCGCTCCAGGCTATTCAGCACCTCGACCCGATACTCGACCTCTGCGTCGAGAGCGCCGTCTGTTGCCTTGTTCAGCAACCGATCGGCAGGAAACACAGCCGGACGACGCCACTCCTTCCACCGTCCGATCAACAAGGCCACCGGGAAGGTCAACGCGCCGGCAAGCAACCCGGCGATGACACGCAGCGCACCTCCTCCTCCCACCAAGTCCCTCACCACTGAAAGAAGAATGAGCGACGCGCCAACCACCGCCGCGACCCAGGCCCCCTGGCGGCCGAACCGGTAGGCGACCAGGCCCACCGGCAAGAAGAGCAGATAACGCAGGATGGCTGCCCACCCAGGTACAGAGACCGCCATCCACACGGCCAGGGCAAGCACCATGGCCACTGCGCCCACCACGATAGCCCGGTCTATCCACCCGTATTGGCGAGTTCCAGCCCGCTCGCTCATGCCCTCACTCGTCTTGAGGCCAACCTAAACCCCGCGGCCCTCCCGCCGCGCGCTCGCGGCTGCCTCGGTGATCTCGCGGATGTCGGAGAAGGGGCCATCATCGGCAGCGACCACGCCGATGGCCAGTTTCATCAAATCCACTCTTTTCTCATTGCCCTGATCGTCGCGCACGATCAGATACCCATCCTGGCGCGTCTTCCAGTCATAGTGTGTGCCCACCCCTTCGTCGAACCGCCGCTTGAGTTCCTGTACTATAGGCTTGGTCAACGCCTTGGTGGTTATCACGATGAAATCATCGCCGCCGATGTGGCCGATAAAGTCGTTGGGCGTCCCCAGGCTGTCCACCGTCTGGCTCATAACCATCCCCACGAAGCGCAGCACTTCCTCGCCGGCCACGAAGCCGTATACTTCATTGAAGGCACTGAACCCCTGAATGTTAGCGTAGATGATGCCCCAATCGCTGCGCCGCACCAACTGGCGCAATTGATCCTCGATCAACCTGCCGCCGGGCAACCCGGTCGTGGGATTGGTCAGGCTCTGAATGGTCGCGCGGTTGATGGCGCTCTTGACTCGCAGTTTCAGTTCCTCGAGGTCGAAGGGCTTGGTGATATAGTCGTCAGCGCCCAGTTCGAGACCGTGGATCTTGTCAGAACGCTCGTCCTTCTGGGTCAAGAAGATGATCGGGACATGGCTGGTGCGGAGGTTGCCGCGCAATTCGCGGCATACATCGTAACCATCCATGTCCGGTAGCATGATGTCCAGGACGATGATGTGTGGCAGTTGCTTCCTACACATCTCCAGCGCATCCTCACCCCGCTGCGCTACCGCCACCTCGTAGCCGTTGGACTGGAAGTAGATGCGCAGCATGTTGGAAATATCGTAATCGTCTTCTACGATCAGCATTCTGACTTGGGACATCTCTTCACCTCCGTCAGGTGTTCATAGTTGCCCGGAACCCGTGCCTGCGGGCCAGTTGCGCGACCTCGTGCACGTGCTCAACACGAACCCGCTTTCCCAACGAATAACTCTCGTACCGTCCCTCCAGCATCAACACTATCGCTTCGGCCATACACGCATACGTCTTGCCAGGCGGCAGGGCAAGATCAAATCCCAGGTCCGCCGCACCTGGCATATCCATGATTCCCCCCTCAAAGACCAACACGTCACCGCGCTCCTGTGCCACCCGCGGCGACACGTCCGGCGGCTGCGCCACGTCGCACACGATCGCGCCATGCTTGAGGTGCTCAGGCTCGATGACGACCCTGGCGGCTCCGCTGGCGCTCAGCACCACATCGGCGTCGCGGATATCCTCGACCCGCGTCGAGATACGCACCCGGCGTGCGCCGGCCGCTACGAGGCGCGCCTGCTCCTGCGCCAGGCGGGATTCCTGCCGCGCCACCAGCAGCAACTCGCCTGTAAGTGGCGCCAGTAACTCGGCACACGCAGAACCGATACACCCCGTCGCGCCGACCACGGCTACAGTGGCCGACTGGAGTGCCACGCCTCGCGCACGCGCGGCTTCCTCCAGCGTCTCGACCGCGATGGCTACGGTGAGGCTGCGCCCGGTCGTGACCGGCATCCCCAGGCGTCGGGCCACCGTCACTCCGCCGTCCCCAACCACGGAGGTGAAAGCACCCAGGCCCAGGAGGCGAGCGCCCAGTTTCTGCGCCAGGCGCCCGGTCTGTACGATCCTGCTGTAAACGATTCGCGGCGGCAGTCGCAAGGTCTGCCGGGCGGTAAGCGGGCAAGCCAGTATCCAGCCCGTGACCTCCTTCCCCGTTGCCTCCGAGCGCACTCCGGTGACCCGCGAAAGGTAGACCGGCGGCCAGACGCAAGAGAACAGATGGATCAGCGGCGTGGGTAGTACCCTGGCCAGCAACGGGTACTTACGCGCGACGTCCCGCTTGGGATCAAGGGGATGGATGACGAAAGCGAAAGCGTCCATCACCCCACCCGTTCTCAACGGAGGTACATCCTCTGATGATAATCCTGGCCGCCCTTGATCGCGAAATGGTCGCTCTCTTCGAAGTAAACGTTCCTGTCAATCACGCGTCTCTCTGGCGTAGCGAGCAAGATCACGTCCGATTCGATAGCTCGCGCCGGATACACAACCATGCCGGAGCCGATGAAGCAGTGATGGCCTATGCACCCACCCAGCACCGGCATGCCCGTCTCCTCAAAGTCGTTTTGATATTGCACGCGGATGGGTTTGGGCACCAGATTAAAGTCAGTGAACGTGTTGCCGGCACCGATGAAGGTATCACGCCCGATGCTGCAGAACTGCACGCAGGTATTCTGCGCCAGCATAGAGTCCTCCATCATCACGCTCATAAAGAGCGCCGCGCGGAAGGGCAGATAGCAGCGGTCTGAAACCACGCTCAACATGACCTGCCCACCATTCATGATGGTCACGTTATCCCCGATGATGGAGATGTCTACCACAGCCCCAGCGCCGATGTTGACGTTGTTGCCGATGTACGTCGGCCCCTTGATGACCGCAGTCGGGTCAATGCTGCAGTTGCGCCCAACATGCACCATTTCGGAACAAGAATGCACCTGTTTGCCCTCGAGCATGGCGCGCCAGAGCATGCGCAACTGCAACCCGACGCTCCTTTCGACAGCACGGTCCATCCGCGCCCCGTTAGCAAACACGCCCAAGATCACGTTAGCCGTGATCGTGTGCACCCAGTGCTCGATTGAACAGAACGCCTTTGTGGGCACCTGGTACACCAGATCGCCTTTCTCGCCAGCCATGTGGGTCGGGACGTGGTAATACCCCATCTCGCGCGCCTCGGTATCCATCACCAACGGGCGCACGTTAGGCTCGACGCCGTGGGGGAAGTACCACATGTCGGCAACATAGACATCGCCCTCACGGCGGATGCCACGTTGCACGTGAATGGCGTGGGCATTGATCGCGCGGTCATCTAGCGCAAAAGCGACCCGGCAAGCCTTACCCAACTCGCGGGCGCGCTGGATGAACTCGTCTAGAAAGAACCGGTCAAAGAACAGGTTATCCCGGTAAACGAACGTCTCCACTCGCAGGGGCGCGATCTCCGCGAGGGAATCTACCTCGCGTTCCTCGGTGACGTAGGGTGCCAAGACGTCGCGCTGGTGCAGCCACAGAGGCTTGTTCAGCACGCGCAGCTCTCGTGCCGGCTCGTTGAACGGAAATATCTTGCGCGGATCCCTCAGAATGACCTTGCGCATTGTCTCGTCAATCCAATGGATTCTTGCTCACCTGAATCGTGCAACTTGGCCCGCCTGCAGCGATGCACGACACCTCTTCGACGTAGAATCCCTTGCCGCCGCTGACCCAATACAGTCCTTCCTCCAGGATACCGACGGTCAGGTGGCAGCAAGGCGAATCGGTCTTGCGGCCCCAGCACGCTCCACAGCGCTCCATGATCCAGTAGTAGTATTGTTCATCCTCTCCCAACCGTACCAAGTGGTCGGTGAATTTGTTGAAGGTCTGAGCCAGGACTTCGAAACCCACCCGCATCTTCATCCCCAGTGGCATCACGCGAAAGGCCAGATCCGCAATGCCCAGTAACGGCGCAAAGTCCTTGATCCCCAGTTTGAAGCAGGCATGGCCGGCCCGTCGCGCCAACCCGCGCCCTCCACGCGTTCCGTACATCTCATCTAGCGCCTCCAACAACTGTGTCAACTCCTCGAAGGCGAACTCCTGGGCAAAGTTGTTGGGCGGATAGTTGCCGATGCGATGTTGCAGGCGGGCCAGGTTAAGGATCGCGTTTACCCCGTTACGCCCCATAACCTCTTCCATTGCCAGTAGGGCGATCCGCCCCATCTTGTTCGGGAAGAAGTATTGCAGCGCCTCCTCGGCTGGTAGACTGGTAGATTGATAGACTGGCAGGTTGATCGCCATTCGCTACTCGCTACTCGTCATTTGCCACTCGCTACGATCCAGGAACTCGCTCAGCGTCTGATAGAAGCGTTCGGGTTCATCCAGCATCGGGAAATGACCTGAGCGGTCGAAATAACGGATTTCAGCCAACGGCACACCCTGTGCCAGTACCTCGCCCTGTCGCGGATCCACGATGCGATCAATACGCCCATAGACACCCAGAGTCGGGGCACCGATCTCCTTCAGGCGTGGGCGCAGATCGGTATGACGTAACGAGGCAATGCTGTAATGAAAGGATTCCAGCGTGGTGCGGGAAAGATCGTCCTTGAACATCTTGTACCAGGTCTTCCAGTCTCGCGCCAGGAACGGGGAAGACAACCTGACGCCAAAGGGGATGGCGCCGGGCACCCTGTAGGCGAGGCTGGCCAGAAAACGTCTGGCGGCCAGCCTCAGGAAAAGCGCCAGCCCATCGCCCACGATAGGAGAACCCACCACCACTACCTTCTGAACGCGATGGGGATGCTCCAGCGCCAGGCCGAGCGCGACGGTGCCGCCCATCGAGTGGCCAATGATAAGCGCCTTTTCGATCCCCAGACGTTCGATGAACTGGTCCACCATCTCGATATAATCCCGCACCGTGAAACTGCCACCCTGCTTGCCCGATTCGCCGAATCCCCAGAAGTCGAGGGCGTAGGTCTTGTAACTATGGCTGAGGGCAGCCATCGTCCCCATCCACGGCACCCACGACTCCAGCCAGCCATGCAATAGAATCACGGGGCGTCCGCGGCCCTGGGACTCGTAATGAACTACACCTCGATCGGTAACGATAGAACTCATACTGCGCTTGTCACTGGGCGCATGTAAGTCTTGAGGGGCGAACGTTGATTGAGCGCCGCCGTGTGCTCAAAGCGCACGGCTGAGCCAAATGAAAGCCCTGTCGGGCTTATTTTCAGCCCCCGAAGAGGGCTTTCACGTGTTCAGCCCGGTTGGAGCGTAGCGGCGCTACGCCCCTTCACGCCGGGCGCGAGACGATCAGCACTTTTCCCCCAAGTGCTACATGCGCCCCTTGCCACTATATCATGAAACCGCACAAGAAGCATAGACAGAACGTTGCAATTCCGTTAAGGCGAAGTTACAACTGCCACCTACAAACAACGGTCGAACCTGCCATCCTGCATGGTTCGACCGCCGGAGAAACGTGACTCAGAGATATGCAAAGGAGTTTGCAATGTCCCGCACAACACAAATCCTGGTCACAGGACGGCATGTTGCATTCACCTCAGGCGCGCTCTTCGCCCTCCTCCGCATCCATAACTTCGAGGATCGAATACAATAGTTCCAGCAGCACGTTCTTCACGCTCTCGCGGTCGGTCGCCACGCAGGGTAGCACTTTGATCTCGGGTGGGATACGAAGGGCAATGCGCAGGTCTTCAGGCTGCCAGGCGTCTTCCATGTCCTGTTTGTTCGCCGCAACGACGTAAGGGACAGGAGCGTAGGAGCGAAAAGTCTCGAGGATGTTGCGAGCCTCGCGGAACGTCTCAGGGCGCACGCTGTCGAGCAGCACGACGAAGCCGAGCATACCCTCGGAAAGAATCTCCCACATGAAATCGAAGCGGCGCTGACCAGGGGTACCGAACAGGTAGAGCACCAGGTCTTCGTCCACTGTGATACGCCCAAAGTCCATCGCCACCGTGGTCTGATCCTTGATGCGCTCTTCCCGGCGAGTCAGCCTCTTTTCCGTCGCTACAACGTCAATCTCACTGATCGTCTGGATGAACTGCGTCTTGCCCGCTGCAAAGGGGCCGGTCACTACCATTTTCACTGTCTGCATAGTCATCAACGTTTCTGGAAAAAGTCAATCAGCTTCACAACGATGCTCCGCTTGACAGCGGGAGGCCGCATCGCGACAGGAGCCGGGCCCGGCACGCCGGGTTTCGCAGGTCTGCTCACTCCCTCCGGTTGGATTAACTCAACGAGGCCCGCTTGCAACAAACCATATACGATCTTGCGGATCTGAAAGTCGCTCATGTTATTGTACTGCGCGATCTGGCGGATCGTGTTACGCGGATTGATGAAGGAAACGACACGCCACTCTTCAACACTGAGGCTAATGTTGCGCAGACGGGCATCGGGACGGTCGGCGAACTTGAGCGCCACATCGAGGTTGGGCAGTTCCTCTTGCAGCCGCTCCCACTCCTTCAGGCGGCGACTGCCCTCCATGATCACGTTTTCCAGGTCAATGGCGACGGTAATGCGGTCTTCGAACGGCAGTACGTTCGACTCGAAGTAGAAAGTGCCTTCCGACCAAGTGAAGAGAGGGTAGATGTTGCTCAAGATGTGGTTCTGCATGATCCGCAAAACGTCGGCCTGAGACACGTAACCGGCGTTGATCAGCAACAGCCCCAATTCCTTGTCGCTCTTGGTGCCGGCCTGAGCCTGGATCGTGCGAGCCTGTTCGGCCGTGATCTTGCCTGCCCGATGAAGCACGGCAGCCAGGTGATCGTCGTGCCCATCCAGGGTCACGTAGATGAGCTTGCCTTCCTTGAAACACAGGCGGGCCCGCGTCCCTTGTCCCTCAACCGTCAGGGTGCCCGTTTTGCGCGCCAGGTTGATCAGATTGAGCAATTGGGTCGTGCTAAAGTCTCGCAGGTTTCCCCTCAGTGCCATGCCTACCTCCACCGCAAACGCCGCGGACCTGAAACCAGATCACGCTCGTAAAGGCCCTCTGAGGTATCAATTATATCCCTCTTGGGAAACAAGTCAACTGCCACAAAGGCTTTCCAGAAGAGGGCGGCTTGTCTATCACTCCGGCAGATGGTATACTATTATCTATCAGCCCACTGGAGATGACCGATGGCCAGGAGAGATAGGAACCGTTTTCGCCTGCTGATCTATAGCCGCATGTGGCAACGATGGGCGTGGCCCTGTGCCCTGATCGCGGTGGCCTCGTTGGTGCTGTGGTGGGTTGCACCGCGCACTACGCTCATTTACCCTCCCTTCCGCCCCCTCACGCTCATCCCTGCCCTGGCCTCCGTGCTCATCCTGGCCTACGCCTACCTGGCCCGGCGCCTGGCCTGGGTGCAGTGCAAGTCGAATAGACTGTATATTCGAACCCCATTCCATCCCCTTTCCGTGTCCTATAGTCGCTTCAAGGGAGTGCGTCCCACTACTTTGGCTCAGGTCTTCGATCCGGACAAGGAAAAGGGGACACGCCGGGCCTGGTTGTCTCCCTACTGGAATCGAACTGTAATAGTGGTAGAAATCTCGAACTATCCACTCCCCAAAACGTGGCTAGGCCTCTGGTTCAGTCGTTACCTTCTGCTCCCCAACAGCAACGGCTTCGTCTTCCTGGTTGACGATTGGATGACGCTTTCCCGTCAGTTGGACGACTCTCGCACCAGTTGGGAGATGCGCCGCGCGGCGCGATGGCAGAACACGCAGGCTAGAAGAAAGGACAGAGAGTGAACAATGTCCCAAGAGGTATACCGTAGGCTGGCGCAAAGGTTGGATGGCATTCCCAACGGCTTCCCCGCAACGGAGAGCGGTGTGGAACTGCGCCTGCTGGCCAAGATGTTCACGCTGGAGGAAGCGGCGCTGGCCAGCCTGATGCGTCTGACCCGCGAGCCTGCCGCCGACATCGCTGCCCGCGCTGGCGTGGACCCCGATGTAGCCCACCGCACCCTTAAAGAGATGGTGCGCAAAGGGCTGATCCGCGCGAAGCGAGAAGGTGGACAACTCGCCTTTGGCCTGATGCCCTTCGTCGTCGGCATCTATGAGGCGCAACTGCCGCGCATGGATGCGGAACTGGCAACGCTGTTCGAGGCGTACTTTCAGGAGACGCGCGGCGGCGGCATCGCCTTCACCAAGCCTGCCATCCACCGCGTCATCCCGGTCGAGGAGGCAATCCCCTTCAACCTGGAGGTCTTTCCCTACGAGCGGGCCTCGGAATTGCTGGAAACTGCCAAAGCCTGGGGTGTACGCGATTGCATCTGCCGCGTCCAGCGCCGGCTTATCGGCCACGGCTGCGATCACCCCGTGGAGAACTGCCTGTCGTTCGCGCCTGTCGAGGGCGCGTTCGACGGCGATTCCGCGATGCGCGCGATCACCAAAGAAGAGGCGTTGCGCCTTCTACGCGAAGCGGAAGAGGCGGGGCTGGTGCACACCACCGGCAATTACCGCGACGGCCATTCCTACATCTGCAACTGCTGCACCTGCTGTTGCGGGGTTTTGCGCGGCGTGGCCGAGTTCGACATTCCCACCGCCGTGGCCCACTCCGGCTTCCGTGCCGCCGTGGATGCCGTGACGTGCGCCGGCTGTGGCACGTGCGTCGAACGCTGCCGGTTCGGGGCGCTGGCGGTGGCGGAGGCTACGTGTGTCGTAGACCCCGTCCGCTGCGTGGGCTGTGGGCTGTGTGTGGCGGCCTGCACAACCGGCGCGCTGCACCTGGAACGTCGGCCCGATGGCGAGCCGGTACCGGGTAATCTCAAGGAGTGGATGCTCCGACGCGCCCAAGCGCGCCGTATCTCGATCTCCGACATTCTATAAGCGAAACTCTGCCTACAAGAGCAGCCCGGCGTTCATCTGCGTTTATCTGCGTCCGGCCCGACCATACGGGCAGACATAGACGCACAGCCCACACGCTCGCACGCCCATTTGCTCTTCGCGCTCGCGCAGATAAGCGTTGCATTGGTGGGCATCGAAGCGCATTTCGCGCGGCTCGTCGGCACGGAAATTGCGCCCGGTGAAGGCATGCACGGGGCAGATCTCAACACACTCCACACAGTCGCCGCAACGCTCCTCCAGCGGCCGGCCTGGGGTAAGCGGCGCGTCGGTCAGCACGGTGTCCCAACGCACGCGGGGGCCGACTTCCGGCGTCACCAGCAAGCAACTCTTGCCGATCCAGCCCAGGCCGGCCAGGTGCGCCGCCAGTTTGTGCGAGAACAGCCCGCGCAGCCTCTCCGCATCATGCAGTGGCAGACGAGCAGGTATCGGAAAGCCGCGATATCCCTCCCGTTGCAGGAAGCTCGCGATGCGCGAGGCGATCTGTTCCAAGCGCAGATTGATCACGTCTTGGCCGTGGCTGCGATAGGTCTGTGCCACTGTCCTGTCAGCATGGCGATGTAATTCGTCCACGACCGCGAACGGCATCGTTACACCCACAGTGATAGCGCGTGGAAATTGGGCTACCACCTCCCCACCCTGCTCGCGGACGAAATCGCGGGCCGGGGCGAGATCGGCCACGCCGAAAAAGTCGGCGCCCAACGCCAGGGCCTCATGGCGCAAATGCTCCGCTAGATCATCCACATTATTACGCTTGAGAGCAGTTGTCACGGATATGCGTTGGGGTTATCCACCGTCAATCCCTCAGCCCGCGCCGCATCCAACAAGCGGTCATCGGCAGCCAGGAGAGTTAGCGGTGGTAGATGGGCGGCAAGAAGAGCATCACAAGTCATCAGTGCCGAGGCCAGTTGCACAGCGTCGTAAGCGCGCAGAGGATAACGTTCCAGGAGCAGCCTGGCCCGCTCGACTACCGGCGCTGTCAATTCGACAATCTGGTATTCGGTCACGCATAGTAGGACAAAATCCGTCACGATTTCAGCATAATCCGCGGTGCTCAGATTGGCCTCGCGCCGACGGCGATTGAGAGCGCTATAGACTTCGACAATACTGACGCGAGACGTGATGACGACATTGCCAGCAGATGGATCCGCCAGCGCGCGAAACCACTGCGAACCAACCTCGTGAACGTGACGTTTAACCAACACACTGCTGTCGGCATAATAATCTGTCATCAGCGCCCCTCACGCTCTTCGATGATCAGTTCGGCGAGCGGCCGCCCCCCAGAAAACCGACGCGCCAGTTCTTCGCGCCGTTCCGTCGAAAGCGGTTCCGCGGGCAGAGGCATGTCGGGCGTTAGCAGGCTTAACCCGGCTGCGACTAGCGTTTCGCGCACCTGGTGACGGTGCATGGCGGCGTCCGCGGGCGCAATCGGCTGAACGAGAACCCGTACGCGGGTCTGTTCCGGCAGTGCTAACGGTGCCAACGGACGCAGAACCCCCTTCTCATAGATAGCGATCACCGCATCATTCATCGCGTTCTCTCCTTGCTTGACCAGACGCCATCCCCAAGCCGATTGTAATACACAAGAAGGGATTGCGCAAACAAACACCGACGCCGCTTTCCAACAACTCTGTCATTCGACAGTCCTCAGCGCCCGCCAGACTCGCTCCGGCGTGAAGGGCACCTCGCGCAGCCACGCGCCCGTCGCATCGTGAATGGCATCGGCCAGGGCCGGGGCCACGCCGTCCATGGGAATCTCGGCAATGGATTTGGCGCCGAACGGCCCGGTCGGCTCGTCGGTCTGTACAAAGATCACCTCCATCTGGGGCATTTCGTTGCTCTTGTAGACGTGGTACGGCCCCAGACGGGGGTTGACCAGACGCCCCCTCTCATCGTACACCATCTCCTCGCAGTGAGCAAAGCCCAGCCCCTGCGTAAGTCCGCCTTCGACCTGCCCGGAAGCAGTGACGGGATTGATCACCCGCCCGGCATCCACCGCCATCACGATACGCTCGACCGTGACCTGACCGGTCTCGGTGTCCACAGTGGCCTCGACAAAGTGGGCGGCGAAGGGTGGCGGGCTTTCGTAACTCATATGCGAGGCATAGGCAGCGATCTGGTGCTGGTGCTGCTGGTGCAGGCTGCTCAGCGCCACCTGCGCGAGCGTCACACTCCGCCCATCGGGGAACCACACCGCTCGATCTTGTAGCACGATTCCCTGATGCCCGATCCCTGATCCCTGATCCCCGTACCCGATCATCCGCGCCGCATGCTCCCTGATCTGCCGCGCCACATCGAGCGCCGCCTTGCGCACCGCTCCGCCGCTGATGTAAGTCGTGCTGGAAGCATAGGCCCCTTTGTCGAACGGGGTAAAGTCAGTGTCGGATGAGTACACGATAATGTCCTCCACCGGCACACCCAATACCTCAGCAGCGATCTGAGCGAGGATGGTGTCGGAGCCGGTGCCCAGGTCGGTCGCGCCGACATGGAGGTTGAAGGAGCCGTCGTCGTTCATCTTGATCGCTGCCGATCCCATGTCCAGCCCGGCGATGCCGCTGCCGTGCAACACCACTGCCATCCCAATCCCGCGTTTGATAGAAGGATTAGTGATTAGTGATTGGGGGTTGGGAGCAGAACCCTGCTCACCAATCCCTAATCCCTGATTCCTAATCCCTAATCCCCGCTTTTCATACCAATCCACCGCCTCCAGCCCCACCCTTACACATTCGTCCAGGCCGGAGGAACGAATGACCTGCTCGAATCCCTCGCGTCCTTCGCCCAGGGCCTTGGCCATCAACAACTCCTCGCCCTGCCTGATCCAGTTCCTGCGTTTGAATTCGACCACATCCCATCCCATCCGCTCGGCGATCTCGGACATCAGGGTTTCGATGCCGAAGAAACACTGCGTCGCGCCGTAGCCACGGAACGCGCCGGGCGTGGGTTTGTTGGTATAGACCACATCGCAGACGAACTTGGAGTACGGGGCGTTGTAGAGCGTCAGCCCCTTCTGTCCACCGACCATCTGCACCGTCAGGCCGTGCGTGCCGTAAGCGCCGGTGTCGCCGATGAGATAGAGTTCGGTGGCAACGACCTCCATATCCTTCGTCACGCCGATCTTGTAATGCATGATCTGCGGATGGCGACTACGCGAACTACTGAACTCTTGTTGGCGCGTGTACACCATGCGCACCGGACGGCCCGTGGCGATCGTCAGGTGCGCACACAGGTCTTCGATCAGCATCTCCTGTTTGTTGCCGAACCCCCCGCCGATGCGCGGCTTGATCACGCGGATCTGCTTGATCGGCAGCCTGACCAGCGGGGCGACGATGCGGCGGACATGGAAGGGCACCTGGGTACTGGTGCGGATGACCAGCCGCCCATCTTCGTCCCAGTAGGTGATGCAGACGTGCGGCTCGATGTGCGCGTGCTGCTGCTGCGAGGTGCGATAGGTGCCCTCGAAGACGTAATCGGCCCTGGCCCATTGAGCCTCGCGGTCGCCGCCTTCGGCTTCGATGTGGTGGACGATGTTACGCTGTGGATCGTAGATGCCCTCGGTGTCCGGCTCATCGTGGATGACCGGAGCGCCGGGACGCATCGCCTCTTCGGGATCAAGTACGTGCGGCAGTACCTCGTACTCGACCTCGATCAGCCGCAAAGCCTGTTGTGCGATTTCGGGCGTCTCGGCGGCGACGACGGCCACCCGGTCACCGACGTGACGCACCTTGTCGTCGAGACTCACCTGGTCGAGCGGCGGCGGCTGGGGATAACTCTGTCCGCCGGAGGCGTATTTGACGCGAGGGACATCTTTGTATGTGAGGACGGCGTGAACGCCCGGCAGGGCGCGCGCCCGGCTCGCGTCAATGCGCTTGATGCGGGCGTGGGCATGCGGGCTGGTGAGCAGAGCGGCATACAACACCCCAGGCATCGTGAAATCGTCGGCAAAGGCCGGACGGCCCGCCGCGAGTTTGGCGCCGTCCACCTTCGGCTCCGGTCGGCCGACGATGCGCAGCGGTTCCATCTCCGGCGGAGTGATCACGCGCGGTAAGGCAAAATGCGCTTTTGCCCCACGCAAAAGCGCTGCCGCCTGCTGTACCGCCTGGACGATCTTGACGTAACCCGTGCAGCGACAAAGGACGCCCGCCAGCGCCTCGCGGATCTCTGCCTCGGTCGGGTTGGGATTGCGGTCGAGGAGCGCCTTGGCAGTGAGAATCTGTGCAGGGGTACAATAGCCACACTGGATGGCGCCGGCCTCGATGAAGGCTTGTTGGAGGGGGTGGAGGCTTGAGAAACCCAGGTTCTCCGGAGAAACCGGGTTTCTGCTCAGGGCTTCGAGCGTCGTCACCTCGCGCCCGGCAACGTCGGCGGCACGCAGTTGGCAACTGTGGAGCGGCTCGCCATCGAGGAGCACGGTGCAGGCACCGCAGTCGCCCATCCCGCAGCCGTACTTGACGCTGGTGTAACCGGCGCGGCGCAGCGCGTCCAACAGCGTCTCCCCCCGGCGCGCGTAAAGAGTCCTCTCTTCCCCATTGACCGTCACTGTCACTGCCCCTTCTCCCCCGCTCCTCCGCTCCCTCGCTCCCCTGCT
>DAOUBA010000228.1:0-53441 GCA_034432855.1 Anaerolineae bacterium | reverse complement strand
GGGCAAGAAAATTCACCACGAAGGACACAAAGTCACACAAAGGAAATAAAGGAATTCCTTCGTGTCCTTTGTGTGCCCTTCGTGCCCTTGGTGGTTTTTGGTTCCGGCTTGTCCGGGTTAGGGATGCAGGCAAGGAAACAAGGCCACTAGAGGCCCCTGCGTGAGGATTGGCTTTCATAGTAGGAGAGGTTAAAATGAGTCTCCCACGCGATGTATACAAGGCCCTGGAAGACATCGTCGGGCCTCAGAACATCTCCGATGATCCGGCGTTGCTCGATTCGTACCGTTATTCGCTGGCGCACACGGCCATCCACATCGGCCCTTTCTACGACACGTTTACGCCACGGGGGGCAGCTGTCCTGCTGCCGGGGAGCACCGAGGAGGTGCAGGCGATCGTCAAACTGTGCAACAAGTACAAGATCAAGTTCAAGGCTTCCAGCACCTTCTGGTCGGCGCAGGGGTATCCCTCGGAGGACGACACGATCCAGTTGGATATGCGGCGCATGGACCGCATTCTGGAGATAGACGAGAAGAACATGTTCGCCGTGATCGAGCCGGGCGTCATCGGGGCCACGCTGCAAGCCGAAGCGATGAAGGTGGGCCTGAATACGCACATCCCGGGCTCCGGCTGTAGTTGTTCGCCGCTGGCCAGCGCCACCTCGTATTTCGGCTCCGGACCGAGCAACCTGTACGGCGGCTGGTATTACGAGAATCTCCTGGGTGTCGAGTGGGTCATGCCCACCGGTGAGATTCTGCGGACGGGGTCATTGGGCTCCGGGTGCGGCTGGTTCTGCGGCGAAGGCCCGGGGCCGAGCATGAGAGGCGTGTTCCGGGGCTATCTCGGCACCAAGGGCGCGATGGGCGTGTTCACCAAGTGCGCGATCAAACTCTTCGCCTGGCCCGGCCCGGAGAGCCTGCCGGTAGAAGGCACGATCCCGGCCTACCGGACGAGACTGCCGGATAACTTTAGGGTGTACACCCTGGCATTCCCCTCGTGGAAGGCCTGGGCCGATGCGTCGCACGCGATCTGGGACGCCGGCATCGGCTACCTGGCCCACCGGCAATTCAACATGCTCGGCCGCGACCTCAAGTACGCCATGGTCAAGATTCTCACCGACCCCACCAAAACGCTGGGCGACCTGGAAGAGATTCTGCAAGACCCGGAAGTGCAGCGGGTCACGGAGGAATCCAAGCGCGACTTTCAGATCGTGCTGGCCGGCATGACCCGGCGGGACATCGAGTGGCAGGAGCGGGCGCTCGACGAGATCCTGGCCCGCACCGGCGGCTGGAAGGTAGAGGCCATGAACGCGCCAGAGATCCGCGATTGGGCGCTGCTGTATCTGATCCGGCTGGGGCACAAGAACCTGAACCTCGTCTACGGCGGCGGGTACGACGGCTGTTTCGGTCTGCTCGGCCCGATTGACTTTGGAACGTCCCACGTCGAGGAAGCAGCCGCGTTCAAGAAGGAATGGGAGAAACGCGGAGCTATTGTCCAAGGCGGCGGTGACTGCACGATGGGGCCGATCGGCGGCCAGGGAGGAGGGGGCACCGGCCTGTGGGAGAATTTCACCCACTTCGATCCGTACGACAGGGCATCGGTCGAGGGCACGCTCGAATTCTTCAGCGCCTGCACCGAGTTCGGGCTGGAGAAAGGTTGGGGCGTCGGCATGGAGAATTGGAATGCCGCAGCCCGCGGCCCCGATGGCCGAACGACGCCCAAAGAAGAGCGCGACCGGATTCACCTGGCGTCGCCGCAGCCATCCATGTTCCGTTATCAGCACAAAGTAAGGAAGGCGCTGAACCCGAACGACCTGGGGGATGCGTACTACGAGACGGAGTAGCGGCAAGATTTCCGAAGTCTAAGCCGACAGGGTCGAAACAAGCCTCTCGATGTATTCGTGCATCCTCGCCTCGAGGTCGTAGCCCCCGTCGTAGAGGCTCCAATCGAACACGACTCCCCGCGCCACGACGAACAGAAACCTGACGAGTTCTTCCGGGCTTGTGTCTGCCCTGATCTCTCCCCTTTCTTGCCCCCTACGAATTAAATCCTGCAACATCGCCAGCATAGGGCGTTCTTTCTTCGTAAAGAACTTGATCTTGGGGTTAAAGATCTGCTGCGTCAGTTCCACGCCGCTGGCTACGTTAAACCTCGCGTAGTGGTCAAAGTATTCGACGATCTGCTCGGGGATGCTCCCTTTCGTCAGGACGACCTGGGTCGAGAAATACTCGTCGGCCTTGCGGAATATTTCCGCGAGAATGTCGTTCTTCGACTCGAAGTAGTGGTAGAAGGCGCCGACGGAGACGCCCGCCGCCTTGCTGATCTCGGCGATGGTGAGGTTCTCGAACCCCTTGCGGTCCATCAGGGCGATGGCGGCGTTGTAGATGCGCTCCCTGGTTTCCTGCGCCTGCTCTTGACGTTTGGTAGCGGGTTTCTCTGCCATGTCTCCCCGGTAAGACGACCTGCTGCGATTGGTGAACTACTGCACGATGCGGTCGGTCATTGGGGCTTCATATATAGCATGAAGGGGCAAGAATGTAAAGCCCGGCCTTATGACCTGCAGCCGGGCAATAAATAAAAGAGGCTCTCCCGAGTTCGCCGGAGCGTCTACGTGCTGTCTGGCTGCTCTACGTCCAGCAAAATCCGCGCGTCCAAAATGCTGAACCCGCTTTCGTAGACGCGAACCGGGTTCAGGTCAATTTCCTTGATCTGCGGATACCGCGCGGCCAATTGTGACACCTGCACCAGCAACTCTGCTAGGCTCGCCAAATCCTTCGGTTTCTCACCGCGCATACCCTGCAGCACGCGATAGCCCCTGGTCTCCCTGATCATGTCCAGCGCGACCGCTCGATCAAACGGCGCGACGCGGAAACTCACGTCCCTGAACAATTCCACGAACACGCCACCCATGCCGAACATGATCGTGGGACCAAACTGAGGGTCGCGCACCATTCCGACGATGAACTCGGGGCCCGGCGGCGCCATCGGCACGACCAGTATGCCGTGAACGTCAGTTTGTAGTGTGCGCTCGAGCGCACTTAATTGGTCATACCCCTGACCCACCGCCTCGTGACCCTGGAGATTGAGCCGGACACCGCCGACGTCACTCTTGTGAATGATGTGTGGCGAAACGACCTTGAGCACGACGGGGTCGTCCATTTCCATCGCCGCGCGTTGCGCCTCTTCCCGGGTTCGCGCCAGGACGTGCGGCATCACCGCGATGGCATGATCGGCGAGGAAATCCAGCGCCTCGGGCTCCAGAAGGTGGCGCCCTTCCGCAACCGCACGCTCGAGAATCGGGTGATCGGCAGCAGGCACATCGGCAAGTGGATGGCTCACGCTGAACATCGCCTGGGTCAGCATCGCCAGCGCGCGCACGGCGCCATCGGGCGTATCGAAGGTGGGGATACCGTTCTCCTCGAGGTAGCGGCGCGTTTCCATCACGGTTTCATTGACCGTGAAACACGCCGCCACCGGTTTGCCGAACTCTTTGACCACCGGCACGACGGCCTGGGCGACATCCATCGGGGGCAGGAATGTGGGCGGAATGCTGTTGAACACGACCATATCCACGTTGGGATCGGACAGGATGAGACGCATCGCCTCGCCGAATTCCTGCGCCATCGCGGCGGCGGACGTGTCCACGTACCCGTTCGGTTTGCAGACCATGGCCATCGGCGGCAAGAGCGCCGCGAGTTTCTCGCACGTCTCCCGGCTCATCGGCGCCAGTTCCAGGACGCCGCCGGCTTCCACCTCGTCCGTGCTGATGACGCCCAGGCCGCCGGCTTCGGTAAGGATGCACACCCGGTTGCCCCGTGGTTTGGGCAACATCGAAATCGCCTTGGCGCCGGCGATCAAATCGTGCATCGTGTGCACGCGCACGACGCCGCACTGTTTGAACGCGCCGTTGTACACCGCATCCGTCCCGGCGAGCGTGCCAGTATGTGAGAGCGTCGCCTTAGAGCCGATCTCGGTGCGCCCCACTTTGAGCACGAGCACCGGCTTCTTGGGGGTCACCTGGGACGCGACGCGCATGAACTCCCGGCCGTCTTTGACGCCTTCGAGGTAGACGAGGATCACTCCTATCCTGGGATCGTCGCCGTAGTCCTGAATCAGTTCCACGTTCGACACATCGCACATGTTGCCGACATGAGCGAAGCGCGCAAAGCCCAGCGGCTTGGGCTGACTGAGGGCCAGGGTCACGAGCGAGCCGCCGAGCGCACCGCTCTGCGTCACATAGCCGATATTGCCGGGAACGAGACTGACCCCTGGATGGAAACCGGTGACGAGTTTCGTCTCGGGGTTCATGATCCCGATGCAGTTCGGTCCGAAGACGCGAATGCCGCTACGCCGGGCGATCTCGGCCAGTTGCCTCTGCGCCCCGACGTTTTCCGGGATCGCGATTTCGGCGAATCCGGCGGAGAGCACCACAGCGCCTTTGACGTCGCCGCGTCGCTCGGCTTCTTCCATCACCGTGATGGCCGCTTTGCCCGGCAAACAGATCACGACGAGGTCGAGCGGTTCTTTGATCTCGGCGATGGAACCGTAGCACGGCAACCCCAGGATTTCGTTTTCGTTGGGGTTGACCGGATAGACCCTGCCCAGGTATCCGACGGCAAGCAGTGTGCGCACCACCTGGTGCCCCGCTTTGAACGGATCCCTGGATGCGCCGACGACGGCGACGGAGCGTGCGTCGAAAATTTGCTGTAGAGGGGTGGTCATTTTGGTGCTATCTCACGATGTGGGGGGAAAGTGAGACGTGTTCCGTATTGCGTAGTCCGTGCTTGTCACGGAATACGGAGTACGGAATACGGTACCACCTATCACGTACCCGGCTCTTGTCCCGTGAAGACCGGCACGCGCTTTTCGACGAACGCCCGCATCCCTTCCACACGATCCGGGGTCGCGTGCACTTCCATTGCGCGCTCCAGTTCGAATGCCAGCCCTTCTTCCGGCGGCAGCCGCTCTGCGGCGAGGATCGCGGCTTTGGCTTTGGCGACTGCAACCGGCGCGCGCGACGCAATGCGCTCTGCCAACTGGCGCGCCGTCTCTATCAATTGCGCGGGCGCAACGACGCGATTGACCAGTCCCACACGTGCGGCTTCCTCTGCACCGATCTGATCGCCGGTAAAGATGAGCTCCGAGGCGACGCCGCGTCCCGCCAGGCGCGTCATGCGCTGCGTGCCGCCCAAACCGGGCATAATGCCCAGGCCGACTTCGGGCAGACCCAGGCGCGCGCTGGACGAAGCGATGCGGATATCGCAGGCGAGCGCGAGTTCCAATCCGCCGCCAAGCGCAAAGCCGTTGATCGCGGCGATCACAGGTTGCGGCAGGGTCTCGATGTCGCGCAGCACGCCTTGTCCGAGTTCGGTGAACTCGCGGATCGCAGCGGGATCGTCCGCCAGCGCCTGCATCTCCTTGATGTCCGCGCCGGCAATGAACCCATCACCTTCACCGGTGATGATGACGGCGCGCACTGCGCGGTTCGCGCGCACCTGCGCGAGCGCGTCCTTCAACTCGTGCAGCACTTTGCCGTTGAGCGCGTTCAGCGCTTCGGGGCGGCTCATCGTGATGGTGGCAATCGCGCCGTCAACGGTCAGCCGCACGTAGCGCAGAGGCCAGGGCTGGCCGCTCGCCGCCTGCTTCTTGAGCAGGTCAGGGACGAAGCCCGGATACTTCTCTTCAACGGGTTTCATTAACTCCATGACGCGGTCCCATCCCATGTCGTTCATCATCGCGAACGGCCCCCTGGTCCAGCGCAGGCCGACCGTCGCGCCGCGATCCACGTCCTCGATCGTCGCCACACCCTCTTCGACGACGCGCGCGGCCACGCCGCACACCACGGCCAGCAGACGATCCGCGACGGCCTGCTTGCGGGCCTCATCCACTTCGCCGGAGAGGTCCCACAACTGCCCGGACTCGTACAGGTCGCGCAGGTGCGTCGCCGGCTTGTAGAACTCGCCCAAAGATTCGTAGAGCGAAGCCGCGCCGTGATGCGCGAGAAACACGCCCGACACGTTGATGAGTTTGAACGGGCCCATGGTGACGCCGAACGTTTCGCACGCCGCCGCGTCAATCGTCGGGATGTTCGCCACACCTTCGTCCAGCAAGCGAGCCGCTTCGTTGTACCACGCGATGAAAAAGCGATTGACGGCAAACCCCGGCGAGTCGGCAACCAGGATCGGCAACTTGCCGGTCAGGCGACCAAAGTTCAACAGCATCTCGACGACTTTGGGCGCGGTGTCTTTGTCGCGAACGACTTCCAGCAGTTTGTTGATCACCGGGGGGTAGAAATAGTGCAACCCGGCAAACAGGTTCGGGCGCTTCGTCACTGCCGCTAATTCCGCAACGCGGAAGGTTGAGGTGTTGGTCGCAAAGATCGCGCTGGGTTTGCAGATTCGATCCAGTTCGGCGAACAGGGCTTCTTTGGCGTCGCGCACCTCGGTGATGGCCTCGATCACGAGATCACAGTCTGCCAGATCGGACAGATCCGTCGTCCCCCGGATGCGCGCCCACACCTCGTCGCGGCGCTCGGGGGTCATCTTGCCTCGCTCCACACCCTTTGCCATAAAATCGCGGATTCGCTCCAGGCCCTTCTCCAGCAACTCCTGGGTCGGCTCGCGCACGATCGTCGTGAATCCGCCTTCCGCCGCCGTTTGTGCGATGCCCGACCCCATCAGCCCGCAACCGACGACGCCAACAGTTTTGATATCCATCGTTCCTCCCTTGAGAGTCTATCCGAAAAGCTGTCTGGACAGCCTGGAAAGGCTGTCCTACATCAATATACCTTGATAACCAGGGCGGCCCCTGAATCACCGGCTGCGCAACCGGCCACCAATCCATAGCCGCCGCCTTTCAGCACCAGTTCCTCGATCAGTTCGATGGCCAACCGCATGACGGTGGGCCCCTGAGGGTGTCCCCAAATCAGAGAGCATCCGTAATTGTTGAATACCTCGTCGTCAATCCCCAATGCTTTTCTCATCACGATGTCGTTGACGGAAAACGGGTTATGGGTTTTGAGCGCCGCAAGGTCGGCCACCGTGATGCCCGCCTTTTCCAAAGCCCGCTCGGCCGCCGGGATGGGCGCCTCGGGCATGTATCCCTTTTCGGCGCGCGCGCGCCCGTAGGAGACGATCCGGATGGTCACGCCCCTGTCGGCGGAGATCTCGTCCGCCCGCTCCTTCGTGGTGACGATCAGGCCGGCGTTTCCATCGGCCGCGTGGGTCTGGGCTGCGACGGTCAGGATGGAATCCGGGGAGACCGTCTTCAGCCCCGCCAGGCTCTCGGCGGTGCAGGGGATGATCCCTTCGTCCTCTTCTACAACGATGGTTTCTTTCCTGGAAAGCCTGACTTCCAGGGGGAGCATATAGCCTTTCTGGAACTTGTGCTCCTCTGCCAGGGCATCCAGGTACTTGGTGTATCGGTTGAGAACCAGGGCATCGGATTCCTCCCGCGTGATGCCGTGCTTCCTGGCGACGTTGTTGGCCGTACCCAAAGGGCCGGTCTCGGCAACGGGGTCTACGTTGAAACCGTCCACCATCCAGCTCTCAAAATGTGGCTTTCCGCCGGGGCCTGCGGGATTCGGCCAGAGGATGTTCGGGCCGTTGGATGTCCGGTCAGCGGTAACCACCAGCAGGTTGGCGTTGCTTCCTGCCTCGATGGCAGATGCGGCGTAATGAAGGCAAACTGTGGAAGTGGCGCACGCCTGGGAAACCCGGGGGCCGCTGATATTCGGATTGCCCATCAGTGTGGCTAGATGGGGGACGTCAAAGAACCATTGCGGCTGGGGCACCGTCGCGCCGTAGACGATCCCATCGAAGATGTCCGGCGTGATGCCGCGCAACTGGAAGAACCGTTTCGCCGCTACGGCGGCCAGTTCCGTGGCATGCTGATTCTGTAGCGATCCCTGCCAGCGGCAGAAAGGCGAGCACCAGTATCCTTTGTAGGGAACGTATGCGTTTTTGAACATTTCCGGCTCCTTCGGATGGGGTGTCCGGTTGACAGTCACCTCCAGGGTGACTGTCAACTCAATTCTCTAAATGACCCCGGCCTCCTTCAACTCCTTCAGCCTGCGCGGGCCGAAGCCCATATACTTGAGGTAGATGTGCTCATTGTCGTAGCCCACAGGTCGGCACACCCACTTCGTCCTGATGGGCGTCTCCGTCATCTTGTGTTGCGCCTGGGCGACGACGACCTCGCCAAAGACAGGATCCTCGACCGGAACGAAAATCCCCCGATCCAGCCAGTTCGCATCGTGCATGGCCTCCTCTGGGGAGCAGACGGGCGCCACCACTGGGGTGATGGGGGCCAGGCGGCCCTTCTTGCCGTATTCCACAGCCATCCTCACCAGTTCCTCGTTGGTGTACTTGCGCGTTTCGGCAAAGACCCGCTCCGCCCATTTCAATTGCTCCTCTTTTTCCGAGAACGGCGCCAGGTCCGTCCAGTTCGCCGCGCCCCACTCATCCCACTTCCCCAGCATATCGGCAAACGCCTGCCACATCTCCAATCGGAGGCCGCCCAGAAAGACGGCGCCATCTTTGGTCGGCGCAAAGCAATACAGCCAACCGCCCGTGTTCAGGCTGCCGAAACGCTCGTTCACCACTCCTGCCCCCTGATACCACACCGCTGCCCAGTCCTCCAGCGAGGCATAGGATTCGGCCGAGGCGAGGTCCAGCGCCTGTCCCTCTCCGGTCATTTCTCTCCAATGTAAGGCAGCCAGGATGCCGACCGCCATGAACGTTCCCGCCACGACCCAGCCGATCCAGGGGCCAGCCTTGGTGGGAACGGCCCATGGGCACTCGTCGTAGGTCTTGCCTTCCGGCAGCATCTCGCCGGTATCGTACTGGTTCGCCGACCTGGCCTGGATGATGTTGTCATAGTCCGCCATCCGGCTGTGGCTCATAGGCCCGAACTGCCCATACGCCGTGATGGAAGCGAAGATCAGCCTGGGATTGATCCTGCTCAACTCCTCGTAGCCGATGCCCCAACCGTCCATGACTCCCGGCCTGAAGGTTTCGATGAGCACGTCGGCCTGAGCGGCCAGTCCCTTAAGCATCTCCCTGGCCTCCGGCTTTTCCAGGTTCAGAGTGACGTGGAACTTGTTTCTGCCCTCACTCAGGTAGTTCAGGCCCTCGCCCTTGTACAGTATCCCGTAAGGGGTGCACTCTCTGATGAAATCACCCTCCGGTGGCTCCACCCTCAAGACCTCAGCGCCAAACTCGGCCAACAGCGAAGCGCAGTAACATCCCGCAAAGGACTTGTAACTCAGGTCCAGCACGGTGATGTCATCCAGGGCCTCGGCCTTGCTCCGCGCGATCCTGGGGTCATCCCGCTCCCTGATCCACTCTGCCCAGGCTTGTTCTTCCATCCGTCATTCCTCCCCACTGCCATGGTCAACAGCACGCGGATTCATTCTCTGGATATGATCAGGCCAGCCTTGCCGTCCCAGTCGGGAGGCGGCCGGCGCCCGCGCACGTCCGCCCATTTGCCCAGGGCACCGCACTCGTACAACTTCCTGATCTCGTCTTCCGTCTTGCCCAGGATGTGGGTCATGATGTATTCATTGTCGAAGCCCACAGGCCGGACCGACCATCTGACCCTCGGCGGGGTCTTGGACATCATCACAGGAAACTCATAGTCCAGGAACGGGCCGAGGAGAGGGTCATCTACTTCCGTCACAAAACCGCGCTCCCGGAAGTGCTCGTTCTCCACAACGTCCTTGATTGAGCAGACACGCGAGGCAGCGAACCCGTGCTGTTCGGCCAGACGCTCGACCTCCTCGGCGGTCTTGGTTCTCACCCACCCGGCGATGATGCGGAGGATCTCGGTGGCGTTCTCCTCCTGCAGTCGCGTCAGGTGGTCTTTGAACCTGGGATCGTCGGCCAGTTCCGGCCTGCCCATCGCGGTACACAGGCCCCGGAACTCCTCCGGATCCGGCGCGGCCAGCGCCACGAAAGTGCCATCGGCACAGCGGAACGTGTCGGCGGGACATATTGACACGTCCCGATTCCCGGCGGGCATGGCCTTCTTGCCGGTGAGGTGCTGATAGGGCCAGACCCAGGACATGGCCCGCATAATGGCCTCGCTCTGCGACAACTCGATGAACTGCCCTTTCCCGGTCCTGTCCCGATAGTGGAGCGCGGCCAGAACGGCCACTTCACCCATCAACGCGCCGTAACTATTGCAAATGTACAGGCGGCTCTTCAGGGGGGGCTGTCCGGGGAAACTCGACATCCAGGCGTAGCCGGACATTCCCTGAGCCGCACCGTCGTTGCTGGGCCTGTTCTCCTCGGCGTACTGGCCCCACTGGCCGAAACCTGTCTTGGAGATGTAGATGATGCTCGGATTGATCTCTTTGATCTGTCGGTAGCCAACGTTCCAGCCTTCCAATACACCCGGTCTCAGATTCTCTTCGATGATGTCAGCCTTGGCCGCAAGCTCCAGGAACAGTTTCTGGGCCTCGGGCTTGTGCAAGTCCAAGCCCAGCCAGTACTTGTTGGGGTTCGGTCGGATCAGCGACGTGCTCTGCTCTTTGAAGAAGTAGCCAAAGGGCACCAGGCTGCGCAACGTATCACCCAGAGGCGGCATTTCACACTTGATGACCTCGGCACCCAGCCTCGACAGGAACCCCGGGCCGGAGGGCCCCAGCAAGAGCGTGCACACCTCCAGCACCCGGATGCCCTTCAGCGGCAACGGCTTGGAGTACTTGGTCTTCCGGTAATCTTTCCAGATGCTTTCTGACACGGCACCCATCACCCTTTCTATCGCCAAGCACGGGCTGGAAAGCCCATGCCACGCCGTCACCCCCCGGACATGTATGGAAAGAAGCACAGCCGGCAGTCGGGCGGTACGGGGTCCTGAAGTTCGCTCTGGATGCCATTGATGAGGATCAGCCCAACTTCCTGCGGGTCCAGCCCCAACAGGAGCGCCACTTCGTGGACTGTCATCGGGTGCTCCAGGTGCAGGGTCTGGCGTCGCTGTAGGTTGGGCGAGAGTTGCCCGAACAGTTCGACATCTACCGCCAAAAGCCACCTCTACAGGGTATCGAAAACGGCATCCAGTTCGCTATCCGGCACGTCGAAAGTCGTGTTGTGCGGTGGGAGCGGCTCTTCGCGCATGTACTCCGGGATACGGTAGTCGGCCGCCGTGATGCCGGCGCGGCGGTTGAACTCGAGTTCGGTGCGCAGCACGTCGCAGTTGAAGCGGGCCAAGTCCTCCTCGGTCCAGCCCCAGCCGTAGATGCCGTTGATCATATCCACCATGAGACCGGGGTCCGCGATCACCGGCGGGCGGGCGAACAGGCACAAGCCGGTGCTATCGAGCATCGCCGCGATGATCTGGAGTTTGAGCGAGAGTTGCCGCTGACCCTCGATGCCCAGAGGGTTCACCTCTTTACGGGCGCCGAAGGCGTTGCCGGCGGTGTGATCGGCGCCCTGGGGTGACGTGGCGTACGTCACGCCGTTTCCCTTAAGGCTGCGGGGATCGTAGCCGGGTATCGCCTGGCCCAGAGCCGCAGGGATGCGCCGGACGCCCAGGACGCGCCCGGTCGCTACCGCACCGCAGCCGATCAGGCGGCCCAGTACCGTCCCTTCGCCCACCTGCTTCAGCAAGCCGGCGATGCTCGCAAAATCGCCGAACCGGGCCAAGCCGGCCTCGATGGCTACGCCCAGCGCTGCCCCCGTCTCGATGGTGTCGAGGCCAAAATCGTTGCACATATAGTTGAGCCGGGCGACGTCATCCAGGTTATCCAGGCCGAGGTTGGCGCCCATAAGGGCAATGGTCTCGTACTGCAGCGTGCCGACGATGGGTTGCCCCTCCTCGTCCACGTAGAGGTTGCGGCAGGCGATCACACAGCCGGGCATACAGCGCGTCCCTATGCGGCCGCCACGGGCCAGGATCATCTCGCGCATGGTCTCGCCACGAAGATTGTCTGCCCCCTCGAAGCAGCCGGCGCCAAAGTTCCGCGTGGGGAACGCGCCCATCTCGTTGACGGCTGCCGTTATCCCCGCTGTCCCATAGAGGTGAGTGCTGCCCTGCGGTCCCAACTTGGGATCGTTGATGAGTTCCTGGGCAAACCGCTTAGCCGCTGCGCGGAAGCGTTCGGGATCTGCGAGCGACAGCGACCTGGTACCCGCGTGGTCAATCACGAGCGCCTTGAGCCCCTTGCTGCCCATCACCGCGCCCAGGCCGCCGCGCGCGGCATGGTTGCTGCGCTGCTCGCCATCCCCCGTGCAGGCGATGCCCGCCCCGGTCAGGAACCACTCGCCTGCCTGGCCGATGGAGAGCACGGTACAGTCCGCCCCGTACCGCTCCCGCAGCCGGTCGGTGACCGCATAAGTGCCCAGGCCGCTCAAGTCGTCGGCGGGCAGAATCTCCGCCAGGTCGCCGCCGATGTGCAGAATGTACCATTGCCGGTCCGCAGGCTGGCCCTCGATCACCACGGCCTTGATGCCCCACTTCCCCAGGGTATCCCCGGCCGTGCCGCCGGCATTCGCTTCCTTGACGCCGCCCGTGAGCGGGCTTTTGGCCCCGACCGACAGACGCCCGGCGGTGGTCACTCCGGCTCCCCCGAGCAGGCCGGGGGCGAAGATCAGTTTGTTGTGGGGACCCAGCGCATCGCAGGTCGGGGGAATCTCCTCGAGCAGTAGCCTGGCGATGAGCGCCCGGCCGCCAAGGCGTTCATAGACCTCCGGCACCGCTTCCCGGCGCACCCGTAGTTGACTCATGTCCACGCGGAGCAGTTTCATGATCTTCCTCCAGCCGTTTAAGGTGGGTAGGCAACCGTGTATAGGTGTTTGCCGCCGTTCAGCGGCCCCTTGAGCAGCGCTTCGATCTCCTGCGGGTCGCGCATGGTCGTCTTGTCAACCGGCGGAAGCACCCCCGGCGGGAAACGGGTCATGATGTCGTCAATCAGCCGGCACATATAGTCCAGCAAGGCTTCGAGGCCGGGCCTGGCCTTCTCGGCGTCGGCCAGCGTTGGCCGCCCAATCACCCCTTCGGGATACACCAGGACTTCGATCCCGCCCAATCCGACGTGCTCGTGGCCCTTGATCGGCGCGTGGTACACCTCGCCGCCCTTGTCCACGTGGCCCGGGGGCAGGAACCCCTCCGGCTTCGTGTCTACGACGCGCTCCATCTGCATGAACTCGGGAAACAGCGCCAGGGAGTAGGAGGCTTCGACTTCGCAGGCGTGCTGGAACGGCGTCTCGAACGGGCCGCCGTGGGCCTTGTCCTTGAGATAGTCGTGGATCACCGTGGGCCAGTGCAACGAGATCAGGATACAGGGCACCTGGTACTTTTTGGCGAACTGGTGCAGCGCCAGGGGGATCACCTCTTCCTGGCCGTGGCCGTTGAGCAGGATCTGCTTACGGAAGCCGGTGTTCCAGAACCCGGCAATGATGCCGCGCAGATAGGCCAGGAAGGCGTCTTCGGGGATCACGACGGTGCCGGGCATCCCCAGATGGTTGTAGGGGTGCGACCCGTACCACACCGGCTCGGCCACGGTGCAACCGGTCCTGAGCGCCACCTGCTCGGCCATGCGGGTTACCAGAAAGGTGTCCTCGCCGAGCGGCTGTCCGGCGCCGTGACATTCGGTGCTGCCCACCGGAATGATGATCAAGTCGTTCTGCTGGAGACGCGCATTGATCTCGGTCATGTTCATGGTCTGGTAGTAGACGCCGTCGGGGCGTTCCATGTGACCGCCATCGGGGGGCAACTGCCATTTGCCCATAGGAACCTCCTTGTATGGGGCGCTTTGCGCCGGCCCGGCTCACACGACAGGAATACGCAGGTCAGGGGAACCTTTCGGCGATTGCTTGGCCTCGGGATAGTACTTGCTGACCATCTCCACCACGATGGCCGCCTGGTCCGCCATCTTCTTCCCATCGCCGGCCGAGGTAATCTGGCCGTGGCCGCTGACGACCGAGTTGCCCGTCTTGAGGTGCACCGGCGCAGCCACCCGCACGATCTCTGGCGCTTCGTAGACGCGGATGAAACCGCCGGAGCCGGGCGGATTGTCGGTGTGCACGTCCAGCGGGACCCTGACCGCCGCACGCAGCGCAGCAATCATCGGGAGTTGCAGATCGCGAACCGGGTTGATACTGTCGGCTCCCAGACTCTCCAGCAACCGGAAGGAGCATGGATTGCAGTGCCCCAGGTGTGCTGACGCCTTGAAGACGATGTCGCCAGGCAGCGCCCCGTCCTTGCGCATCTCGTTCGCCAGCCACAGCATTCCTTCGTCGTAGACCAGGAATCCCCGGCATCCCAGCTCGTATCCGCGCTTGATGTCCTCGATCGCGCGCAGCACCTGCTCCATGCCACGCAAACGATAACTGATGCGAACTCCCTGGGGTGATAGCACTGAGGCACCGGTGTCATAGGTGGCCCGCGGGCCAACCGACAGCACCAGTTCGGCCCCATACTCGTTGCACAGGCGACAAAACTCCTTCAGTTCCTCACGTGTGTGGCGGAACATGCCATAGGTCTCGGTCACCCGATTGATGGTGATGCCGTGCTTGGTGGCCGTATCGAGCAATGCAGCCACCGCCTCGGCCGAGTTCACCGTGGGCACCTCGATCCGATAGGCTCCACCGTCCGGGAAGCGCGCCGTCGAGGTGGGCATATCGAACAGGTCGCCTGACGGCAATCCGAGTTTCTTCACGTACTCACGGGTCTCTTCAAACATAGTCTTGTTCTCCTTACTCGAATATCATTCTAACTGCGGTGCGTGGGCAACGGCGGGCAATACACCCAGACGAGTTTGAGTGGTTCGTCGCCGATGTTTTCCACGCGGTGCTTCTTGCCGATTGGGGAGTAGAAAGCGGTTTCGGGCCCGATTTCCCATTCTCCCTCGCCTTCGATCACGATCCTGGCACGACCACTAATGAGGAACAAGAGTTCCTCGGATTCCTCGTGCACGTGGTCAGGGATCATGCTGCCAACTTCGGTAATGTTCATCCCCATCGAGACGTTGTGGACCCCGCCGTACTTTGGGGCGAGTAGAAGCTTGGAAACTCGAGGTGGAGTGAGGCGTGTGCCCTCGACGTCTGCGGCTCTGACAAATGGTGGTTTGCTCATCTTTCGATCCTTTCTACTATACAGAATAGCACGAGTCTGATCTATGTCAATCGCCTATCTCTGCATACGTTCGTTCTGCCGATGCCTACGACAGGCTGGAAAGCCTGTCCCACGACAGGCTGGAAAGCCTGTCCCACGCGCAACATTGGCCTAAATCCCGCCCGATGACTCCCTCGACTAAGTGCTGGCGCTATTCGGACACTACCGCATCCTCTTGCTCCACAAAAACTATGGCGCTAGACGGGCAGTTCTGCTCACACGTCCCACACTCGATGCAGACATTGACGTCAATCTCGCACCGGGTCTCACCTTCCTTAACCGCGCTGCTCGGGCACCCGGCAACGCAGGCGCCGCACAGAATACATTCATCGGTGATTCGGTAAGGCATCGTTCTGTTCTCTCACGAAAGATCCTTGCTGACCTTGAGCGACACGTGACACCGCTGCCCTATCCAGAGTATATGCCCTCTGGATCGATCTCCTCGCGGATCAGGCGAACCTGCTCTGCCGTTGGTGCTTCCGTGATAGGCAGATCGTCGGGTACGATCGGCTCGAAGGACATATTGGCAAGAACTTCCTCGACCGTAGTGCCGGGATGGATTGACTCCAGCCGCACCCGTTTGCTTACCGGGTCGAAACCAAAGATCGCCTTGTCGGTGATCAGGCGGCTGGGTCCGCCCCGCAGCCCGGCGGCCTCACGCTCTCCGCCTCCCCGCAGATACCCCGGACTCGTGACGAAGGATACTGCCTCGTTGAGTTTGCGCGCCTCGTGGCGCACGATGATGATCGTGCGGCGGGCAGACGAGGCGATGTCGTTGGCGCCGCCACTGCCGACGAAATGGCGGAACTTGCCCTTGGGATCGCCGAGCAGCGTCGTGTTCAGGTTGCCGTACACGTCGGTCTCGAGGCCGCCCAGAAACCCCACATCCACCAGCCCTCTGTGCAACACCGTGCCCAGCATGTCCACGAAACTGCTCAGAATCTTGGCCCGATACCAGACCCGAGGGTCGGCCAGACCCACCCCGGTGTGCACGGGCTCTGGATCGACGACGCCCAACTCGAAAAGTATCGTGATGTTCGGGGCATGGGTGCGCTTGGCAAGGAACGACGCCACCACCGGCAGGCCGATACCCACAGCCACTACCTCACCGTCCTTCAACTCACGCGCACCCGCCGCCGCCATCAACTCGAAGGGGGTGTACTCGACTGCTGCCATCGCTGCTCCTCCTGGGTCAGTACCCCAGAATCGGGTCGGCAACCAGGTCGTTCAGACGCTTCATGCCCCCCACCAATTCCAGGTAATCCCAGTGGTCTCTTACCCCGTACACGTACTTGTCCAGGTACTTTTGGACGCCCTCCGGCGTCTTGGTAGCCTCCGCGTACTCCACGATGCGCTCCGCATCGTAATCGTAGACACGATACACGGAGGTGGGGTGGGCAGAAAAGGGTAAATGGACCACATGGGAAACTTTGAACCCGGGAATCACAGTCCGCTCTGCCTCTCGGCGAATCACGTCGGTAGGCACAAGACGTTCGGTGATGACGATCGCCCGCTCGCTCGCCTTCACCTGCTCCTCGTTATCCCAACGCGGGCCCAGAATCCAGGCGTTCCCTTCCTCGTCCGCCACCTGCACCTGCACAACGGCGACGTCGGGCACCAGCGGTTTCAGCACCAGCCAATCCTCCCCGCTGAAGGGATCGTTCACGGTACTGACTTGCGACGGTGCGACCTCCTGCAACCGCCTGAGAATATCGGACCCGCGCAGAGAGCGGATCGGAATGAACGGGAGACCGAGCGAGCCGGCCAGGTAGCGGAAGGCCATCGAGAGGCTGCTGTACTCCTCCGCGACCAGCGTACCTTCTTCGATGCCGCGATTCACGCAGTTGAGCCGCCCGAAGCGGTCGAGCGAGCCGCCGCCATAGATGATGCGCGCCAACGCCCCCGCGCCGGCCAGCAGGTCCGCGTCCATAGCCCCGACACACTGCGAAACGGTCAAGCCCTTGATCCCCTGACGGATGACCTCGCGCGCGAAGGCCATAGTGCAGCGGGTGATTGCGAACCCAGACAGCGCCACGTGCGCTCCCGAGGGGATGGAAGCGACGGCTGCGGCAAGGGTCGTCACCTTCCCCATGCCTGCCTCCTAGCCGAGAGTGGGCCGCTGGTCGAACACGACCAGCAAGAGATGGCACGCACCGTCTTCCGGCTTGATCTCCGCCAACTCGACGGGGCGGTCCAGTTTCTCCTCGATAGCCAGCACGATCAGATTGGCCGGCACACAGGTGAAAGGCTCGATGCCGTGCGCCATCATCTTCTCTTCGACCGGCCAATGCACGCACCCTTCCACCTGTACCCGGAGCAGCCGATCCTCCCGATCGTACGAGGCCTTGCCAACGATCCCCTCACATCGCAGGACGTCTTCGATGGTGTGAAGGATGTCGTCGAGATCGGGAGATTGGAGCAACGGGAGGCACTTGTCCCTGAAGTACTCGCGTCCTACCACCGTCGTCCGAAAGCGCGCCCCCCTGCCTCTTTCGTCCCAGAAGGCTTTTTCCAGTTCATACACCAGGCTGTTGGCATAATCCAGGGATATCGTCTTGTGGTTCATGCCTGTTCCTTATAGTAGGGTTCTCCCCACTTCTCCGAAAAGACGAGGTCTTGGATGGGAAGACGGGGGCGAGGCCGGTGTGGTCGCACGGGATGGCCGATGGAGACGATGCTGACCGCCTTGAACCCCTCCGGTATACCCAGCAGCGCTTTGACGCGCTCTTCGTCGCGGATGTCAATGCAGGGAGCGATGACCCAGCAGGCACCCAGCCCCAGCGCCGTGACCATCAGCAGCATGTTCTCGATCGCCGCTGCGGTGTCATAGGGCAGATCCCAGACGTCCTTCCTACCGCAGACGACGATGCTGACCGGAGCATCCGCCAGGAAGGCGGAAACCTGGCCAGAGGTAAGTTTCTCGAAGGCAGCCCGCTTCTTGGCCTCGTCCTGCAGTCCCGAGAAACGTTCCTCCATCTTCTTGGTGACGAACTCGGCCGTGAACCGGCGTCCACTTCCGCCCCCCGCCAGGGCGCCCAGCCGTTCACGGGTTTCAGGGTCTTTCACAATGATAAAGCGCCAGGGTTGGGCATTCTCACCCGAAGGGGCTTGCCGGGCTGCTTCCAGGATCAGATTGAGGTCCTGGTCTGATACCGGCTCAGCGGTGTACTCGCGGATACTGCGGCGGTCCTGGATGACCTTCATGGTGGCGTCGGCCAAACTGTAGAGTTCGGACATACTCATCCCTCCCCTCATACCGGCCTTTTACGGGGCAAATATGTTACCACGTAGTGGAATAATGTTTCGCGCTGTAATACAACTATAGAATAGCATATTTCACGCTATTTGTCAAGAGGGCATTCATGTGTGTTCCACGCCCAGTCTTTGGGTCTTGACAATTCGCGCCAAATGGTGTATAATGAAACCGGTTTAATTAAACCGGTTTCAAACCCGCTCTCAAAGATGGCTAAGAAAACTGTCACGATCCGAGATATAGCGCGAATAGCCGGCGTATCGCCGGGGACGGTCTCGCGGGCGATGAACAACAGCCCCCTGGTCAACGTAGAGACGCGCCAGAGAATCATGGAGGTCGTCAGAGCGCTCAACTATGTTCCCAACCTCGCAGCGCAACGTCTCTCTACCGGAAGAACGCTGACCATCGCGGTCATTGTCCCCTTCTTCACGACCCCATCCGTCACGGAACGCCTGAATGGCGTGGTGAGCACGCTGGCCAAGAGCAAGTATGATTTGCTCATCCACAACATAGAGGAGCCCGAGCAGCGCGCCGACTGTTTTCGCACCATCCCGCGCCAGGACCGCGTGGATGGTGTCCTGGTGATCTCGATCTCGCCCACCAATGAGGAGGTGCCACTGCTGGCAGAAGCGAGTGTGCCCATCGTGTTGATTGATACCCATCATCCGGCGCTGAGTATGCTGAATCAGATATTCGTAGATGATGTTGCCGGGGGGAGGACTGTCACCGAGTACCTGATAGAACTGGGACACACCAGGATTGGTTTCATCGGTGACCCGGCGGATAACCCCTTTAACTTTACCTCCAGCCGCGATCGCGCGTCAGGGTATCGTCAGGCACTAGAAGCGGCCGGGATTCCCTACCGTGCAGAGTATTATGCAGAGAATCCGTATGGCCGCCGGGAAGCGCGGAAATCTGCGAAAAAGATACTCACCCTCCCCGAGCGTCCCACCGCGATTTTTGCGGCCAGTGACGTGCAGGCTGTGGGTGTGCTCGAAGCGGCGCGGGAGTTGGGGTTGCGTGTCCCCCAGGATCTATCTGTGGTTGGATACGATGACGTTGAGATTGCCGAGATCCTGGGGCTGACGACCATGCGCCAGATGCTTTTCGAATCAGGTCAACGCGGTGTGGAATTGCTGCTCGAGACGTTGGAGAATCCGGAGACCAAACCGGTGTATGAAGTGCTGCCAACCGAACTCGTGGTCCGAGAGACGACCGGACCGCCATCCTGATGGCATCCAGGTCGTTTTTTTGCCGGCTATTGCAACCGATTGCAATAATTCGCTACTAACGATAACACTTTAGATTCCGCTAACTTGGGGACTACCGCCATATACGGCCGCTTGCGGCAAAAATTACCATCTTTAGCCACAGTGGAATTGCTGCTCGAGACGTTGCAGAACCCAGTAAGCGACGATACTTTGGAGGGGAGGTGATGATTATCGGAGCAATTCAATACCAGGTAAAGTAGAAGCCATCGCTCCCTGTCCAGGTAACGCGATGGCCTCTACTCAAAGGCAGAGTGTATAGATGCAGTCATCTATACCCTCTCCACCACCAGTATAACAGACAATCAGTGCAAATACAAGGAGTGGAGAAATGAATAACAAAAAAGTGTTTGGGATTGTAGTAGCTCTGTTCGTCGTGTTGTCCATCGTTGCCAGCGCTTGCCGGGGTGGGACTCCCACCCCTGCTCCCGCGACAGCGGCCCCCACGGCTGTTCCAACAGCGGTTCCTACGGCTGTTCCTCAGCCCACTACCGTTCCTCCGACCGAAGGCCCCGTCACCGTCGACGTGTGGTTCCACTCCGGTCGAGGCGGCGAGCGGGATGCGCTGACGGAGATTTTCAGCAAGTGGGACGACCCGAACATCACGCTGGATCTCGTAGAGTTGCCCGAAGGTGACTTTAATCAGCAGGTTCAGGCGGCCGCCGTCGCCGACGCTCTGCCTTGCCTGCTCGACTTTGACGGGCCAAACGTCTACAACTATGTCTGGGGCGGCTACCTGATCCCGTTGGACGACTACTTCACCGATCTGTCCGACTTCCTGCCCTCCATCATCGCCCAGGGCACCTATCAAGACGGCAAGCTGTACAGCCTGGGACAGTTCGACTCCGGGCTGGCCATCTGGGCGCGCAAGTCGTACCTGGAGGCCGCGGGCGTACGCATCCCCACGATAGACGAACCCTGGACAGGCGACGAGTTCAACGCGGCTCTGGCCGCTCTGACGGCTCTGCCCGAGACCGAGTACGCGATCGACCTGAAGATGAACTATGCGCCCTCGGCGCCGAGTGAGTGGCTGACCTACGGCTTCTCGCCAGTGCTTCAGAGTTTCGGAGCCGACCTCATTGACCGCGAAACCTACGAGTCGGCCGAGGGCGTGCTCAACAGCCCCGAGGCCGTCGCAGCCATGGAGATGATCCAGAGCTGGTTCGAGAACGGCTACGCCAACGCCAATGCCGCCACCGATGACTGTTTCACCAGTGGCGCATGTGCTCTGGCGTGGGTCGGGCACTGGACCGCCAACGACCACATCCAGGCGGTAGGCGACGACCTGCTGCTCCTGCCGATGCCCGACTTTGGCACCGGCCCCAAGACCGGCATGGGTTCCTGGAACTGGGGCATCACCAGCGCATGTGAACATCCCGATGCGGCGGCCAAGGTGCTCGAGTTTCTGCTTGAGCCGGAGAACATCAAGATCATGACCGACGCGAATGGGGCTATTCCGGCGCGTATCTCGGTGTTCGAGGCAGACGAGCGCTACGCCGAGGGCGGCATACTGTACACGTTCGTGGCGCAGCTCAATGCCGGCTGGGGTGTGCCTCGTCCCATCACTGCCGCCTATCCTACCATCACGGTGGCCTTTTCGACGGCTTTCAGGAACATCGCCAACGGCGCTGACGTGCAGACCGAGTTGGACAACGCCGTGGACGCGATTGACGCCGATCTAGAGGCAAACAACTTTTACAAGTAGGATGCAGGGCAATGTGTAGGACAGGGGGCCAGGAGCGAAATGCTCCTGGCCCCCATCCGAGAGTTGAAAGGATTCCCTGGCAATCCAACAAACCGAGGAGCATAGAATGAACGGTTCAAGGAAAACGGGAAGAGGAACCACCAACGGCAGGCAGCGGGTCAGGCTTTCGAAGGAAAAGATAAGGGAGGCCGCTGTGGCCTGGCTGATGATTGCCCCGGCTGCCCTGGGACTGATCGTTTTCCTGGCCGTTCCATTCTTCATGGCCTTTCAACTCAGCCTGACCGACACGCGACTGCTGTCGCCCAATCCGCCCCGATTTGTTGGCCTGGACAACTATCGCCAGTTATTGCGGGTCAGCGTGATCTCAATGGAGCCTCTGAGAGACGCAGTCACCGGGGAAGTGCAGCGGGACGAGGAGGGCCGCGTCCTCTACCCGCGGGCGCGCACCATTCTGCGCGGCGACGACAAATACGAGGGAATGAGCGAACTTGCTCAGTTCGATCTCTTTGGGAGACACTATCTGGTGGCAGCAGGAGACCCGACGTTCTGGAGAGGGCTGCTCAATAACTTTTACTTTGCCGTGGTCGTTGTGCCGTTGCAGACGACGTTTGCCCTACTGCTGGCGATACTGGTCAACCAAAGGATCAAGGGGGTGAACCTCTTCCGGACATTCTACTTCATGCCCGTGGTCGTGCCGATGGTGGTGGTGTCGGTGGTCTGGTTCTTTCTCTACAACCCAGGAGTGGGGACGATCAACGCATTCCTGAAGGCAATCTCGTTCGGGCGATTGGGTCCTCAGGGGTGGCTTTCTGATCCCAGGCTGGCGTTCCCCTCGATCATGCTGCTATCCATCTGGCAGGGGGTGGGGTTCCAGATGGTGATCTTCTTGGCAGGCCTGCAGGAGATACCAGCCGAGCTGTACGAGGCAGCGGAGGTGGATGGCTGTAACAGGGTCCAGAGGTTCATTTTCATCACGCTGCCGCAGTTGCGTAACACGACGATCTTTGTAGTCGTGGCCACGACAATCCTGGCCTTTCAGCTATTCACTCAGGTGCAAGTGATGACCGGCGGGGGGCCAAGTGAGACGACGATGACGACCATTTTGCATGCCGTCCGAGAGGGGCGATACCAATTGCGGGCGGGCTATGCTTCGGCGATCACGGTGGTGTTCTTTTTGATTGTACTGGCCGTCTCGATCGTTCAGCGTGCCGTAATACGCGAAGAAAGGGCGATAGCATGATGAACGCTCAAACATCTATTCAAGTGCAATCTGCGCGGGGAAAGACGGCATACGGCCTTCAATATCGCTCTCGCAAGACTGCGATGACCATGCTCAGCTATACGGTGATGACGATCCTGACATGCTTCTTTGTATTTCCGATCGTCTTTATGCTGGTCTCGGCCATCAAGACGAACGAAACTCAGATTACATCGGATGTGGGCGGATTGCGGGCCTTTGTGCCTTATCCTTTAAGACTCGTGCCACCCGTGGATCGTCTGGATGATGCCCCGGCCGAGACACGAAATGCGTACACCGGACTGGGCCTGCAGAACTTTTTCGACGTATTTCGCCGCATGCCGTTCGGCAGATTCCTGTGGAATTCGGTTCTCATAACGACGACCACCGTGGGGCTAGGGCTGTGGGTCAATAGTATGGCCGCCTATCCACTGGCACGGCTCAAGTGGAAGGGACAGGGCATCGTATTGGCCATCATCGTGGCGCTGATCATTGTTCCCTTCGAGGCGGTTGCTATACCGCTGACACTGCTGACCGCCAGGCTGCCTCGGCCGGGTGGCGGCATCGGCTGGCACGACTCGTACATTGTGCAGATCATTCCCTTTGTTGCGGACGCCTTTTCGATCTTCCTGTTCTACCAGTTCTTCATCGGCATCACCAAAGATCTCGACGAAGCGGCCATTATGGATGGCGCCGGTCGCCTGCGCATCTATTGGAACATCATCCTGCCCAACTCCAAGCCCGTCCTGGCAACTGTTGCTATCCTCAAGTTCATGTGGATTTGGGGGTCGTACCTGTGGCCGCTGATGGTCGTTCGTCTGCCAGAATACCGGCCACTGACCGTGGCGATGCAAGAGTTCTTTGGCCAATTCCCGCGCCTGTGGGGGGATACCCTGGCCTTTGCCACCATGACCACGCTGCCGGTGTTGGTTCTGTTTCTGGCCTTCCAACGGTGGTTCATCCGTGGCGTTGCTACGACCGGTATCAAAGGATAAGGAGCTTGGTAACCGTTCACCCTTAGACGGGCCCAACCCAGTCGGATACACTGCAGCACAGGATGTGAACCCATGTCAGTCAAAAACCAAGTACAGCTCATCACATATCCCGACTCGTTGGGCGGCGACCTGCGCGCGCTCAACGAGGTGCTATCGAAATCTTTTGCAGACATCTTCAAGGGAGGCATTCACATCTTGCCCCCCTTTCCCTCCTCAGGAGACCGGGGCTTTGCCCCTCTCACCTACCTGGAAATTGAGCCTGCGTTTGGCACCTGGGAGGATATCAGGCGCATCGGCGAGCGCTTTGACGTCATGCTCGACCTGATGGTCAATCACATCTCGCGGCAGTCTCCATACTTCGAGGATTTCCTGAAAAGAGGGCGCGAGTCTGAGTACGCCGATATGTTCATCACCCTGGATAAGGTCTGGCCGGGCGACGACCCGCCACAGGAGGATGTGGACAAGATTTTCTTGCGCAGGCCGGAGCATCCCTTTTCCGATATAACTATCGAGGAAACAGGGCGGGTCGAGCGGATCTGGACGACTTTTGGCAAGGAAACCCCCTCCGAGCAGATTGACATTGATATGCACTCGGAACAGGTGCGAAAATTGCTTGCCGACTCCCTGACCCACTTTGCCCGGCAAGGCGTCAAGATGGTGCGCCTGGATGCGGTTGCCTATGTGACCAAGAAGGCGGGGACCAGTTGTTTCTTCGTAGAGCCGGAGATATACCAGTTCCTGGAGTGGATTACGGGCGTAGCGGCCCCCTTGGGGATCGAACTGGTTCCTGAGGTTCACGCACACTATTCGATCCAGCGCGCATTGGCCGAACATGGCTATTGGGTGTATGACTTTGTCCTGCCCGCGTTGGTCTTGCATACCCTGTTGAGCAAATCCAGCCGAAAACTGTGCAGCTATTTAGAGACCTGCCCGCGCAAGCAGTTCACCATGCTGGATTGTCACGACGGTATCCCCATCCTGCCGGATATGGAAGGTATTCTGGAGGTAAAAGAGGCGCGTAAGATCGTAGATACCTGTGTCCAACGTGGGGCTAACCTCAGCCACATTCTTTCCCCGCGGGACAAAGCCGAGGATGGATTCGACGTACACCAGATCGGGTGCACGTACTATTCCGCGCTCGACTGTGACGACGATGCCTACATGGCGGCCAGGGCCATACAGTTCTTTGCACCCGGCGTGCCCCAGGTGTATTACGTTGGCCTGTTGGCCGGCGAGAACGACCAGGAGAGCGTGCGACTGACCGGCGAAGGCCGCGCCATCAACCGCCACAATTACGATATCCCGGAGATAGAGCAGGCGCTTCAGAGAGACGTCGTCCAGAGGCTGCTCAGGCTCATCCGATTCAGGAACGAATATCCAGCCTTTGACGGCCGTTTTGGCGTACTCCAGTCAGGCGACAAAGACGTCCTGCTCTCCTGGCAAAAGGGGAGTCGCGCCTGCTCGCTGCGCGTGGATTTGGACGCCTATCAAGCCGTGATTACATACGTAGACGAGGCGGGCGGCTTGCGGGAATACAAGGTGTGAGACGTCCTGCTCGCCGCTCTGACCCCAAAAGGCGAAACAGCAGATTCCATCCACCCCCGCCGGTTGTGGTTGGCCCGGCGGGGGCGGTGTTTTGCACGCAAGACTTGACAGTATCCACGTTCTGTGCTACTTTTCCGGTGCGGGTGCCGTTCCGCTCTGTGAAACCCGATCTCGCAAACTGGGAGGCAGCAGAAACCGTGAGTGGATCAATTCGCGCCGTGGAACGGGCTTTAGACGTGCTCTTGTGTTTCTCCAGGCAGACGCCCGAGTTGACGATGAGCCGGATTGCCGAGCAATTGGGGATGCCCAAGAGCACAGTGCACCGCCTGTTGACCACGCTGGAGAAAAAACGTTTCGTACAACGGGATGCAGCGACAGGTGCTTACCGCCTGGGTATTCGCCTTCTTCAGATGGCTTACCTCACGCTGGAGCGCAATGACCTGCGTCGGCTGGCGGCCCCGTTCCTGTGCCGCTTGAGCGAGCAGTATCAGGAAACAGTCCACCTCTCTATATTGGATGAATCCGACGTTGTGTTCCTGGACGTGATCGAAAGCCCGCAACGCGTCAAGTTAGCGGCGGCCGTTGGGCAGCGCCTCCCGGCATTTGCTACGGCCTCCGGCAAGGCTATGCTCGCGTACATGCCCACCGAGACAGTGCGGCGCATTCTGGCACGCGGCATGCCGCAATACACGCAACGCACGCTTTGTTCGCCGGAAGAGTTCTTTGAAGACCTGCGTCGCGTCCGAGGTCGGGGCTTTGCCATAGACGAGCAGGAATTCGAGTCAGGGATCAGCGCCGTCGCCGCCCCCATCTTCGATTTGAGCGACCGGCCTATCGCGTCGGTCGCCGTTGCCGGCCCGGCCTATCGGCTCACCCGAGAACGAATGCTCGAGATCGGCCCTGTAGTCGTGGCCACAGCCCGCGGCATCGCCCAGGAGATTGAGATGGCAGCGCATCCTGGGGCACACCCTGCCGAACACCCTCTCACCAATGCAGGGGGCGGCGTGTAGAAGTGGTTCGCGAGCGCACAGCCATACCGCGCTACCGGCACAGGTCAGGAAGGCTCCGAACCCGAACGACGCGGGGATGAATGCTACGAGACGTTGGAAGAATGAGGGGCCCTGCAATACCAGCAGGGGGCTGAATTCACACGCACCCCGTTGACTTTGGTATTCCCGCCCACTTGCATGCAGAGTTTGCAGGTCCCTCCGGGAAGAGATCATATAACCGCCTCAGGTTCAGACCCGTTTCCTGGGTCAGTTTTCTCACCCTCGGACAGATCTTGTTTGCGAGGTAATAATCCCTCAAGTAGTTGATTACCTTCCAGTGTTCTTCCGTCAGTTCGGTTACACCCTCTCTTGCAGCAAACGCTCTTGCGACATTCTCAGTCCATCTTTCGGGTTCCTGCAGGAAGCCGTTCTCGTCAACTTCGTACATTTCGCCGTCCAGTTCCAACTGTGGCATAGGCATTCGTCTCCTCTCAATGGAATAGGTTGCATAGCCGGTCAGAGTGTGTTCGCACTAATCGGCCCGGACATGGAAGGTCATTGAAACATCCTGGTGATTCTGTCCCTGGGAACAAAAGAGATAGCCGCAACCTCGTTTGGGTCGAAACCCATGCAAAGTGCCAGGATCTGGGCATAATCGAAGACAGGCACTGAATACTCACCATTACCCTTGCTCAACTCTGCCTGCACCTTGTCCATGTGCATCAGACAAGTGATACACGAAACGACGATGAGGTCCGCGTCGGTCTCTTTCCTGATGGCGTCGAACTTTTTCCTCGCAAACTCCAGCGCGTCCACGTAGGCCCCGTGGATGAACCCCCCAGACCCGCCACAGCACTGAAACTCTCTGCTATAACTCTCGACCCCTGCCCCCAGAGCCTCCACGAGGGCCCTCAGCATGTGAGGCTGCCCAGGATCGTCGAAGCCCACGATTTCACTCGGAAATCGCGTGTGGCAGGGATACTGGACGACCGCGCGGACCCCGTCGAGGCGCCTGGTTAACGCATTGCTGATCCTCTCCGGTCCAACGTCGTTATACAGCACGTCAATGACGTGACGAACGTCGGCCTTTCCCTCGTACCTCTTGCCGGCCACTCGCAACAGCGCGTTGACCCTTCTATGCTTCTCTTCATCCTTCAAGAGTCTGGCTCTTCCCAGCCTCAGCGAACTGTAACAGGAACCGCACGGGGCGAGCAGGGTAACTTCTTTTTCCTCTGCAATCGAAAGGTTCCAGGCATTGAGCGTCAGGCTGGCGATTTCATCGGCGGAGGGGAACGTTCCAAACGCCGGACAGCAAGCGGCCCCTTCCATGTCCACTAACTCCAGCCCCAGTCCCGGAAGGGATAACCTCAGCGCCCGCTCGACGTCCGGCCTTATGGCCGGCATATTACAGCCCAGGAACAAGCCGTACTTCACGAACGCTACTCCTTGAACATGTAATCGGCTCTGCGCACTACTTCCGTTTCCCTGAGCATTGCCTGAAACATCTTCAGCAGTTCTGGAAACCGGACAACCGTGGGAGGGGCCTCTTCCAGGCCCACGGATTTCCGCAGTTCTCGCGCCTTCTCCACGGGCTGGGTGTGGCCCCGTTGAAATATCTCGGCGGCGGCCAGCGGAATATAGGCTTCATCTTTCCTGCTCTGCCACCTTCTGACCGCCAGGCCGACCTCGAACGGGCGTACCCCCATCGGGCACAGCTCCTCGCACGCCGAGCAGGTCACGCACAACCACGGCGTCTCGTCGTCGAGCAATTCGTCCTCCAGGCCGAGCAGAATCATACGAATCAGCCGCCTCATCAGTAGGGGTGACTCCGCCTCCGCGGCTGGACAGCCGGCAAGGCAGGTCCCGCAGTTGAGGCAGCGCCGGATGTCCCCGAGATCCTCTTCCATGACCTCCTTCCAGAGATCCGGGTTTGCCTTCGTCAAATCAATCACGTCCAACCTCCCAACTCGACCGTCAATACTCCTGGGGCAACTGGTTCAACTGAGCCAGGGTGAATACCGGCCCATCCCGGCAGACATATTTGTGCCCGATGTTGCAGCGACCGCACATTCCGATCCCGCACTTCATCTTCATCTCCAGCGAGAGGATGATCCTTTCCGGCGGGAACCCGAGTTCGTGGAGCGCGAGCAGCGTGAACTTGAGCATGACCGGCGGCCCACAGACCAGCGCATAACTGTTCTCAGCACTGGGGGCGATCTGCCTGACAATCGCAGGGACAACTCCGACCACACCCTTCCAACCATCATCTGCCTGATCTGCGGTGAGATGCAGTTGAATGTCGTCCCGTGTTCCCCATTCCTGTAACTCATTCTTGTAGAGCAGCAGCCCAGGACTCCGGGCGCCGTAAATGATCGTGATGTTCCCGAAATCGTCCCTGTGGCGCGGGTCAAGTATGTAGTTGGTCAGGGCTCTCAGAACGGAGAAGCCAAAGCCGCCGCCAATGATGACCAGGTTCTTGCGCCTGAACTCCTCTACGGGGAAGCCTTTCCCCAAGGGGCCTCTGACGCCAATGATCTCTCCGGGCTCCATGTTGTGAAGTGCTGTCGTGACGATCCCGGCCCGGCTCACAGTGAATTCAAGATGGTCGCCTTGCGTCGGCGAGGATGCCATGCCGAAGGGCGCTTCTCCCTTTCCCAACACGGACAGTTCGGCAAACTGGCCCGGGATGTACTTGAAATCCGACTTATCCGTCTCATTCAGGAAGGAAAGGGAAAAGGTCTTGACACTCCTATCCTCCGTCTCTACGACCACAGCATCTATTCTCATGAGCAGCGGAAGGTAGGGGTTTCTCATAGAACTCCTCTAGCACTGCGAAAGGGCAGTCAACACCTGACGAATATCAACGTTCACCGGGCATTCCTTGATGCATCTTCCGCATCCCACACATCCGATCTGACCATAGTTATCCACAAAGTATCTGAACTTGTGCAAGATTCTCTGTCTCAGCCTTTCCTTCGCCGTTGGTCTGGGATTCATCCCCGATGCCTGCTGGGTAAAGAGCGGAAACTGGCAGGTGTCCCAAATACGAATCCTCTTACCCGCCGAATCTCCGGCCTCGTCCACGATGTCGAAGCAGTGACAGGTGGGACAGAGATAGGTGCAGACCCCGCAACCCAGGCATTTCTCGGTCCAAAGATCCCATACAGGATCGGCGAATATCTTCCCCAGATCTTTCCCCAGCCCACCTGTTTCCACATGGGCACTTACTGACGCCTCGGCATCACGGATCGCCTTTGTCATCAGGGATAGCATGTCCTCTCCGGCATCCTCGAGGCCCCTGCCCTCCAAGAGCCTTGCACTGCGCTCGCTGACAACCTGAACGACGTATTCGTTCCCGACATCTATCAACATGATGTCCGAGCCCTCTGATGAGCATGGCCCCCCGCCTACCGAGGTGCAGAAACAGGTCGCCCTGGCCTGAATGCATCCCATTCCCACGACAGTCAAAGAGGCTCTGCGGTGCAGATAGTATACATCCTTATAATCTTCACCATTGAACACCATGTCCAGGAGGAGGAAAGCCCTGATGTCGCAGGGCCGGGCGCCGAAAAGCAGGCGCGCTCTCTCTATCTGCGGTGGCGTCTCCATTCTCGACGGATCGTCGGTCGAGGCGTAGGTGAACAGCGTTTCCATCTGGGGGAGAAGCAGTCCCTTGAGGGGCATTTTGGAGTCCGTGTAATCCAGGAGTGCCTCCGCGCCAGAGTGAATCCGGTCGAACACAACGAGGCCGTTCCTCTTCAGTGGAGCAAACACCTCGTATTCCTTGAGCAGTTCATCAAGGACGGCGGCAATGGTTCCTTTCCCTAGAATCTTGGCTTTCATCACGCTATCCGGAACGCCAGGTCATGGATTGAGGATAAACTCCTCGGGATCGTCTGGTCTGAAAGTCGCCAGGGGAGCCACCTGCTCAAGGCTTATCCCCGATTCGTAGCCATAGAGCCCCCTGACATCACGTGCCAACTTCCTGTTCAGTTTCCCAAAATCAACGCCCATAGGGCAGGCACGTTCGCACGCACCGCACTCAATGCACCTTCCGGCCACGTGGAAAGCGCGCATGAGGTGAAAGAGCATGGTATCACTCGGATCAACCGATCTGCCCATCCATTGTGGACGAGTGTGATCAACGAAGCATTCCTGGCAGTAACACAGAGGGCAGGCATTCCTGCAGGCATAGCAGCGTATGCACTTTTCGATTTCGTGGGAGAAATACGTCCATCTTTCCTCAGGAGGTTTCGCCTCGAATTGTGCGATGTCGAGGTACGGCTCACCGGGGGTTTCCTCTACTCTGTCGCCGATCAGAATATCATAGATCACCGGATTGCGATGGGTGCAAACCCGGCAGGAATGATAGAGGTATTCCTCCTTTTCGAGGACGGCGGTCCAGTCAACCCCTTTGACGATAATCTTACCGCCCCTCTCCTCCGACTCCAGAATCTCCTTTCCGCCGACCCCGTCCGCTATTCGTCTCCTATCAACCAATTGCTGGCAGACGACGCCGATGACGACCACCTGTTCCCTGGCGATCTGCCCTTCCTTGACAAGTTCGACGATCGCGCGGGAGTCGCATCCCTTGGCGACGATGGCGAGTCCGGGCGACGTGCCGCTTCGCCCCTTCTCCCGCCCCTTTGCCAGGTACCTGGACAGGGTATTGGCGCAGAACGAGTCCCATACGAGCCTGTCCACCTCTCCCTCATTCCTGACGAAACAAGGCGTGCTGCGCAGAGGGAGGGTGCCCCGTTCAAAGCCGATGACGACCGCTACTTCTTTCTGGCGAAGAAGCCTCCTGGCTGCTTCTCTCACGCCCTGCGACAGATCTGACATCCGGCATGCCTCCCAATCAGCCCTTGACCAGTTTGTGCGCTGGGCCCAGGGCCTTGACCTCCTCGGTGACCCTGGCGATCACGTCGGCGAACCTCTTGCCCTCCGCTGCCGACACCCAACTGAACTGCACCCGTCCCTCTTCAATGCCGCAATACTCCAGGAGGCTCTTGAGCAAAGCAAACTTCCTCCTGGCGTTATAGTTGCCCGAGAGATAGTGACAGTCGCCGGGATGGCAGCCGCAGACGAGGACGCCATCTATTCCGTGTTGCAGGCTCGCCACGATAAAGAAGGGGTTGATCCTGCCGGAACAGGGAACTCGAATGACCCTGACGTTGGACGGGTACTCGATTCTACTGACGCCGGCAAGATCGGCCCCGGCGTAACTGCACCAGTTGCACAGAAAGGCGACGATTTTCGGTTCCCAGTGACCGGTCTCCTGTCCCATGCGTACCTCAAATGGCCCGAATCATAGAAAGGATCTGTTGGTCACTGAATCCCTTGAGGTCTATGGCGCCGCTCCGGCACGAGGAGGCGCAGACCCCACACCCCTTACAGGCGACTCCATTGACCACGGCCACCCTCTCCTTATCATCTACTTCGATGGCGTTGAATGGACAGACCTCTCGACAGACCCCGCAACCAGAACAGTACCGCCGATCCACGACGCCGACTGTGCCCGCAGTTTCAATCCTGTCCTTACAGAGAATGATCGCGGCTCTTGCGGCTGCTGCTTTGGCCTGAGTGATGCTCTCTTCGATGAATTTGGGCCCGTGCGCCAGCCCGCAGATAAAGACCCCGTCTGTGCTGAAATCCACCGGACGGAGTTTGGCGTGGGCCTCGAGGAAGAAACCGTCCCCATCCAGCGGGACTTTGAAGAGCCGGGCAAGTTCCGCGTTGTCCGCCAGGGGAACAACGGCTGTCGCCAGAGCCAGCGTATCGGCGTCAATGCAAATGCGCTTACCCAGAATGGGATCGGTGACGCTAACCCTGAGCACATCTCTGCCGTTCTCTCGGATTGCCTCGACCTCGGGTTTCTCGGTCACGTCATAGCGGATGAAGATGACGCCCTGGGCTCTCGCCTCCTGGTAGAACGGTTCCTTGAAGCCATAGGTTCTGATGTCCCGATAGATGACATAGCTCCTCATCAGCGGGTTAATCTCTTTCAACTTGAGGGCGGCCTTGATTGCCATACTGCAACAAAGCCGGCTGCAATAGAGACGCTCCTTCTCTCGGGAACCCACGCACTGAATCATGACGAGGCTTGGGCTCGAGCACACTCGTGGATTACGTCTGGCAATCTCCTCATCCAGTTCCAGAAGGGTGAACACCCGATTGTCTTGGCCGTAGAGATACTCTCTGGGTCTATAGACGTCGCCTCCGCTGGCGATGATGACCACGCCATGCACGATCTCTCTATCCACGTTTTCGGGCCGGACCCGCAGCCTTGTCCTAAAGTGTCCGACATAGCCACTTACCTCCAGGATGTCCGTTTCCTTGTAGACGTCTATCAGCGGCTCCTGCGAGACTCTTCGGACAAGTTCTTCCAGATAAGCCTGGACATCCAATCCTCCAAGAGTGTGGTGGAGGCGGTTGGCGATGCCGCCGAGCCGGGAAGTCTTTTCTACGAGATGAACCCTGAACCCTTGTTCAGCCAGAGTGAGGGCGCTCACCATCCCCGCAATGCCCCCGCCGAGGACGAGAGCGGCTGGGTGAACCTCCACAGGTATCGGCGTCAGTGGCTCAGCCAGCCTCGCCTTTGCTACTGCTATTCTGACCAGATCCTTGGCCTTCTCAGTAGCCTTCTCCGGCTCACGCGCGTGCACCCACGAGCACTGATCTCGAATGTTCGCCATCTCAAAGAGATGCTTGTTGAGTCCGACATCCCTGAGTGTCTCTTGGAACAGCGGTTCGTGGGTTCGGGGGGTACAGGCAGCAACAACCACCCGATTCAGGTTGTGCTCTCTTATCTTATCCTTGATCTTCTGTTGACTGTCTTGCGAGCAGACAAACAACCCGTCCTCAGCCAGGACCACGTTGGGTAAGGAGCCGGCATAGTCTCTCACAGCGGGGACATCCACGACCCCACCGATATTGACCCCGCAGCGGCACACAAAGACCCCAATACGTGGTTTCTCTCCTGTGACATCCCTCTCAGGTGGATAGCGTTTCTCCGTGGTCAGGGTATGCCGGGCCTCGGAGAGCAGGTGAGACGAATCGCCCGCAGCGGCGCTTGCCTCCATCACCGTCTCCGGGATGTCCTTCGGGCCGCTAAACGTTCCCGCGGCGAACACGCCCGGCTTGGAAGTGGCTACTGGTGAAAAGTCGCCGACCTGGCAGAATCCGTGTGGATTGAGTTCCAGTCCAAGCCTCTCAACCAGGTCCCTGGTTGAGGCCGGCGGCCTGAGCCCGATTGATAGAACTACCAGGTCGAATTCCTCCTCATTTATCCTGTCCTCGTCGAAGAACCTGATGATCAGGCTCTCGTTGCTATCCTGAAAGATAGAATGTATTCTCGCCCTGATGAACCGAACGCCGTGCTCCTTTGCCCGTTCATAGTACCGCTCAAAGCCCTTGCCCAATGTCCTGACGTCTATGAGGAAAATCGTCGTCTCAAGAGCATCTGAACTGTGCTCTTTGGCCACAAGGGCCTCCTTGATGGCATAGGTGCAACAGACCGAGGAGCAGTACGCATTTCGGGCGACGTGGATGTCTCTTGAGCCCACGCATTGCACCCAGGCGATTCTCTTCGGCGCCCTTCTATCCGAGGGCCTCAGCAGTTGCCCTTGAAACGGGCCGGAGGCGCTCAGAATCCTTTCGAACTCGACGCTGGTGACCACGTTGGGGAAGACACCGTGGCCGTAGTTGGAGAAGATGCCGGTGTCGAACTCGTCGAAACCGGGGCATAGAATCACGGAACCAACTTCCAACTCGATCAACCGGTCGGTCTGTGTGAAATCAATCGCCCTTGATGCGCAGACCTTCTCACATAGACGGCACCTGCCCCTTTGGAAGTAGATGCAGGTTCCCGGATCAATGACCGGCACGTTGGGCACGGCCTGAGCGTACGGAACGTAGATGGCCTTTCTCGGTCCCAGCCCGCGATTGAACTCGCTCGCCGTCTGCGAAGGGCATTTCTCCTGGCAGACTCCGCACCCGGTACACCGCGTTTCATCCACGAACCTGGCCCGTTTCCTGAGCGAAACGCTGAAATTGCCGGGCTCTCCGCTGACACTCAGGAGATCAGAGTACGTGATGACCTCGATGTTGCGATGCCTGCTACATTCGACGAGCCTGGGCGAGAGGATGCACATGGCACAATCGTTAGTGGGAAACGTCTTATCGAGTTGAGCCATCTTCCCACCCAGGGCCGGGGATTCCTCGACCAGGTAAACCCTGTAGCCCAACTCGGCGAGGTCAAGAGACGCCTGAACGCCGGCGATACCGCCGCCGACGACGAGCACGGCCCCTATCTTCTGCGAGGTTGATGGTTTGGGATTCAAGCGAGCCCTCGTTGAGTGACGCAATGTCGGGAAAACCTCTACCTTCATGGCAGGGCTTTCCCGACATCTCTGAGGAGTCTTACGCCTGGAAGGAAATGGGCGAGACGCGATATACCGATGGCTTCACTTCATGCTGTCAATAATGAACTCGGCGGCAAGCCTGGCGCCTATCCCCGGCGGTAAGCCGCACTTCTCAAAACCTTTCTCGTTCGTAAAGGATATCATGGCCTCTTGGCTTTCTCCTGGATTCAATCTGTGCCCAAGGATCACCTTTTCTATGATGTCTGCGCAATACATATGACCTATTTCGCCCTCGAAAAAGGCCATGAACTTTTGAGCGGTCATGATCGTCCGATCTATCGCAGCATAGTCCAGCCTGTCGTCGCTGCCAAAGAAGAGACCGAAGGCGATCAGACTGCCGGTTATGCCCCCACATATCTCGCCGGTCCCACCGACGCCCGGAAAAGGAGTCAGGGCCTTGATGATCTCCATACTGCCCAGGCCAAATTCCTCCAGCAGAGCCAGGGCCGTGCCCTGGGCGCAATTCTTGAGAATAAAGTTGTATTCCTCGGCGCGCCGCTGAACACGGTCGAGGATCTGCTCCTTATTGGCCCGCAACTCCTGCGGATCGAGTGTCTTCCTGGGGATATCCTTCGTGGCCAGTTCTCTGACTCTGGCCTCGAGAGCCGGCACGTCCCAGTCCCTTTCCGCCAGTTCCTGTACCTTTGCTTTCAGTGCCTCATAATCTGCCATTGGACAATACCTCCTCACTCTGCTACTGCGGTACCGCGATAGTCCGATATAGCGGCGTGTCACCGATAACCGGGTACCTCATCCGCCAGGCCCTATATCGGCTGCATGTCGTCAGCATCGGTGACTCTGCGGTTTCCAGACTTTTACTCGTCTTTCCAATTCCAATTCCTGCCGCCTTTGAAGACGCCAGCGTTCATTTCGTTGCTGATGAAAAGGTTGGCTTCCGGGAAACGTCGGGCCATAGCATAATAGAAGCAACCCTCATCTTGGGTTTCGGCTATTGCCTCTTCTGTAGCAAGCAGATAATCTCTCGTAAAACTGTACGAAGAGGCATCGAAAGGCATACCCGGCTTCTGATGACCGGGGATGATAACCTCGGCGCCCATCTTTTCTAACCGCTCAATGTCCTGTATCCACTGCCGACGTTCTTCCGCCGTGACTTCGCAGGTAAAGGGGTGTGCCTGGTTGAATAGGACGTCGCTGCCGTAGAGGGTTTTTATGGAAGGGATCCAGACCACCGAGTTATATTTGAGGTCGCCCATCACTTCTGGAATGATCTCGATCTGCTCCCCCTCCAGTTCGATGGAGTTCTGGCTTAGGGGTTCAATATTGACGGTCTTTCGGCATACGTTGGTGGCTCCGATGACTTTTTCCCAATGATCGAGTTTTCCAAAAAACTGGCGATTGATGGTGCGGGCTACTGAAGGAAGCGCGGTGACCTGGGCGGAGGGGAAGGCGTCCGCAATAACCCCAAGCCCGAAGTAATGGTCAGGATGAGCATGGGTCACATAAATCGTTTTGAGATGTTTGCCAATCTCCGCTATTTCCGCGATGACTCGATGGGCATTCGACAGTGTCCACTGGGCATCAATCAGAACTGCATCGGTTTTTCCCATCACAATGACAGAGGCGACTTCGAACCCCTTTTCATCGCTGAAGAAAACCTTTGTAGACAGCGAATTCGGTCCGTGGTTGTTTATTCTGACTTCCAATGGACTAATCCTCCTCACACGCCCCACTTCACGCCGACGCTGCTCAACGCGGCGCCGGCGACATCAACAATCGCGGCTCCCCCATCAACGAGGAGAACAGCCCCTGTCATGAATGTGGAATCATCGCTGGCGAGGTAACTGCAAATACCGGCAATCTCACCGGGACTTGCAGTCCGTCTCAGCGGAACCATCGCAGAGATACGCGCAAAAACGTCTTCCAGATCCGTCCCGAGCGCTTCTGCAAGGGGACTGAGCGACTTTTCCAGCATGGCCGTCCTCGTACCACCTGGACAGACTGCATTGCAGCGGATGTTGGCCGGGCCGAAATCCAGCGCAACCTGTTGAGTGAGCATGATGAGTCCGGCTTTCGATGAGCAATAAGCCGGCATGCCAGGAAGACAGCGCAGCCCTCCCAGGGAAGCAATGTTGATGATGGAACCACCACCTCCCTCAATCATATGCGGTATGGACACCTTCATAAGGTACATGGGGCCGGTGAGGTTTGTCTCGAGAACCCTATGCCAGAGTTCCGGGTCTATGTCAACGACGGTCGTACCGCCCGGGTCTATGGCCGCGTTGTTCACCAGCACGTCGAGTCTGCCGGTGAATCCGAGCGCCGTCTCCACCATTCGCCTGACATCTTCGAGGCTGGTTACATCTCCGGCGCAGGTCACGACGGTTCCCGCCGGCAAGGATTGGGCCACCTCGTCGAGCATCTCCTGGCGACGGCCGGTTATGCAGATCCTCGCTCCGTCAGCCACGAACCGCTCGGCAATTGCGGCGCCTATGCCGCTACCCGCTCCGGTAATGAGTGCTACTTTACCGTCCAGTCTCATTTCCGGCTCCGCTGGACTAAAGGCCCAGATAGGCCCTTCTCACATGGTCACTCTCGAGCAGCTCGACACACGGCCCTTCCATGCATATCCGGCCGTTCTCCAGCACATACGCCCGGTCGGCAATCTCCAGAGCGCGTCGAACGTTTTGCTCGACCAGCAGGATGGTCATTCCCTGGTCGCGGAGTCCCTGTATGACGCGAAAGATCTCTGCCACCAGGAGTGGCGCCAGACCGTACGAAGGCTCATCAAACAGGCACAGTCTTGGCCTTGACATCAAGGCCCGACCTATAGCGAGCATTTGGTGTTCACCGCCGCTCAGCGTGCGGGCCAATTGCCTCTCCCTTTCCTTCAGCCTGGGAAAAATCTGATAAACCTGCTTCAGTGTCTCCTCTTTCTGTCTCCAGGCTTGGGCATTATATGCGCCCATCTCCAGGTTCTCCCGCACCGTCATGTCGGCGAAAACCCTTCCGCCCTCGGGCACGAGAGACATACCCAGTTCCACAATCGCGTGAGAGGGCAGGCCGTCTATCCGTTGACCGAGAAACGTCACAGTGCCCGAAGCCGGACGTAGCAGGCCGATGAGGGTATTGAGCAGCGTCGTCTTGCCGGCCCCGTTTGAGCCCACCAGGGTGACGATTTCTCCCTCGTTGACCCGCAGACAAACGTCCCACAATGCGTGAACCTTGCCGTAAAGGGTATTCAGATCGCATATCTCAAGCACGGTCTATTCTCCCAGATACACCTCAACAACTGTCCTGCTGGTGGCGATTTCCTGCGGTGTCCCTTCGGCGATCTTTTCGCCGTGATGGAGCACCATAATCCGGTCGCAGACGTTCATGATCGCTTTCATGACGTGCTCGATCATGAAGATGGTGATTCCCTTATCGTGAATCCTGGCTACCAGTTCCATGGCCTGGGCCACCTCGGTAGAATTCAGACCGGCCATCAACTCGTCCAGCAGCAAGAGTTCCGGTTGGGTGGCTAACGCCCTGGCTACTTCTAATCGCTTCTGGTTGACCAGAGTCAAGTCTTTGGCCGGGGTTGCCCTCATGGCTGACAGTCCCACAAAATCCAACAACTCTGTGGCATCTCTCAGGGCCTCTGCCGCCGGAGCGCGATTCGCTCTCCCGAACAACGCGCCCAGCAGTACGTTCTCGAGGACCGAGATATTGGCGAAAACCTTGACCGACTGAAACGTTCTCGCTACTCCCTTCTTGCAGATCTGATGCGGTTTCAGGCCGGTGATGCTTTCGGCCTTGAAACTTATGGTTCCTGATTGAGGGACAAGCGCTCCCGAGATCAGATTGAACAGCGTGGTCTTGCCGGCGCCATTGGGGCCGATCAAGCCAACGACTTCACCTTGATCCACGCCAAAGTCCACGTTGGAGACTGCGGCCAACCCGCCAAAGTATTTGGTTACCCCTTTTCCCTCAAGCATCGGCATGTTGGCCTCCTGAAATTCCTTTCCGCACCCTTTGTATGAGCCCAATGAGCCCATCGGGCAGGTATAGGATGGTCATAACCAATATCGTGCCGAAAATGAGCATGTATTGATAGGGGAAGCTGGTGATCAAGATTTCTTCCAGGTAGGCAAAAATCGCCGCGCCCAGGATAGGGCCGTAGAATCGCCGCATGCCGCCAAAAATGGCCATCAGCACGGGCATGAAGGAAAAGAGCGGCTTGAAGGCAATGTAGGGGTCAATGTACGTCCATCTTGTCGCCATGATAGCCCCGGCCATCCCGATGAAGACGGCGCTGATGGCAAAGGTGACGGTTTTCAGAGCATTCACGTTGACGCCCATGTGAGCCGCCGCGTCCTCGGATTCTCCAATGCTCTGCAAGGCCAACCCAAATTTGGAGCGCCTGATCAAGTATGCGGTCAACAACAGTACCACAAGAATGATGAGCATGATATGATAGATCGTGTGGTTGTCTACGACGACGACGAACCGTCCGCGCGTGCCTGTAAACGTGATCTCATACCACAGCAAAAGGTGCTTGATGAGTTCGACGAGTCCGAAGGTGAACATAGCGAAATAGATGCCCTTCAGCCTGAGCGTCAAAGCGCCAACGAGCAGCGCAAGGCAAGAACTCGCCAGACCACCAATGAGCAACACGATAGGTAAAGGTAGCCTATTCCCCAGGATGGCTGAAGTGTATATACCAACCCCGAAAAACGCCGCTGACGCCAGTGAAATGTAACCGGTAGGAGCGGAGAAAATCACCCAACTTACCGTCATGACAATGTACATTAGAACGCTGGTCGCTAGTATGACGATATAGATTGAAGCATAGAGCGATAATGTGGCCAGCAGAACCAGGATGACGAGGAGCAGCCCGGGCGCCCACATCTTTTTGAGGTCGGCTCTGGTGATATCCATTCTTTATCTCCCCATGATCCCTGTCGGTTTCACCAGCAGCAGGAGTATGAAGATAGCATAGTAGGCAACCAGCGTCAGTGCCGGCTCAAAATAGGTGACGATGCTACCGACAAGGCCCAGAATGAAGCCTCCAATGAAACTACCGGGGATGCTGCCCAATCCGCCCAGCACCACCACGATGACGGCAATGACGGTGTATTCAAGGCCCATCACGGCGTGAACAGGATAGCACATGCTGATGAGCATGCCGGCGATCCCAGCCATAGCAGCGCCCAGGCCGAAGCACAGAGCAAGCACGTTGTTGATGTTGACTCCCATAAGTCCAGCGGTGGCCGGGTCTTGGGCCGCCGCCCTGATGGCCTTGCCCGTGCGCGTGAGGGCCAGAAAGAGATAGAAGGCCAGACCGATGATGACAGCAAACCCGAGGGTCACGAGGCGGTTGGCGCCAAACAGTGCTCCCGCCAGACTGACCGGAATCGCCAGGTAAGAGTACCCCCTGATTTCAGGCCCCCATGCCATTAGGGCGATGTTTTGAATGATGAACATGAGGCCGAAAGAAGCCAGCATGGAACTGCTCTCAAAAGCACCTGGTGATGGCGACGAAGCCAGCAGGCGCCTGAATACAATCCTGTGAATGACAAAACCCAGGATAAAGGCCACTGGGCCGCACACGGCAAGGGATATCAGCGGGTTGATGCCAAACGCGGTGTGCAGTGTCCAGGTCGTCAAACCTCCGAGCATGATGAACTCGCCATGGGAGATGTTCAGTACCCGGGCAACCCCATACTGCAGGCTGAGCCCCATGGCGATCAAGGCATAGAGACCGCCTAGCAGCAAACCGGCAATCACGACGTCCAGGATGGTCACAAACATACTGGTGGCTCCTCAGTTGTAATCAAGGGTGCAGGCTGCCCAAAGTCCCCGACAACTCTGGAAGTCGTTGTCATTTATCCCTTTAGACAGCCTGCACTATGACCCCGTCCCGTTGTAACTACCCAGGCGGGCGGTTGAAACCGCGCCTGAGAGGGCGCTGCGCGCCCGCGGTGACCGCCTACGCGGTCGCCTGGGCAGCGTCCACGCCGGTGGACGCCCGGCTGAAAGCCCACCAGAGGCGATTTCAATCGCTGAACAGGCGGTCTGGGTAGTTACGTCCCGTTAGAGTCTTCCGGCTATCCAGTTGGCCATTTGGGCTTGGGATATAACATCTCTGCAGTAGCCCACTTTTTCGGGCCGATGACTTCGTATACCCCGTTTATCCACTGGCCGATCTCCCCGGTATGGCAGTCCTTGGACAAGAGACCCCTCTCGAACCAGGTCTCTCCCAGGACTGTTTGGAAGCGTTCCGTAGCAATGATGTCTCTGATCTTGTCCTGGTCGAGGGTTCCGGCCTTCTCGATGGCCTGTTTCCAGATTTCCAGGCCGGCCCAGTAGAGGGGGTGTCCCCACAGGTCCTGGATTTCTTTAGGCTTGCCTGCGTAGAGTTTATCGGCCAATGCCTGCGCTGCGGCGGACTGCTTCGGGCTAAAGGAGGTAAAACCGATGACTCCCTCCGCTGCCGGACCAAATGCCGTCTGGTAGAACCCGAAATTGACGCCGGGGCCGCCTACCCACGCCTTGGGGTTGAAGGCGAGTTCTATTGATGTCCCGGTAGCGGGCATGATCTGGTCGGGATAGGCAAAACAGCAAAAGACATCGGCCTCAGATGCCTTGGCTTCCTTGATCACGGGCGACAGATCCTTGATGTCAGGCGGGACGCTCTTGACACCGACGATCTCGATCCCCACCTTCGGGAATTCGATGCCCGCTACGCCCGAATACTCAATGCCGTGGAGGTCGGCAATGTAGACGATGAAGGCCGACTTTGCGCCCTTTTCGGCAAGCAGTTCGGCCAGCACCGGCAACTGGTACCAGTCGGAGAAACTCAGGGTGACGAACACGTAGGGCAGACTCGGAAGCATGTCCTTGATGCTCGTGGCGCCACCCTCGGCTGTTATCAGCACGTACCCGTACTTGTGGGCGATGGGGGCCTGGGCAAAGATAAAGGCGGTGCCACAGGCGGGCCACAAGAAGTCCACCTTATCTTCGACGATCAGTTTCTCGGTCAGCCGCGTCATCGTGCCCACATCACTGGTGTCATCGTATACCTTGAGTTCTATGGGCAACTTTTTGCCGTACTCTTCGACGTATATCCCTCCATCGGCATTGACCTCAGAAACCCACGTCTCATAGACCGGCCTGAATGCCGAGTCTCCGACCACGGCCAGAGGGCCCGAAAGGGGCCTGGACATACCGACGATGATCTTGTCTTTGGTCGGCGTCGGGGGCGGAGTGGGAGCACAAGCGGCTGCAACCAATCCGGCGCCGGTCAGTGCTGCGCCGCGAAGGAATTCACGGCGGGTCAAACCTTTGGTACCCATCTGTCTTCCTCCTTACTAACTATAAACCCTGAATGTGTGGCTATGTTATCGTTGTGGACTTTGCTTTTACCCGGCTAGGGAAGAGTGAGTATCCTTACATATTCCATCCCCCCTCTCTCGTAGATATGTCACCCGCCGCCAATAGCCTGCAAGACGTTCACGGGCACTCCGCGCTGTATTCTGTCATCCGCCTTCAGTATCCGGCCTTGCACAGCAACGACAGCCCTCTGGGATTCGGGGGTTTCCAGAAGAGCGAGCAGGTCCTCGGCTGTCGCTCCGTCCGGAACTTCGACCTCCATGCCCTGCGAACGCCGGTAACCGGGGAAACGTTGGCCCAAAGTCCCGTACAGTCTGACCTTCACCTTCATCCCGGATTCCCATCAGTAATCGAAGGTGCTATCCAGTTCCTCGTCACTGATCACGAACACAGTATTGTGAGGAGGCAGGGGTTCCTCGTAAAAGAACTTGGGCAACCGGTCATCCTCCCTGGTGAACCCGGCCTTGCGGTTGAACTCCCGCTCCGCTTTCAGCACCCGCGTACCCAAACCGAAGGGAAACTCGTCCGGGCCAAGCGGCTTGCCCAGTTTGGCCTCGATCACCTTGCTGAACGCCGCGAGACTTTCGGGACTCAACAGGGCTACGTTCGCCATGAAACACTGTCCCATCGTGTCGAACGCGGCCATGGCGATCTGGAGGAACCGGGAGGTCTCGACCTGGCCTTTGGGGTCCAATGGGTCCAGTATCCCCTGCAAATATGCCCCGACCACGTTCCCGGCAGTGTGATCGGCCCCCATGGGTGAGGTGGCGTAGGTAACGCCATGCCCCAACATGCCGCGTGGATCATAGGCAGCGATGCTTTGGCCCTTGACTACGGGTACTCGGGGATGGTTGAAGTGCTTGCCGACCGCCACAGGCCCACTGCCCAGCAACTTGCCGAACTCTGTGCCCTTACCGATCTCTTCGACCATCTCTATGGCGGCCTCGGCATCCCCAAACGGTTTATACCCGGCATCCATAGCCACGGCTATGGCCACCCCCGTGCTCATGGTGTCAACCCCAATGTTGTCACACAGATTGTCGAGGCGGGCGATCGCGTCCAGGTCGGCGATGCCGGTCATCCCCCCCATAGCCCAGATGGTCTCGTACTCCAAGGAGCTGGTGACATATTTGCCATCCTTATCCACGAACACGTTGGAGCAGTGAATGATGCACTGGTCGCAGCCCCGGTGAGTCGGATTCCCGCCCCGCTCCTGGATGATCTCGGCCATCCTCTCCCCGCAGATTTCTTCCCAGCCCTCCAACACGCCCTTGCGCGCGTTGTAACTGGGAAAGGCGCCCATGGAATTAACAGGAGCCACCAGACCGGCGGTGCCTAACTGGGGCATCACCACGGCGTTCATGTGATCCGCCTTTACGATTTGAACAACGGCCTTGACCGCTTCCCTGAAGGTCTCCGGATCGGCGATGGGGTCGGCGCTCTTGCCGCGCTGATCCACGATCAGGGCCTTGAGTCCCTTCGCGCCCATCACCGCCCCCAGTCCTCCTCGACCAGCTGCACGGCAGGGGCGACCGTCCACGTCGGAAGACTGTACGGACGCCACGGCCAGCCTTTGCTCACCGGCCGGCCCGATGCAGAGCACCGAGGTTTTCGGCCCATAGGTCTCGAGGATCTTTTCCACGAGAGGGTAGGTTCGCATGCCCTTGAACTCTTGGGCCGGAACGAGGCCGGCTTCTCCCTTCTCGTCAACCCTGAGAAAGTAGAGTTCTCCCTCCGGCGCCTGTCCCTCGACAACGATCGCCGTGATGCCCAGGCGGCCCAAAGCCGCTCCCATAGTGCCCCCCGCGTTGCTCTCCTTGATTCCCCCGGTCAGTGGGCTTTTCGCCCCTACGGACACGCGGCTGGTGTTCGGAAGGGTCGTGCCGCTCAAAAGGCCCGGGGCAAAGATGAGCCTGTTCTCCGGCCCCAGGGGATCGCATTTGGGCGGCACCTCGGCGTTGATCATAATGGACGTAAGCCCCCGCCCGCCGAGCCCGGCGTACTCCCGCGGCACGTCCTCAACACGGATGCTCTTTTCGCTCATGTTCACCCGTATGAACTTCATGTCCGTTTCCTTTCAGTGGTAGACTCGGTGCTACAGTCGCAAAACCGGCTTGACCACGCGCCCCTGCTCCATATCCTCCACCGCCCGGTTGATCTCGTCGAACGGATAGAACGTGATCAATCGGTCGAAGGGGAACCGACCCTGGCGATACAGATCGATCAGTTTGGGGATGAACAGGTCCGGAATCGCATCGCCTCCGAGGATCCCCTTGACCGTCCGGCCGTTCATGAGCAGGTCCATATCCAAAGCGACCTCGGTGCCTGGCGGCACGACTCCCAGCAGCCCGCAAACCCCCAGGCGAGGCAAAACGTCCACGGCCTGTCGCAGCACCTTGGGATTCCCGACGCACTCGAGGCTGAACTCGGCGCCTCCGCCGGTCATGTCCCTGATCGTCTTGACCGGATCCACCCCGGCTGCGTTCACGGTGTGGGTGGCGCCCAATTCCTTCGCCACCTTCAAGCGGTCTGGATTGACGTCTACGGCGATGATCGTGGTACAACCGCACACGACCGCCCCGAGGACGGCGCTCATCCCCACCGGGCCGACGCCGAATACGGCGATGGAAGACCCGGGTTGGGGCTGCAGCGCGTTCATGACCGCGCCCGCGCCGGTCATCACGCCACACCCCAGCGGGGCGAGGACCTCGAGGGGAATATCCTCCCGTACCTTGATGACGTTCCGCTCGTTGGCCAGGGCAAAATCGGCGAAAGAGGACTGGCAGAAGAAGGAACCGTGGACGACCCGATCCCTCTTGTGCAGAGTGGCACTGCCGTCGGGACGGGCACCGTGGAAATTGTGCAGGAAAAAGTTGAGACAATAGAGCACCTTGCCGGCCTTGCAGGAACTGCATGCCCCGCAATAGTCCCACGCCAGCACCACGTGATCGCCCGGCTTCACCTTGGTCACCCGCGCCCCGACCTTCTCGACGATGCCGGCCCCCTCGTGTCCAAAGACGCTCGGCGGCGGGGGGATCGGCAGGTGTCCGTCCCGGGCGCCCAGATCGGTGTGGCAGATGCCGACCCCCACGATACGCACCACCACCTCGTCGTCGCTCGGCTCACTCATTTCCAGTGGTTCGATGTGGAACTCTCCCCCTGTCTCAGAAACGACAGCGGCCTTAATCTCCATCTCCACCCTCCCGATCAAAACCTTGGGCCTGACGGTCTCCTATGGAAGACCGTCAGGCCTCGTCCCTCTGTGAACCGCCAAGGGCACGAAGTACACAACGGGAAAACCCACACATCCTTCGTGTTCCTTTGCGTCCTTTGTGGTGAATACGCTCCCGATGCCTATTTGTACACGCCGTATTCCTTGGCGGCATCCACCATTGCCTTGACGTTTTCCGGCTTGGCCTGGTCGAAGAACGCCCCGTTGCAGACGATGAGGCCACCATCCTTGCCGGCCACGTCTATGAGTTTCTTGACGTAATCTCGCACCTCCTGCGGGGTGCCCAAGGCCAACAGAGAAGAAGGAACGTTGCCCAGCAGGCAGGCCTTCTTGCCCAAGGTCTTTTTCACCTCAGCCATATCTGACTGGTCAACCATCCACAGGGTCTTGCCTCTGGGGATGTCCTGGACAACCTTCAGTCGCGTATTCCAGAACCCCTCGAGCGCCGGGAGTGGCACGCACCCACCCTCGATCAGGCCCAGGATGACCTCTTTGAGGGTGGGCCAGAAGAATTTCTTGAACTGCTCGTCGGAGAGGAAGCCATCGGCGCCCTTGTGCAGCGGGACGAATATTATGGGATTGCCGGTTTGTCGCGCCGAGCCGACCCCCATCCTGATCATGAGCGGCGTGAGGGCCTCCATGGCCTTGATGAGTTTATCGGGCTGCCGGTAAATGTCCAGCATGATCCCCTTGGTGCCCCGCAGGGTATCGCCGATGACGTCGAACGGCGCCTTGGTGAACCCGCCGAGGATGTTCGGGAATCCCGATACGGCCAGTTCGCCATCTGCACCGCCGATTGGCCCCACCCATTTCAGAGCCTCGGCTCCGGCCTCGAAAAGAGCTTGAAAGGTGCTCTGAACAGGAGGCAATCCAAAGGGGATGAAACTGAGCGCAAGGCCGTACATCTCGAGGATGCCTGGGAAGAACGGGAGCATCTGGAACCCTCCCAGGGCCCCAAACACGCGCGGCAGGTAGACGTTGATAAAGTAGCCGGAGGGGTCCTGAATCAGAGCGTCGTACTCGTCCGCCATCATGTACTCGCTCTCGTTGCATTGGTAACTGAATTCGGGCGCGACCCCATGGCCCGGCCAGGAGTATAACTTGTAGTCCAGGATCTCGAAGAACCTGCCCGGCCCGGGTGCATAGGCCCCCCAATGCACGTCCGGCTCATAGTCCAGGATGAATTTCTTAAAGACCTCCGCACATTTGCCATAATCGTACATGGCTTCCTGAACGGTCATCCCGGCGGAGAGCCAGGGAAACATGCTGGGGAACACCGTAACCGGCACCCTATCCGGCAACTTTTCCATCTGGATGGCGTCTTTGAAGCGGAGGATTCTCTCCTTGTACGCCTGCTCGGCCTGTGGGCTCTGGAACTGCAGAGGGTTTCCTGCAGGATCCTTTGGCGAGAGTTTCCCTTGCCACAGCGCCTCTTGCTTTTCTGCTGCTGATAACTGTTTGTCCATTTCTCCTACCTCCTGTTTTCTCTGCTGAGGATTCCTACTTGACGCCGACCCATTGTTTGGCCAGGGACACGCCGGCCACCGCGTCTCTGCCGTAGGCGTCAGCGCCGGTATACTCCTTGATTGACTCGTTGACCTGGCCGCCGCCGATCATGATCTTGACCTTGTCCCGCAGGCCGGCGGCTTTGATCGCCTCGACCGTTTCCTTCATCGTATCGAAGGCCAGGGTCAGAAACCCGCTCAGGGCGACAACCTGCGGCTGGGCTTCCTGGATGGCCTGCACGAACTTTTGTGGCGGGACATCCACACCCAGGTCGAGGACCTCGAAGCCGTTGGCGTCGAGCATAAAGGCGACGATGTTCTTGCCGATGTCGTGGATGTCTCCCTTGACGGTGCCGAGCACCACTTTGCCGCGACGTTTGACCTCCGGCAACTTGGTCAGTTCGGGCTTGATGATCTCCGTGATCCGGCCCAGCATCTCACCGGCCAGGATCAGTTCGGGCAGATAGTAGGTGCCCTCCTCGTAGCGCTTGCCGACGATGTCCATGGCTTCCCTGGCCGCCTCCATAATCGCCATGGGCTCTGCGCCACTCTGCACCATCTCGTTGACCAGCCTGAGGGCCTCTTCTTCCCTCATGTCGGCAATGGCTTTGACAAGTTTTTTTGACATTTTGTCCTCCTTGTTTCAAGTGGATATGCTTTTTTGGGGAATGCTCCCTACCGATAACCCGCGTCCGGCAGCCGAACGGACTCGACCATTTCAACGGAATATGTCTCCACTGGTATGGCCGGGGAGTGGCAACCCGTGGTAGCCGTTGCTTTAAAGTCAGCGTAACTGATCGTCTCACCTGGGCGGGCGATTACAAAGTCGCCGTCCCAAGGGCCGTAGAGCATTTTCTCGATCAGCGCGGTGGAGCCGGGGATTTCCTCATAGCGCAGCCCAAATTGCCTGGCCATACGGCGGGCATACTCGCGGTAGCGTTCCTGGTCGTAGTGACCGGTGTCAATAAAGGCCAGGCGGGTATAGTTCTTGAGCGTGAGCGCCATCATACGGTCGGCCTGCGCCTGCCCGTAGCGTTCGACCAGCCGTTCGTACTCCGCGAAAGGTGTATCGCTTACCTCGATCCAGCCCTTGGTGAGGTAATAAGTCCCCGGTTCCTGTCTGAGTTGTTCCTGGTGGGCCGCGTGCGAGCCGAGAAAGAGGGCGATACAATCATCCACGCGCGGCACCACCAGGGTGCACCCAGTAGCCTTCAAACCGACCACGGCCATAGAGCAGAGGCCGTAGCCCAGGATGATCGTATCCGCGTCGGCGCTGGCAGCATCAACCGCTTCTTGCAGTCTGTTCCGCAGTTTGTCCGGGGTCAAGTGAAGCCCAAAATCCAGGGCCTCGCAGACTATGCCGTCCGGAAGCAAGGGGAGGATCTCTTCGACGACGGTGGCACAGGCAATCACTTTGCGCGACGTGGTCACTCGCAGCACCTCAAGAAGGCCATCATAGTCTCCGCAAGGAGGGGTTATTCCGAGTACCTGCGCTTCAATTATATACTTATATAGGGAAGTTGTCAAGGGGTGAATTGACATTTTTTCGATTGTGCGCCATAATTGAAATTACCCGATTGCACCAAGAACCGAGATGAAAGCGAGCAATCAGAATCATTGGCCCGAAGCTATTGACCGGGACTCGTACGAACCCGCTTATGCCCAGTTGGCCAATATCCTGCGGCGGCAGGTGTCGGCCGGCCTGTTTCGGCCCGGCGACCGGCTTCCCTCGGAATCCCAACTGTGCAAGGATTATCGTGTCAGCCCAATGACAGTGCGCCGCGCCATCAATCTCCTGATCGAAGCGGGCGTGGTCAGTACAGTCCAGGGACGCGGCACCTTCGTCAAACCGCTGGAACTGGGCCGGGCGGCTTTTGACCTGCGAGAATTACGAGACCTGTTCAATGATCCCGCTATGGCGGTCAAGTTGCTTGACGTCCGCATCGTCCCGGCCGACGAACGCACTGCTCGCAAGCTCAACCTGGCAGTGGGCGACAAGACGATCTATATTCGCCGCCTGCTGACCATCAACGGTAAACCCGCTTTCTATCACCGCGAGTACCTCATCTATGATCCGGCGCGCCCGATCGTCGAGGCCGAGTTGGAAGTGACGGCCCTGCGGGGTCTGTTCGATGGCACCGGCAGTGCGCTGCTCAAGCGAGGGGAGTTGAGCGTCGAAGCCTGTCTGCTGAACGACGATGAAACCGCCATCCTGCACGCGCCGCCGCTGATGGCCGCCTTTTGCCTGGAGCACGTTTTCTACGATTTCGCCGATCAGCCGGTCAGTTGGGGCTGGTTCATTTGCCGCAGCGATTATCTGCGTTTTTCTACCAGAGTGGGGATCAATGATGAATAAGCGAATTCAAGCCGGTAGTTTCAGCAAGCCCGCGCCGTCGCCGGGGAGCGGCGGTGCGGCTGGACGCCGAGAGACCGCCTTGGTCCATTACGTGGCGGAATTGAAGGAACAGGCGGTACTGGCGCTCGTACAAAAACGCCTGCAAGATGGCGACGATCCCCTTTCCATCGTCGAGGAATGCGAGGAGGGCATGCGCCGCGTCGGCGAGCGTTACGAACAGCGACAGTATTTCCTCGCCGGACTCATTATGGCCGGCGAGATCTTCCGCGAGGTGATGGAACTGGTGCAGCCGGTCATCAAGGCCCGGATAAGCGGCAAGGGGTCAGGGCGCGTTCTACTGGGCACCGTCCAGGGCGACATTCACGACATCGGCAAGAACATCCAGGCCATGCTGCTCAGTTGTCATGGCTTTACCGTGCACGATCTGGGCGTCAACGTGCCTCCTGCCCAGTTCCTGGCCGAGGCGCAACGGATCAAGCCAGACATCGTCGGCCTCTCGGGATTGCTGACCAGTTCTTACGACGCGATGCGTGAGACCGTCGCTCTGTTTCGTGATAGTTCTGCTCCAGAGTTGGCCGGCATCCCCATCATCATCGGCGGCACCTCCGTGAATGAGCAGGTCTGCCAATACGTCGGCGCCGATTACTGGATCGTCAATGCGATGGAAGGCGTCCGCCTGTGCCAGCGCTTGCTGGCGGACAAGATGTCTTCTATAGGGCAGTGACGGTTTGGCAGCACGCGCGTCGTCGTGTATAATGCGTGCCGATGCGCGTTTCCGTCATCACTACGGTGCTCAACGAGGCCGCAAGCCTGCCCCGGCTGCTGGATAGCCTGGCTGCCCAGACACGTCCCCCCGATGAGGTCATCGTCTGCGACGGTGGCTCGACCGATGGAACGCTCGCACTCCTGGAAGCAGAGCGCCGCCTGCCGCTACGGGTCATCCGGCGACCGGGGGCCAATATCTCGCAGGGGCGCAACGCGGCGATCACGGAGGCTACGGGCGAGATCATCGCGGCGACCGATGCGGGCGTGCGCCTGAGCTCGCAGTGGCTGGAGCGCATCGTCGCGCCGTTCGCGGATGCGGGCGTGCAGGCCGTCGCTGGTTTCTTCTGCCCTGACCCGCAGGGGGTGTTCGAGACGGCAATGGGCGCGACGGTGCTCCCGGAACTGCGCGAGATCGTCCCGGCCAGGTTCCTCCCCTCCAGCCGTTCGGTCGCCTTCCGCAAGAGCGCCTGGGCAGCGGTGGGTGGGTATCCCGAATGGCTCGACTATTGTGAAGACCTGATCTTTGACTTTCGACTGCGCGAGCGTTTCGGGCCATTCGTCTTTGAGCCCGAGGCGCTGGTTTACTTCCGCCCGCGCTCCAGCCTGCGTGCCTTCTTCAAGCAGTACTACTGCTACGCGCGGGGCGATGGCAAGGCGGACCTGTGGCGCGGGCGACACGCCATCCGCTACCTGACCTACCTGGTTGCCGTGCCGGGCATCGCGCTCGCCGGATGGCTGCTGCACCCGGTATTCTTATTGCTCTACCTGATTGCTGTACCAGGGATGTTCTGGCTGCCCTGGCGGCGGCTGGGACGATTGTGGGGGCGCTTGAGCCCGACACAGAAGGTGCGGGCTGCACTGTGGGTGCCGCTCATCCGCGTCACCGGTGACGTCGCCAAGATCATCGGCTATCCGGTGGGACTGTGGTGGCGCTGGCGGAATCGGTCGGCAAAAGGATAGGCAAAGGAGAACCGTGACGAAGCAAGGGAAGCGTGTGTTTCGCTCAGGCGCGGTTCGCAAGTTATTGGAGGATGGTGGAAAGAACTTGAGCGACGACGAACGGGCGCTACTGCTGGTGCTGGCCGAGGTGGAGGCCGAGCACCTCACCGAGAAAGAGCGCGCGGCGCTGGAGAAACTGAAGGCCCAGGTGAAGAACTATGATACGGAGGAACTGTCGCGCGCAGTGGCGCACATGGTCACGGCCAAGCCCAAAGAGGGCGCGAAACTGGAGTGGCCGGAGTTGAGGAAACGATCACGATCGAAAAAGCCCTCATAATCCCTAACCCCGACGAGCCGGAATCCCAAAACCACTAAGGACACGAAGGATACACAAAGGGTAACTATTCAGGGCCGATTGAAATCGCCCTCTTCAGGCGCTTCGCGCCAGGTGTCGGCCTGCGCCGACACTGCCCGGTGGGTGCAGCAAGGAGCAGGTCGGCGAAGGCCGACCAATGGCCGCAGGCCCAAAAGGGTGACTTCCAGTCACCGCCTGAATAGTTACCCGAGAACTAGCCGTAGGCTTCCATATCAATGAGGATCGCCAGCGCGGCGAGCACCAGTACGGTCTGGCATAAGGGTGCCACATCGCTGATGATAATGTAACTGGGACCGGCCACCGGACGCTGAATGAACCCTACTCTCTTCCGGAACTCGTCCGCCTTCGCCGGCTCCTCTTCTTCGGGCCATTCGATATCCCCCAGCGCTTTCTCCCCCAGTGCTACGCTCTCCTCTGACGCCCCGGCCCCTTCTGTCTCCTCACCTGGAACGACCGGCGGGCTGTAAACCTGCCCTGCTTCTGCATCCCCATCCACCAGGTAAGACGGGGGCTCGACCTGTTCGGCCTCCTCTTCCGGCTCTTCCGGCGCAAGAAAGATTTCGTAGAAATGCTCTCCATAGCGGCTGCCCATCGCAACGTAGCGGTGTTCACCCAGTTGTACCGTGTAGCGCGGTAGACGCAAGAGCAGGATGTCTACCAGCCGCCACTGCTCGCGGATGACGGCCTCGGGCTCCTCGGCCTCGCCGATGAAGAGATCATAGTGTGTCGCGCGCAGCCAGGGTGCGGTCTCCGGTGGCTCGAGGCGGGCGGCCGGTTGATGGTCGGGATCGAAGAACTCGATCAGGCGCCTGGGGGAAGGGAGCAGCAGCCCGGTTGGCTCCGCCACGTAGAGCGGGTTGCCATCGCGATCGGCGATGTGATAGCGATAGGCCCGCCCTTCCGAGAAGGTCATCTTGTGAATTGTGCATACCACTGGCTGCTCTGGTTGTTCCTGAGGTACCGAGGCATTTTCCTCCATGGCCCGCCTCCACGAAAGGTGGTCGCGCCAGTGAATTGTAACACAGGTTGACCCTCAAGCCAATCCGCCGCCATCGCGGCCCAGGACCTTCTTCACGCGCTTTTCGAACTTGCTGCGCGGGAGTAGTACACGCCGCCCACAGGTCAGGCAGCATATACCGATATCGGTGCCCACGCGCGTGACCTCCCATTCGTACCCCCCGCAGGGGTGCGGCTTGCGCATGCGCACCCGGTCACCGATATGGATCTTGAGAGGCCCAGGTCCACTCATGACATGACTGCCCGCGGTCTGATGCCGTGGCGCTCGTTCAGGAACGCCGGTGTCATTCTACCTTACACTATCCTCTCTGGCAAGTCTGCCACTTGCCCTTTTTGCACAGTGTGTTAAACTGGAGGAAACACCCGATTCGATTATTGTGCTACGCAAGCGATGATGAGCCTACAGACCAGGTTCCACTTGTGGATTACCATTATCTTTGTCTTGCTGGCGGTCAGCATTGCCGGTTTGAGTATTCACTATGTCAACACCAACACCATCCACGAGGCTGAGAACCGCGTGCGCATCTATGCCCGCGCCGCCTGGCAAATCCTCGACGGTAAGACAGACCGCAGCCGCGCTGCGGCAGAGGTATTGGCGCAGGATCAGATTGTGAGGGACCTGCTGCGCGACCCGACCAATGAGAGCCTCTACGTCACCGTCCAGCAGCGCATGGAAGCCGTTCGCCTCCAGGAAGGAATGGACATCCTCAACCTGATCACGCCTGACGGGAAAGTCCTGTTGAGAACGCGCTCGCCCTACAATGCCGGGGGCAGCCTGGCGAACGCCCCGCTGGTCAGGCAGGTGATGACGACGGCGCAGCCGCAGAGCCGCGTGGGCTATATCATCCTGGAGATGGAGCGCCTCGATGTCGAGGGAAGTGGGCTGATCGAAAAGTGTATGGCGGTTGCTCAGGTGCCGCGGGGGATGTTGGCGGGAGCTGCTGTGCCGGTTGTGGACAACGGCCAGTTGATCGGCATATCGAGATGGGCAGCCTGTTGAACGGCTCGTATGAGAAGGTAGACCGCATCCGCGACTCGGTGTTCGAGAATCAATTCTACAAAGGCCAGTCGGCACGGCGACCATCTTTATGGGCAATCTGCGCATCTCGACAAACGTACTGGATAGCCAGGGCCGACGCGCCGTAGGCACCCAGGTCTCGGAAGAAGTGGCGGAACAGGTGTTGGGAAGGGGCGAATCCTGGACGGGCCGTGCCTTTGTCGTGGACCAATACTGTCCGGATAAAAGGTCGGTCGTAGTGCACTTTAACGATCAGCGGTGATGTGGTAACATTGCTGCATCCCAACACGGAGGCAGCAATGACTCAACCCACCGTCCTTGAAACGCCCCCCACGACATTCGATGAATTGTGCGAGCCGATCTACCTGTTT
>DAOUBA010000227.1:0-10768 GCA_034432855.1 Anaerolineae bacterium | reverse complement strand
AACCGCGAAGATTTTGCTCTTGGCCGCACCGGCCTGAAAGAGCCGGTGCTGGCGGGATTTCTTCCAGGAAAGAAACGCTTCCAGCGCCGCCGGTTCACGGCGGCGCGGTCAATCGGTATTCGATTGGGTTGCGGCCAGAGGCCGCGCTATGGATTCGCCATTCACAAGGATAGCAGGAGTATTCGGCAAACTTGAGGGCATCGTTGGTGGCGTCGTGGTATGCCACACCGATCTTGCCATCGTAAAGGTTTGGAAAGGTGACAGTGTCGGGGGCAACGTCAATCGAGCTGTATTGTCCGACGTCGCCGTTATTGTCCACGGTCTCACAATACCACTCGTTATCCGGGCCGCAGTTGCCGCCGCTGCTCACGCGATGCGCCACCATCAGGGCCGTATTGTCGACGTCATAGTAGCTGATCCAGGGCGTGCCGTCGCCGGGATCGAAAGCGATAGACGTGTGAGTGCCGCGGCTTCCGCTCTGGTCCACATAGGCTGTGCGCCAGACAAGACCACCCGATGAAGTTGTGCCTGCCGTCTCCGGCAGCCCCCACGCCTGGCCGGGAACCACAGCCAGGGCCAGGATGAAGGCCATCACGGCCACCCTAAAACCGACTTGTGCTTTCATCACTTTACCCCTTTCTTTTTGTTGATTTGTGAGCCAACGCCGAGCACCGGCACGAATGACCCAGCGGTCGCGCCGGCGCCCCAGGCTATCGTACCGGCTGAAACCCCTTTTCCGGTTCAGAGTCGCTATACTCCAGGACCTCCTCGCCGCCGATCTCGATGGAGATGGACGAGATATGGCACGCGCCATCCTCGTTCCTGTCTCCATAAATGTAAACCGTGCCATGCGCCTGGGGGCCTGAGATGGAGGTTTGCAGGTTGACCACCTCGCTGCCATCCAGGAACCCCTTTGTCGTCCCGATGACGAAGAGACTATCTTTGACCGGCGAACCGAAACGCTCGATGACCGCCGGATCGTTCTTCACCAGATCCACCCCTGTGCGGTAGACCGGGTTCAACTTGAGTGGGACGATGAGGATGGCGAGAAAGGCAAAAACGAATCCAATACAGGCCACAATGGTCATGACTGCGGCAACCGTGATAGGAAGAACTGCTTTTTTCATCGGGCCTCCTCACTTTCTCTTCCCGGCAGTATTAGCCGGCGCTCTCCACCGCCACGCGCCGCGAGTCGTGCGGGTCGTACCGCACCGTCACAGAAGCGCCTGGCTGATACTCAGCCAGCGAGGCCACCGCCACGGCAGTGTGGGTCTGGGCGCGGAACGGCGCACCCTGGGGCGGCCGCACGTCCAGCGCCAGTTGCATCACCTCGCCCGCGCCGTTGTATACCTGGATGCCGACTTTTTCTGCCGTGACTACCTGGGCCGGGGCCAACATCCCCACGCGCTCCAGATCGGCGTACAAGAGTCCCGAGTCAATCACCAGCCTGTACGCCGCCTGTGGCTCCATGCCCGTAGCCTGCACCGTGTTGGCGAGCACACCCAGGTTGCGCAGCACGGCCACCTTGCTTCGGTCGGCCGGGTCGTACGAGACCACCAGGGTCGCGCCAGGCTGAGACTGGGGGATTTCCAGCACCGGGATCATGTGCGACGCCTCGGCCTGGAACACCGGCCCGTCGGCCGGCTGAACCTGCAACAGGAGATTGGCCTGCCACCTCTCGTCCACTCCCCCGAAGGTGACCTTGACGCCGGCTTGCTGCACGCTCATCAGGGTGGCCGGCGCGATCACACCGGAGGCCACGAGTGCCTTGCTCACAGACCGCTGGCGGAAGAAGCGCACGAGCAACGGCACGAGGACCAGGGCCAGGACGACCAGGGCAAAGCCGATGCTGGCCACAATGATGATCGCAACGACCAGCCAACCAATATCATTTGGTGTCATAGTTCCTCCTCGTATAAATGCTAAAGGACACTGATGGCCCCCGATGGATACTGCGCTATCCCTCCGTCTCCCCACTCATTGAAAGTTCCGCAGGATAAGGGGCAGGTAGACCTGCAACCACCGCTCGTCCGCGCCGACGTCGGGGATGGCGACCCCATTTGCATCGCCGTCTGCGGGCCGCCCCTGGCCGTCTATGTCGGTCGTCACCCCGGCGTCCACTCCCGCGTCCATCGCCGCCGAGCCGGGGCCGAGGTGATAATCGCCGCCGGCCGGATTGACGAAGCGCGGGTCGCCGCCCAGCGGGTTGGTACCGCTGATGCCGGGGTTGGTGACAGCCCAGAATAGCGTGTGGTCGGCGGTCACGGTGGCGCTGGCCGGGGTGAAGTTGGTGATGCCCGAGGTGACGCTGGCGACGATAGTGTTCGTCAGGTACAGCGCCGCCTTGTCGGCATAGACGCCAGTGCCGGAGCCTGCGCCGACGAAGGTGTTGTGGATCAAGGTCGCCGTCAGAATGTTGGACGGCTCGCCATACGCTGAAAGCGCATAGCTCCCGCTGCGGGCAACGATGTTGTTGACCAGCGTGGGGCCGTTGCCTGAAGCGCTCATCAGGGCAATGCCCTCAGTAGTGGCGTTATCCACCACCCGGTTGCCCTCGAAACGCGCAAGGCTGTGGTAAAGAACGACCGCGGAGTCGCCATCGTTCCCCTGCACCCGATTGCCCAGGTAGTGGGTGGAACCATATGAATGATATAGGCCCGCGCCGTACCCTACCACCGCGCTGCTGCTAGCCCGGTTGCCGGCGATGACGTTGCCCTGGATCAGCGCGTCATCCGGCCCGCCAGAGATACCCCCACCATATCCGACCGCGTTCGTGGTCGTGGCGGCGTTGCTGAGCACCTGGTTGAATTGCACCTGGATGCCGCTGCCGTTTCCCCATATGCACATCCCCCCGCCGCTCCCCCAGTACGCCGTGCTGCCGGCGTTGCTGATGACCAGGTTGTAGCGGATGATGGCCCGCTCGGCGTTGAGCAGGTACAGCCCGCCGCCGTAGCCGATGGCCACCGTGGGGTTGCCGGTCGTGGTGATGGCCGCCACGTTGTTGGTGATGGTGTTGTTGAGGATGAGCGGGTGCGCAACCGTCATCTCGACTTTTTCTGCCGCCTGGCCGAGTCGCTGGAGGGGAATCTGCTCGGCGTAATGCCCCCGGGCGCGTTCGACCGGCTGATGCAGGAGTATGACAACCTGCGAGCCGCGTTGGAGTGGAGCATCCACGAACAGGGGGATGCCCAGACCGGCCTGCGGCTGGCCGCGGCGCTGCCAGACTTTTGGGAGGCCCGGGGACAATTTGCCGCGGAGCGAGGCTGGCTGGAGGAGCTGCTGGCCCAAACGGGCGTGACGGCGCCGCCGGCCTTGCGGGCCAAGGCGCTGCGTGGGGCCGGCAGAGTGGCCTACTATCAGTGCGATTTTGCCGCCGCGCGCTCTTTCTTCGAGCAGAGCGTGGCGTTGGACCGAGAGTTGGACAACCGGCCACGCCTGGCCGACACGCTGGGTCGGATTGGGTTTGTGCTCGGTGTCCAGCAGGATCACGCGGCTGCAGAGCCGTTCTACCAGGAAAGCCTGGCCCTATATCAGGCACTAGGAGATCGGAGTGGTGTGGCCCGGATACTAACCGAACTGGGCTACATCGCCTTTCGACAGGGAGACTGTGTCCGGGCGCGCTCGCTCCTTGAGGAGAGCCTGGCGTTGTTTCGGGAGCCAGATGATCTGTACCTGGCATCTCGCGCCAGGCTCATGCTGGGGCATGTGGCCTGCTTCGAAGGCGACTATGTCCAGGCCCGCTCAGTATACACCAGGGGGATGAGCGACCTCAAAGAACCTGGCAACCCCTGGGGCATATTCTACTTTCTGGAAGCATTCGGCCGGCTGGCGCTGGCCGAGGGACAGCCAGTGCGAGCGACCCGGCTATTGGGCGCGGTGGAGCGCCTGGGCGAATCCATCGGGACTGCCCTGGCCCCCGCCGAACACGTCGAGCACGAGCGCTGCCTGGCGCTCGCGCGCGCCGCGCTGGGTGAGTCGGCTTTTGCAGCCGCGTGGGCCGCCGGTCAGGCGATGACATGGGATGAAGCCGTTGCCTACGCCCTGGAGCAGACCCCAAATTCGCATCCGGCGGACTTGTTGCAGGAAGCAGGCGAGTAGGGCCGACTACCGCCTCGCCCTTCCAGTTCGCCCTGCCCTGTCCCGGGGGCGCACCGTCGCCTCGGCGAGCACTCGGAAGACCCCCACCTCAGTCCTGGACTCGCTCCAGTCGGTGAAGGCAGCGTCCAGATCGGAGTACTCGGCCTGGCGTTCGGCGAGCGCCTGCGCCCGCTGAGCCTCCGTCTCCCAGAGGTCAATCGCCAGATACCGCCGCGGATCCTGCGTGTCGCGCAGCAGGGTCGTGCCGCGGAAGCCCGGACGCCGTGCGAACAGCCTGCTCCATGCGCCGCCCGGACCGTATGCTAACTCGAACCGGCCTCGGGCCTCCTCCTTGACGACGAACTCCCAGATGATTTCGACCATCCCGGTCTCAGCACAGTCTCAAGCCGCAACAACCTGGAAGGATTGGCCCAAAGGCTGAAACTCGGCCACCTCCTGGCGCGCCAGTTTGGTGCGAATCCGCTCGAAATCGCTGATGGTTTCTTTGGAGTACAAGCGTTCACCGCAGTGCAGGCACACTTCGGCGCGCACTTTCACCACTGCGATGTGGCTTCCCCCACGCAGCAACTTTTCCACTTCCTTCTCGACCACTTCGCCCCCACACAACGGGCACTTGTCAAACGGTAACATCTTTAGGTCTCCTCTTCCGCCAATCAATCCAACGCTGGGATCAGGACGATAGACAGTGATCAGCACGGCCCATTGGCTCTCCTGATTGTAAGCCCATACTAGGATCGAGACTCGCCAAACGCGGCCAGGTGCTCGGCCATCAGCCGCTTTTCGCGCGCGACGAGAATCGGCCATACCCTCCCCGTCGCGCTCTCGGCGCGCAGCGCCTCGACGGCCAGCGGCGGACTGAAGGAAAGGCGCGGGGAAAGGTACAGGCTGCCGGGGAAGAAGAGTTGTTGAAGGACCTGCCCGAACTCGACCAGGCGGCGCTTGTCCAACGGCCTACGGCGCAGCCACGTGAGCGGGCTACGCGCCCAACCGCGCGATACGACGTGGCTGACGACCGATAGCAGCACCTTCGTCTCCGGCACGAGCCGCAGGAACAGGTCAATGCTCCGTGACCAGCGCTCCACGCAGCGGGCGGCCTCGTCGGGAAAGAGGGCCGGGTCGGGGTCAATCTGACCGGAGCCGTAGAGCAGGATGGCGCCGCCCTGCTGCAAATGCCGGATGCCGCTGCGCGTCTCGCGCATGCGCGCCTGTACGTCTATCGGGTCAAGAAAGAAGAAATAACGGCTCACGCGCGGCAGGTTTTCGAGAAAAGGGATGTTGCTGGCAAAGATGAGCATATCGTCGCGCTTCAGGTGCGCCGCGATCACCAGCGCGTCATAGGTCCCAGGATGATTCGAAACCACCAGCAGCGGCCCGCCGGCAGGCGCCTCCGCCGTGCCCCGCGCCCGCATGTCGGTGCACCAGTGCGTGAGCGCCCACTCGGCCGCCTTGGGGAAACCGTCGCTCTCGCACAGCCGACCGAACGTGACGCCGATCTGGGATAGGCGACGGGTAGCCCTGCGAAACAGCGGGCCCAGAATGCGGCGCACCCGGCCGGCCCCCGAGAGGCCCAGGGCCTTGAAGATCTCGCCGACGAGGGATTCGCTCAATGCCTCGATGTCCGTGTCCATGGCTTGCCTCGCAGACCTCGGAGGTCTATGGTCACAGCATCTCCAGGAACGCCGCCACGCGTTCCTTGATCGCCCCCTCGTTGTACAGCCGCGCGTCGCACATGTCCGCCTCCACGACGAGGACGGGCAGCCCCAACTCCGCGCGCAAGACGTCGCGCACGTCGCCCTGGGTGAGCGAGAAGGGCTTGCAGGAGCGGTTGGCGTGCATCACCACGCCGTCCACCTGGAAGCGTCGCGCCAGATCGGTGATCGTCTCCAGACGCGTGGACAGGGCCAGGTTGATGAACACACCCAGGTAGGCGCGCGCCAGCCCCTCGAACGGCTCGTCTCCCTCCGGCACGACCGACCAGGCATTGGTATAGTTGTCGGCGACGAAGCAAGCCCCGGCATCCATGAAGGGCCGGAAGAAGCGGTACAGCCGGTACCAGATCGCAATGTTGTCCCACAGCAACCGGTAGCGCTCGCCGGGCACGGCACCCACACCTTGCGCGACGCGCGCCTCCAATTCGGCCTTGAGACGGCGGTAGCACTCCACCGCCTGCGGTGTCCCGCGCAGCGTGACGATGGGCGCCATGGCGATGAACAGGTCGGGCGCGTTGATCGGCGAAGGCCGGTGTTGGCCGAAGGTGAGGATCTCTTGCCACAACAGCACCGCCTGGCGCGAGTGCTCCAGCACGGCCTGGAACTTTTTGGGCTTGAGGCGGCGATGGGTGTGCGCTTCCAACCATACGACCATCTCGCGCAACTGCTCGGCAACGTAGGCGACGATGTGCGGTTCCGGCGGGGTGGCGCGCTGGAACGGCGTATCGAGCACGAACAGCGGCGCGTCGTAGTACTCGGCCAGCGCCTCGTACCATTTCTGCACCGTGCCGCAGATGTTGTTGCAGCAGATCAGGAGATCGGGTTTGGGCAGGCCGCCCAGCGGCGCCCCCTTGGGTTGGAGCACCGCGCCGACGTGGCTGCGGGCGTAGGAACACAGGTCGGCGGGGTATCCCTGCGCCTCGGCCACTTCACACAAGGACACGGATGCCCCCCGCGCGCCGCACAGCGCGGTATAGTTCTCCGGGTAGATGGTGAGGATGCCCATGGCTTCGAGGATCTCGACCGGCGCGCCGCTGGTGACGTAGGCGACCGGCTTGAGCCGCGCGAGCACCTTGCGCTGCACGTAATAGCGCGCCATCACGTCGCCGATGTGCTTGAGAGATTGGAGACGGGGATAGTGGGACATAGGAATCAGGGATCAGGGACTGGATTCCGCTTACGACGGCGAATTTGGCAATCCAGCAGGAGCATTTTGGGTATGCCGAAACTTGCCTCCGATGCCAGATGGTGTTACAATCTTGGGTAATGAACACAACCAAAACGAGCGTAGAACTTGCAGGCTATCGCCTGCCGATCGTGGTGGAGAAGGTGAATGGCTCCTACCAGGCCACCAGCCCTGCACTGGACGGATTCCTGGTGCTCGCCGATACGCTTGACGAAGTGCTGGCCTTGGCTCCCGGCGTAGCCCGCGCCCTGTTGGAAGCGATGCAAGAAAAGGGCATCACGCCTCCTATCCCCATCGAAGAACTGCACTTCCCTGCCAGAATCGAAGTGCTGGTACCGGCGCTCTCGCCCCGATGAACTACCGGCAATTGACTAAACGTCTGCGCCAGTTAGGGTGCGAGTTTGTGCGCCAGGCCCCTGGCTCACACGAGGTCTGGTGGAATCCAGCCAGCCAAAAGTTTACCGTCATCCCCCGCCACGGTGGCCGTGACATTCCCCCCGGCACACTGCAGGCAATCCTGCGCCAACTGAACATTCCCCCTGCCGTGTTTCACGAACGGCACAAGAAATCCCCCGACTGATGGTTCACCGCGCCAGCATCTCCACAAACGCCTCCACCCGTGTGCGCAGTTGCCCGGCCTGGGAGGCCTGCTCCAACTCGATCAGCAGGTGGGGCACGCCGGCCTTGTCCAGTGCAGGCGACAGCAGTGCGTAATCGAAGCCATGCGGTTCGCAGAACTTTTGCCGCGCAAAGAGGACGCCGTGCGCGCGGCGCTCGCGCACCAGCGCCAGCAGATGATCGGCGCGGCGACGCTGCAAGTGACACTTGGTCGGTGTGGGCGTCAGAGCCAGCAAGCGGTCGGCTAGCGCTTCGAGCGGATCACCCGTCTCGGCGGCGTCCAGCGCAAAGTAACGCTCCCCCAAGTCCAACAGATCACCGACCACGCGCACTCCCGCCTGGGCCAACACGTCGAACAAGACCGGATCCGCCAACGTGGGACCGGCGAGGATGAGCGAGGGAGCGGGGGAGCAGGGGAGCAGAGGAGCAGGGGTGAGGGTATGAGAGGGAGACTCTTGCCTCCTGCCTCCTGCTTCCTGCATCCTGCTTCCTGCATCCTGTACAAAAGTCTCTCTTGGCATCTGAAACGCCGCACGCACCCGGGCGTACAGGTCGGCGGGAGAGAACTCGGCAGCACGGGCGTAGAGGGCGCGGACGAGCGCGCGTGTACGGTTGTAGAGCGCAATACTTGCACACAGCACATCGTCGGAGATGGGATGGCCGGCAACGGACTCGAGGCGCTGGCGGAGGTCGCGCAACTCGGCCAGCAGGTACGCGCGAGGCACGGGGCCATCCAGGCGCGTGGGCATCCCAAAGTGAAAGACGGGAATGTGGGGCACGTTGCGCCGCCACAGATCGGTGAGGCCCTGGATGGTGTCGCAGGTCTCGGCAAAGGCCACGCCCGCCAGCCCGTCGAGTTCCCCTGCCAGCGCCTGGTCGAGTGCAGACGAGGCCACCCAGCAGGTGAACCCCGGCAGATGTCTGCGGGCCTGCCCGCGATCCTGCGCCGAATGGAAGAGAAATACCGGCGTAAACCCGGCAGCGTGGAACAACTCCTCGGGCACGTAGGCCGTGAGGAAGCCGATACGAGGACGGTCTTCAGGTTCCAGATGGCACCCCCTCGGCCTGTGGCCCTTTGGCCGGCAACTTGAGCCACACGGGGACAATGGACACCAGAAACGCCACGCTCGCCAGGCGAAACGGGAAACGCGGGCCGACACGCTCCCACAACTGTCCGCCGACGGCCGGCGCGGGCAGTGAAAAGATGCCGAGACTGCTGTGCAACAGGCCAAACGCAGTGCCGCGCAGATGCTCAGGTACGGCCTTGCTGGTCAGCGATTGAAAAGCCGGCTCTATCGCTCCTACCCCCAGGCCGAACAGCATCCATGCTGTCGCAAAGCCCCAAAAGCCAACCGCACTCAGGAAAACCGTGATGCCTGCCGCGATCAATGTGAACCCCAACACGATCGTCACCCGCTCGCCCTTCCTGTCCGCAAGCCAACCGGCAGGCATGTTGGCCACCATGGTGAAAGCGCCGAAGATGGCAAGCAGCAAGCCGATCTGGCTTGCGTCCAGCCGGCCGATCTCCTTCAAGTAAAGCGGCTCCAGACTGGCCGATAACGAAAGGGAAAAATCACAAATGCCATCCAGGACCAGAATCCAGGTAAATATCCCGCCTGCCAACGCCATTCCCAGCATGCCCCCCAGGCTGTTGCGCAGGCCGCTCAGCGAGAGCCCACGCGGACGGGCCTCGCTCCCGCGCCTGGCCGCCTGCGCCATCCCCACGCGGATCACCGCCGCCAGCACATAGAGGCTGCTCGCAACGAGCAGCATGGTCTTGAAACTATACAAATCAACCAACCAACCTCCCAGCGCCGGGCCGAGCACCATGACCAAGCCATAGAATGTCTGGGTGATCCCAAAGACCCGCGCCCGCGTCTCCTCGGTGGACTGCTCGGCAATAAAGGCGGGAAAACTGGGGGCAACCAACGAGCGCGTCACAGCCAAGAGCCCCTCTCCTAGAAGCACCCACTGCCAGGCCGGCGACAGGATGAGCCCCAGGTAACCCAGTACACCGGCCAGACTGCCCAGTGCGATGCTGCGCAGCCGCCCCAATGAATCCGACAGCCACCCGCCAAGAACCTGGAGGAACAGCGGAAAGATGCGCGAGAGGGTAAAGAAAAGCCCCACCTGCACCACGCTGGCATTCAGTTCCACCAGGTAGAGCGGCAACAAACCTATGTACATCTGCAAAGCGGTATTGGCCAGCACCATGGCCACCATGAACAGGATGAGCTTGTTGGTCAGCAGAGGCTGTTTTGATACGGGTTTCCCTTCCATGATGCCCTCCTCAGGTTAACTCTTCTGGGCGATAAGCGCCGCACCGATGGCCCCGGCCAGTTGCGCCCGCTCCGGCACGACGACGCGATGGCCCAGTTTCTCCTCCAGCATGCGCGCCACCCCTGCATTGCGCGCCACCCCGCCGGTCAGCACGACCACATCCTGCACGGCAATGCGCCCGGCCATCGTCGCAATGCGCACCGCGATGGCCTCGTGGATACCGGCGGCGATCTCGTCGCGCGGCACACCCGCCGCCAGGTGAGTGATGACCTCCGACTCGGCAAAGACGGTGCAGGTACTGGAAATTGAGGCACGGCGTGGGGCAGAAAGCGCCAGCGCGCCGAACTCGGCCACTTCGATTTCCAGCGCGCGGGCCATCACTTCGAGGAAGCGCCCGCTCCCGGCGGCGCACTTGTCGTTCATCACGAAATCGAGCACGCGGCCGTCCGGCCCCACGGCGATGGCCTTGCTATCCTGCCCGCCAATGTCAATCACCGTGCGCACGTCGGGGCAGAGGAAGCGCGCCCCGCGCGCGTGGCAGGTGATCTCGGTGACGGTGCATTGGGCGCCGGGCACCTGCACACGCCCATAGCCGGTGGCCACCAGGCAGGCGACCTGCTCCCGCGCAAGGTCCGCCTCTGCCAACGCCCGATCGAGCGCCTGGAGCGCGGCGGCGGCGCGGTCATAGCCGGCCTGGATGACCGCCGTGGCCAGCAAGCCCCCTTCGCCGCAGATCGCCGCTTTGGCCGTGATCGCCCCCACGTCCACGCCCGCCGTGATCATAGCCTGAATGGTACGCGGATTTCGACAAGATGTCAAGTCGTGGTAATTACCCACATGTCTGGGCGAAGGGGAAATCGGGGGGGTTGGGGGGGGG
>DAOUBA010000226.1:0-1524 GCA_034432855.1 Anaerolineae bacterium | reverse complement strand
GAAAAACTCTTGCAGGCGAATCGCAGCCTGCTGAACGAGCGCCTGATCCGCTTCATGGAGCAGACGGAGGCCTCTATGCGCCAGGAAGGCTCAACTGACGCCGCCGATCACCTGGCCCAGGTGCTCCAGAAAGCGAAAGAAATCGCCAAGTAGCCGCCGGCACCGCCGTGAACCGGCGGCGTCGGACCTCACCCATCCCCACCCCGGCCCTCCCCTTCCCTCTCCGCAACGGAGAGGGAAGGGGAGGGTGAGGGAGGGGTTAGGAGAGGTCGAATCCCGCCAGCACCGGCTCTTTCAGGCCGATGCAGCCCAGAGCAAAACCCCTGCGGTTGCGATAGTTTTTCGAGAGCAATACTATAAGCGCGGCTAGACACCCATCACGGCCAGCAACTCATCATGCAGCAGGCCGTTCGTCGCCACGCACCCCGGCGAGTCTATCCGGTAGGGCTCGCCTTCCAACGTACTGCATCGGCCACCCGCCTCGGCGACAAGCAGTACTCCCGCCGCGGCGTCCCACGGTTTTATCGCCAGATTGAAGTAGCTGTCCAGCCAACCTGCCGCGACGTAGGCCAACATCAGCGCCGCCGAGCCCCAAGCGCGCACCGTCCCACAGCGCCGTGCGACCCGGCATAGGTAGGCCAGCGTGCGCTCGCGCATTGCGTCGGCGCGCCCCCAGTCCAGACCAACCAGCGCGTGGCCTAGATTGGATATGTGGCTGACCCGAATCGCCGTGCCGTTCAACGTGGCTCCCCCACCCCGCTCGGCCACGAACGTATCATCGCGCAGCGGATCGTAGACGACGCCAATGAGCGGTTCACCCCCTTCCAGCACACCGATGGAGACGGCAAAACCGGGCAGGCGGTGCGCATAGTTCGTCGTCCCATCCAGTGGATCCACGACCCACGTGATACCTGCACCGATTCCGTTGCCCCCGGCCTCTTCGGAGAGGACGGCGTGGTCGGGGAAGCGCTCGCGGATCAGGCCGAGGATGGCCCTCTCAGCAGCCACGTCCACCTCGGTGGCAATATCACGGTAGCCCTTGACGGTAATCGCGTGGACGGCAGTATAACATTCGGCGATGATCTGCCCGGCGCGGCGGGCGGCTTCGATGGCGGTCTCCAGCATACGGTGCATTATACGACAGGTCACACGAATGACAAGGGCAGGACACGGCAACCCCGCCCTACCTCAGCGGGTTGGCGTACCGACAGGCGGCAACAGGCCGGAACAAACCACGCGCTCCCGACGTCTTGCAATCACAATATCATGCATCGGGAGGTGCAACAATGACAAAGAGACTATGGAATGTTGGGACTCTGGTCGCGCTGGTTCTGACGCTCGCAGCCTGCGCGCAGATGGGGTCGTCGCCAACCCTGGCGGCCGGGGAGCGTTCCGCGGCGCTAGCATCAGGTTTGCACGCAAGTTTGATATACGCACAACTGAATTCCGCGCATAGCTCCTGAGACCCTGAATGGGCTCAACTGGCGGCCAAATCAGCCCAAATCCGCGCAGAAAGTGCCGGAT
>DAOUBA010000225.1:0-8185 GCA_034432855.1 Anaerolineae bacterium | reverse complement strand
CCCGCCCAACCCCCCGATTTCTCCTTCGCCCAGACATGTGGGTAATCACCACGCAAGTCTCGATTGACCGTATGGGCGGCCGATGCTATAATCAAGTAAGCCCTTGGTGGGAAAGACGAGTTGCGCAGGAGGTGATCGAGATGGCGAATGACACGACGTTGACGATACGCTTACCGGATGCTCTACGGCAAGAGTTAGACTCCGAGACTTCAGTTTCAAACCGCTCGTTGAACAGCGTGATCGTTGAACTCATTCAAGCAGGGTTGAAGACGAGAGAGTCCACGCACCAGAAGAGACTATGGGAACGGGACATGGACGCTATAAGCAAGACGGGTTTGGTCGAACCCCTTGGAGAATGCTGGAGGGGGTATGTTGAGGCAGCGCGCGAGATCACTCATGCTCAGGTGCGTGAAATGCTCGCTGGACTCTCACCGCTGTCGGAAGACATCATTGCTGAACGCAACGAGGGACGTTGATGGCGATCTACTACTACCTCGACAGCAGTGCCCTGGTGAAGTACTACATTCCAGAGACGGGTAGCGCGCGGGTCAGTGATCTGGTGAATGCCCGTATCGCTGATGGTGAATGGCAGAATGCCATCGCCTTTGCCAAGATCGGGATCGTTGAGATTGCCGCTACTGTGGCCAAGCGACGGCGGATGGGGGACATTTCTGAGACAGTACAGCAAAAAGGTCGTCGCCCGTTTCCTGAGAGACTGTGACGAGCGTTTCACGACTTTGCGACTAGACGATGCTACGATCAGGCTTGCCACCGACCTTACACAGCGTCATCCGCTGCGAGGTTACGATGCGGTGCACCTGGCTACGGCTCTCACTCTCAACCATAGCCTGGTTGGTGATGGGGCGCCGCCGCTCGTTTTTGTTTCAGCCGATGGTGTTCTGAATGAGGCATCCCGCGTGGAAGGACTTGTAGTCGAGAATCCAAGCGAGCATCGAGGATAAACATGCCCAGGTTCCTCGTGCTCTGCACCGTGCTTATTCTACTCGCTGCCTGCCGTCCGCCCGTTCAGGAACGGGAAGCGGCGGGTGCTGCTATCCAGAACGTCGGCTCCGATACGATGCTCAACCTGGCGGTAAAGTGGGCAGAGACGTATCAGGAGCGGCGGCCTGATGTGCGCATCGCCGTGACCGGCGGCGGCTCCGGCACCGGTATTGCCGGCCTGGTCAATGGCACGGTGGATATCGCCAACGCCTCTCGCCGCATGAAGCCAGAGGAAATGCAGAGAGCCCAGGCCAACGGCATCACGCCCGTCGAGCACGTCGCTGCCCGCGACGCTATTGCCGTCGTCGTCCATCCTGCCAATCCGGTGAACGGCCTCACGCTCCAGCAACTATCGGACATCTTTAGCGGGCGCATCACCAACTGGACGGAGGTGGGAGGCGAGGATCGCCCCATTGTGTTGTTGTCGCGGGAATCCAATTCCGGGACGCACGTGTATTTCTTGGAGGAGGTACTGCGCTTGGGGAATTCCAGCAACCGCACGCTCTTTTCGCCCGATACACTGCTCATGCCCTCGTCGGAGGGAATCAGCGCCGAGGTGCGTCAGAACCCCAATGCTATCGGCTACGATGGGCTGGGCTACGTCACGCCCGACCAGAAAAAGATCGCCGTTGCTACCAGCCCTGCTGGCCCCTACGTCTTGCCGACCATTGAGACGGTCAACAGCGGCGCCTATCCCATTGCGCGCGATCTCTACATGTACACCGTAGGAGAGCCACAGGGAGATATTGCCGACTATCTCGCCTGGATCCTTTCCTCGGAGGGCCAGGCAATTGTGAAGCAGTTGGGATTTGTGCCATTGGCAACAGGAGGATAGCGGATGTCCCGGCAAACCCGAAATGGCCTCGCCGAATACCTCATCGAGCGCCTGATCCGCGTGACCGGTGTTCTGGTCCTCTTGTTTCTGGGGTTGATCTTTTTGTTTCTGGTGCGCGAGGGCGGCGCGACGTTTTTCGAGGTTTCACTGCGCGACTTGTTCCAGACGCGCTGGTATCCCAACGAGGATTACTTCGGTATCCTGCCGTTGGTGCTGGGATCGCTGCTGGTGACGTTGGGTGCGGCGGTCGTCGGCCTGCCGTTGGGGCTGTTGGCGGCGATCTTTATCGCCGAGGTCGCGCCGCGCTGGATGCGCGAAGTCCTCAAGCCCTTCATCGAGGTGTTGGCCGGGATCCCTTCCGTGGTGCTGGGCTTCATAGGGATGCTGGTGGTCTCTCCTCTGGTCCGCGAGTGGGTGGGCGCGCCGACCGGCCTGACGGCGTTGACCGGCTCGGTGACGCTGGGCTACATGGCGCTACCTACCATCATCAGCGTGGCCGAGGACGCGCTGGACGCTGTCCCCCGCTCTTACCGTGACGCGGCGCTGGCGCTGGGGGCAACGCGCTGGCAGACCATCTGGCGGGTGACGGTGCCGGCGGCCCGCACCGGCATCCTCATGGCGATGATGCTTGGGGTGGGGCGGGCCATCGGTGAGACGATGGCAGTGATGATGGTCACGGGCAACGCGGCGCGCATGCCGCTCACGCTGAACTCGTTCTTGATGCCCGTGCGCACGATGACGGCGACCATCGCCGCCGAGATGGGGGAGGTGGCACAGGGCAGTACCCACTATCACGTCCTGTTCGCCGTCGGTCTGGTGTTGTTCCTGGTCACTTTCGTGATCAATCTGGTGGCTGCGTGGACTATCTTTCGGCAGGGGAAGAGGTACGGGAGGCTGTTGTCATAATGTCAAGAAACCTCCATCAACGGATTGGTTTTGCTCTTCTAAGCCTGGTAGCCGTTATCGTCGTGCTGCCCATCCTGTGGCTGATTGGCTACATCGTTTTCCAGGGCGCCCCCGCGATTTCATGGGAATTTCTCACGATGCCGCCACACGATGGGATGCACGCTGGCGGCGTCTGGCCTGCCATCGTCGGTACCGTGCTTCTCACGTTGGGTACAGCCATCATCGCTGTGCCGTTGGGTGTGGCGGTAGCGGTCTATCTGGCGGAGTACGCCCGTGATACCCCGTTCACCCGCATGATCCGGCTGGCGATCATTAACCTGGCAGGGGTGCCATCGGTGGTCTATGGCTTGTTTGGCTTTGGACTATTCGTCATCTTTCTCCGATTGGGCAAGTCCATTCTGGCCGGCTCGTTGACGCTGGCGCTCATGACTCTGCCGGTCATCATCAGCACAGCCGAGGAGGCACTGCGGGCCGTGCCCCAGTCCTTCCGCATTGTCAGCCTTTCCCTGGGCGGCACGCAATGGCAGACCGTCCGCCGCGTTGTGCTGCCTCAGGCGTTGCCGGGTATTCTTACCGGTGTCATCCTGGGACTAGAGCGGGCTGCTGGGGAGACGGCGCCGATTCTCTTTACCGTAGCGGCGGTCTTTCTTCCACGATTGCCTCGTTCCATCTTCGATCAGGCCATGGCGCTGCCCTATCATCTGTTCGTCGTCAGTACCCAGGTGCCGGGAATGCCCATCCATGTCCAGTACGGTACGGCGTTGGTGCTTCTGGTCTTTGTGCTCTCGATGAACGTCCTGGCTGCAGCCATCCGGAGTTATTTCCGCGCCAGAAGGCAATGGTGAGGCGAATGGCAAATGGCAAGTGGCGGATGCCGAATGGCAGATGGTGAATCGCGGGCCGAAAAGTTCCTGTTAGAGAACGTTTCCTATACCTACGAAGATGGCGCGCAGTCGCTGCGTGGCGTCAGCCTGCGCATCTATCCCAATCAGATCACGGTCATCTTCGGCCCAGCGGGCAGCGGCAAGTCCACGCTGCTGCGGCTGCTCAACCGGCTGAATGAGCTGATTCCCGGGCGGCGACTGGAGGGCCGTGTGTGGTTGGATGGAGAGGACATCTACGCGCCGGGGGTAGACGTGCACGCGCTGCGTCGTCGCGTGGGTATGGTCTTTGCCACCCCGGTGCCGCTGCCGATGAGCATCCGGCGTAATCTGACCTATGGGCCGGAACTGGCTGGCGTGCGCGATCGCGCCAGGCTGGATGAACTGGTCGAGCGTAGCCTGCAGGCGGCGGCGCTGTGGGACGAGGTGAAGGATCGCCTGGACGAGCCGGCTATCAAACTTTCGGGCGGACAGCAGCAGCGGCTGTGCCTGGCCCGCACGCTGGCGTTGGAGCCGGAGGTGATCCTGCTTGACGAGCCCACTTCGGGGCTGGATCCGCTCTCGACGGCCAAAGTCGAAGCCAGTTTGCAGGAATTGAAGCAGCGTTATACGATCGTGATCGTCCCCCACAGCGTCCAGCAGGCGGCCCGGGTAGCCGATCACGCTGCATTCATGCTGCAGGGGGAGTTGATCGAGGAAGGGCCGGGGAGTCAGGTGTTCACCCGGCCACGGGATAAGCGCACCGAGGACTATATCACTGGGCGCTTTGGGTAGCCCGAAATCGGCGTCAGAGACGCTTCCTACCGTAGTTTTGTACCGGAACTAGCCTAACGCACGCGATTGGCAATCACGCCTACAGAAGGTCGGGGTTCGTCAAGATGGCGATGAAGAGGGGAACCCGGTTCCTGTCTCCAGAGCAGATACGTTACTTGGCGGAGATGGCAGAGCAGGCGCGAGCGGCTTTGGCCCGCTTCTCTCACCAGGAGGTGGGCTATGACGTGATTGCCCTGCAACTCCTGGACGAATGGATTGATCGTCACTTACGCCAATTCCCCGAGCCTTCCCAGAGGATGCGTCTGCTGTGGGTCAGTTTTCTGGGGGAGATATTTCGCCGCCGCCACGGGGGCGAATGGGTGGTCGAGGAAGGCGGGGCAAGTAGGGGGGAACTGGCCTTGCTCTGTCCAGCGGAGAGCGACAGCGTCCGCAAGATAGACGTCTCGGGTCAGGTGGGCCGCCGTATCGCCGAAGGGATGTCGGCCTCGCTGGCCTATTTCTACGCGATGGCCAGCATCGAACTGAGGATGGAGTAGCGCATTCAAAAGCAACGAGGGCCAGCCTCTCAACAGGTCTGGCCCTCGTTTGTTGCTATTCCTCTGCCGCCCCCTCGGTGTGTGCGAGGAAGGGTCGCAGCAGATTGGGGAACTCTCGGCGACATGATGGCCGGGTCGGCTCTCAGATCCCGTGCCGCACGTACTGGGCCACGAAGGGGTCAATTATGTTAGCCCCAACTAATACGCCTGATTCAGCGCGCTCTTGCATCAGGAAAGTCCGGGTGGGGCAAACCCCGGCGAGTGCCGCTAGGCTGCCCGGCGCAAACGGCGTACTACGACCAACAGGAACAAAAGCCCTATGGCAATCGCGCCCCCACCCAGTGCGCCGATACCGGTGCCGGGCACGCTAGCGCCGGCTGCCTGACTCCCTGCCCCGGGTGTGGCCGTCGGCTGGCGAGTCGCCGTGGGACGTGGAGTCGGCGAGGCTTCGGCGGCAGCGGCCACCTGTGCCGGGGTTGCCATCGGGGTGGCTGTAGGCGGAACGGGCGTCACCGTGGGCATCTCCGTCGCCGTGGGCTCAGGCGTATCGGTTGGGATCGCCGCCTCCGTGGCTGCCTGCTGGCTGACAGCCGTTGCAGTTTGGGCGGCTGCCACGGCCTCCGCCGCGTTGGTGGCCTGGATGATCTGGTTCTGTGCGATGCGTTCCTGCCGGGGGCGCAGATAGAACCAGTAGAAGGCCCCGCCGCCGCAAAGAGCCAGCACCATCAGGCCGATCATCGCGGCCACGAGGATGATAAAGAGGCGATTCGCCCCCTCTTCTTGCGCAGCCTCTGCCTCTTCGTTGGGGAACAAGTCTAGATCTTCCATTCTAACCTCCTTGTGTCGGTCTCGTTCTCGCGTTGCCCTTCATGCCGGCTGGTGTGGCCTAGCGCAGAACCTCCAGATTCGCCAGGGGGACGAAAACCGTTTCCCCACCTAGTTTGATTTCTGCACCGCGAACCCGGGCGCCTGTCTCGATGCGACGGGCATGGTCAGGAACCGCTGCGACCACACCCACCTGGCCTGAATACGGTGCCCGCACGATGCGCACCCGCGCTCCCGCCGTCAACGGCGCACCGGGTTCCGATTGCGCAGGCGGCAGCGTCTCGGCCGGCAAAGGAATGATGATCTCGGGACGGACGATACCCCAGCGTGCTCTGACTTCTCCGCTGATCGAGGCTTCTCGGCCTTCGTGAGTTGCCAGCATGCGGAAAACCGCCTCCGACATTGGCATGCTCCCGACGCCCTCGGTAGCAATGACGGGGAATGGCAATTGGCTGGCCTGAGGAGCCAATTGGGGCGGGAAACCCCCTACGACGATTCCCCGCACCTGAAGTTCCTGGGCGCGTTCAAGTACCGCATCGTCCAGCCCTAATCCTCCGATGATGACCATCCCGTGACAAGATGGGTCAATGTCTTTGGCGCGTAGCGGCTTGTCGGGGCTTTTCACGAGGCACCTGAGCACCCCAAAACTCTCGCCGCCTGTTCCCCACGTCCCCTGGATTACTGCTCCCGTTGTTTCGATGACAACGCCGGTATTTCGGAGCACGTTGGCCACAGTACCATAGAGGTAGGCGCGCAGTTCAAATATGGTCGGTTGCGCTTCGATCAGCACGCGCCCTGCACCGCTGGCGGTCAACACGCCATTGATGGGCGAACGAACGCGGTAGCCGCCTCGTGCTGCGAGCACCTGCCCCTGCCGTACTTCATCGCCCAGCTTGACCCGCAGGTAACGCTCGCTCTTGGCTGCGGGCGTGCCCAGCAACCGTGCCACTGGCAGGATACGGAACGTGCCAGGCAGACTGGCGCGTGCTACGACCTGGATCGGCTCCACGCGCTCGCCGACACGCACCAATATCTCGCCTGCCACGGGCAGTATCCGCTCGCGGCGTACGTTCGTCAATGGAGTGACCTGAACCTCAAATGGATGGTACATACCTCAATGATAAATGACCAACGTCCTCATTCGCCGATTCGCTAGCTTGCTTCCTCGTTGACTCGTTCTACCCCCCCACATCCCACAACCACTGCTGCATCTGCGCCTGACGCCGCTGCGGATTCCCTGGCAGGCGCAATGGGCGCCCGCGCGCATCAATGATCAGCCCGACCAATCCGCCGCTCACGCTCCGCTTGCCGCCTTTCCCCGGTCCACCCAGACCGACGTCGAAATGGCGGCCGGGGCGCAGGTCCAGCACGGCCTGTTGGCCCGCCAGCAAGGGCAGGACTTCCAGATTGCCGTAGCGCACTTCGACGCTGACCTTGCTACCATCGTCGTAGGTCACCTGCACGCCAAGCGCAGTCTCGCCACGACGCGGGTGACTGGTCGGCACCGGCGCGACCACCGTTGCCAGGTTGACAAAGGCAGCGCCATCGAGCACCTCGACTGCTGCCAATGGCTTGATCTCAGCGACATTTCCCAGCGCCGGCGCCAGCCCGTATATATCTAGCACCAGCGTGCAGACCCCAATTGGCTGTAAGGCATCCAGCACGACCAAAGCCGTCTGGCCGGGACGCGGAGCGTGAGTCAAGACCATGCCGCTAAGGAGAATCGTATCACACAGCGGCAGGAGGTGGGGGTAGAGTTGCGCGCTGCCGGTCCTCCACCCGGGCCGGGCGACTTCCAGCGTTGCGCTGATTGCCTCGCGTGCCAGCGCATGTTCAAACCACAGTTCGCTTGGCGTTTGCGGGATGCTAAGCGGATGAACCTCCTTATTGAGCAACAGTGCCTGCACCTCGTCACTGCTCATCTCCCCGGGCAGCCAACGGGTGATCGTCTCGACACCGCGCGCCTGCGCAAGTTGCCCTCCGCCGAAAGCGACACCCAAATCCCCGCGTATCGTCAGGCAAGGGCGTCCGAAGACAGCGACTATCGTTGTGTTAGCAGCGCCCACATCTACGCCCAGCACACCGTTAGGGGTATTGTACAGGTGCCAGAGATACTGTACTACCCGGCTGAAGGCACGGGCAGTGGGCGTGAGCGGCACCCGACTCCAACTGCGTATGCCCTCGATCCCCGGCAGTTGTCCCATCTTGTGCTTGCAGTAGAACTCGTCCAATTCTGCCTGAGCGCTGGCAAGGCTCTCTCTCCTCAGCGTGGGGCGCACATTGTCGGCGACACGCAATTCCGCCCGCCCGTCCACAATATCTACCACCTTCTGGCGCAGTTGGGAATTGCCTGCATAGAGAATGCAGGGACGCCTCGCCTCATCCATCAACGAGCAGGCCAGGGCGGCTGTATCTACCAGATCGAG
>DAOUBA010000224.1:0-50306 GCA_034432855.1 Anaerolineae bacterium | reverse complement strand
GACCGCTCCCCTGCCCCCCTGCCCCCCTGCCCCCCCGCACTCCTGCACCGTCCGCTTCTCGCCCCTCGACCGTGAGGTCGAAGTCGGCCCAGGTACGCTGCTCAGCGACGCGGCGCAGCAGGCCGGCATCGCACTCAACATGCCCTGTGGGGGACAGGGGCGCTGTGGGCGCTGTGCGGTCATCATCGAAAGCGGGAGCGTGCAGCGGCGCTCGACCCAGCGGCTCACACCGGAGGATGTGGCGGCTGGCTATGCCCTGGCGTGTCAGACCATCGTCGAGAGTGACCTCGTTGTCACCGTCCCACTCCAGGAAAAGATCGAGCGACGGCTAAAAGAGAGCAAGCGCGCCGCAAAAATCGAACTGCCGTTCCACTACGATCCGCACGAGCAGAGCCTGTGCAAGATCGCCCTGACCCTGCCTCCCCCCACTCTGCAGGACCAGACCGACGATTGGGCACGCTTGCAGCGAGAACTGGCCCGCCAGTACGACCTGGGGCGGGCACCCCATCCGCCTCTACAGGTCTCTCTGCCGGTGTTACGCAAACTGGGCCGGGCGCTACGAGAAGGCGAGTGGACGATTACTCTGGTGATCGAGATGGATACCTGGGATCGTCCTAACGGCCCGCCGCGCCTGATTGATGTGCTCCCCGGCGAGCATCTCGAGAGCCTGTGGGCGGTCGCCATTGACATCGGCACCACCAGCAACGTGGTCTGGCTGGTGGACATGATCGGCGGCGAGGTCATGTCGCAGCAGGCGGACTATAACGGCCAGATTGCCCGCGGCGAGGACGTCATCTCGCGCATCATCTATGCCTCCAGGGAGAATGGGCTGGAAGAATTACAACGGCTGGTGATGGAGACGCTCAACCGGCTGATCCGGCAGGCAGCCAATGAGCATGGCATCCGCACCGACGAGATTTACAAGGCGGTGGTCGCAGGCAACAGTACGATGATACACCTTTTCGCCGCTATCCCGCCGGAATCCATCCGCCTGATGCCCTTCATTACCGCCGTCAACGAGATACCCCCGTTCCCCGCTGGCGAGGTCGGGCTGGGGATCAACCCCCAGGCGACGGTGGACTGCCTGCCGGGTATTGCCTCTTATGTGGGCGCCGACATCACCGCCGGCGTGGTCAGTTCGGGAATGTGCCAGGCGACCGACCTGACGCTGTTCGTGGACATCGGCACCAACGGCGAGATGGTGCTGGGGGATTGCTCCTGGCTCGTATCCTGCGCCTGCTCGGCGGGTCCGGCTTTCGAGGGGGCCGGCGTCGTACACGGCATGCGCGCCACTGCCGGGGCCATCGAAGAGGTGTGGGTCAACCGCGAGACCTATGAGGCAACTTACCGCGTCATTGGCGACGAAAAGCCACGCGGAATATGCGGCTCGGGGCTGATCGCGCTCTTAGCCGAGATGTTTGCCGCCGGGGTGATTGACAAGAGCGGCAACGTCAATCTGCGCCTGCCCACCAGTCGTGTGCGCCAGGGCGAACATGGCGCCGAGTACGTCGTCGCCTGGGCCGGGGAAACCGCCATCGGCAAAGACATCGTCATCACGGCAGTAGACATTGACAACCTGATGCGTGCCAAGGCGGCCATCTACGCCGGATTCTCCGTCTTGGCGCGCAGCGTGGGCCTGAGCCTCACGGACGTAGGGCAAGTGCTCATTGGCGGAGCGTTCGGCCAATACATCAACGTGGAAAAGGCCATCCAGATCGGCATGCTGCCCGACCTACCCTATGACCGCTTCCACTTTCTGGGCAACACCTCGGTGCGCGGAGCGTATATGGCGCTCCTCTCGCACGAAGCCCGTCGGCAGGTCGTCAAGGTCGCCAAGATGATGACCTACCTGGAACTCTCGGCCGACAACACTTTCTTCGACGAATTCAACGCAGCGCTGTTCTTGCCGCACACGGATTTGAGCAGGTTCCGGTCGCAGGCAAAGCTCTATGAAGGAACCTGATTTCAGATGATACGTGTAGGTTGGGCCTTCCTGATAGCCATTGGCATTTTGGCTTTGTGTATGCTGTTTGGAGTTCAGGCCGAAGAGAAGGCACAAGGGGAAACAGCCCTGTATCTCTTTGATTCAGAGACCGTTCACCTCTCTTCGGTGTTTAAAGACCTCGGTATGAGCAGCATAGCCTTCGATCGTCATGGGTATCCCCATATAGTCTACGGCAAGGATGCGCTCTATCATGCCTGGTACGACAATGGTCACTGGCAAGTAGAAACTGTGGACATAAACTCAGGTTGGCAGGAAACATACGCGGCCATTGCTATTCGTGAGGAAGAGATTCATGTCAGTTACAGCAAGGATGGTCGCTTGCACTATGCTCATTGGGACGGTACGCGCTGGGAGACCGAGACGTTAGAGTCAAGGTTGTACACTGAACACTCTGCTATTGCGTTGGAACCTCAGTCTCCGTACACTGTCCATATTGTGTATGGGACTCTTTACTACAACGGCTTCAGGCCTGTTTATACTATGTGGCATGCCTGGCATGACGGTTCGGGCTGGTCTAGCGAGGTAATGAAAAGCGGAGACTGGGGGTATCATATTGTATTCAGGCTGTCGCCCACAGAGCCCTTTACACCTCATGTGGCATACGTTGACAGAGCAGACCCGATTTACCCGTCGCTCAAATACGGGTGGCGAGATGCTCAGGGATGGCATATAGAATCGGTATCGGAAGTTTCACCGCTTAGTGATCGGATTGACATGGAGTTGGTACCTGTCGCGCCGTATACGCCTTGTATTGCGTATATTGCAGGTCACGTCCTGAGGCTGAGCGTTCGTGACGGTACGGAGTGGGATCATTTCGACAGGCCTGGAAGTGAAATAGCGCTGGGTGTTTGGGGATTGGAGATCGAACCCCTGTCTCCGTTTACAAGGCATATCGTGTATAATAGCAGTGATATGGTAGATGGTCTGATTAAGCACTTGTGGGGACTTGGCGAACTGGTGAACTGGGAAAGTGAAACGTTTTCTTCCGACGGCAAGAGTGGTGGGGTGATGAGCTTATTACCTACTTCTCCCTATACTCCGGTCTTGATATATGTGTGGGACAGCGATCTGTACTCTGCCCAGCTTGTGTCTCCTACTTGGGTGTATACAACCATAGACCATAATGGAGTTGCCGGTGCCTTTAACGAGATCGTCGTCGAACCTGTCACGCCTTTTACGCCACATATCGCCTACGTTTATCGTGAGACCCTGTACCACACATCGCGCTCAGCAATGGCTTGGGAGAGCCAAATCATAGATGCTGTGGAAAGTCTGCATGGCCAGCACGTTGCTCTGGCGTTGATGCCCACGGCACCGTTCACACCGTGTGTGAGCTATTCAGATGCAGACAGTGTGCTAAAGTACGGCTGTTGGGACGGCTCAAAATGGCAGACCCAGACGGTGGTACTTGAGGGTTGGTATCCTTCTTTAGCCTTTGTGCCCACTTCTCCTTTTACCCCCCACATAAGTTATGTTGAACCGGGAGACTTGCATCTAGCACATGCCTGGTGGGATGGACAGAGATGGCTTACAGAAACGGTGAACGAAGAACAGGTTGGCGGACTTGTGACTTCACTGGGTATAGCCCCTGTAGCGCCTTATACTTTGCACATAGGCTATTATAATCAGGAGCACTCAACCATAAGTCATGCGTGGAGTGGAGGAGGAAGTTGGCTTACCCAGACCGTGGATTATTTACCACATTATTGCGAGGACACAATGCTCTCTCTTGCATTGGAGCCCGTTTCACCGTTTACTGTACATATCGGCTACATGTTCGACGATGTTCAGGCTCGTTATGCCCGGCTGGATCATAGCGGTATCCATACTGAGACGATTGGAGGTGAATTTAATTTGATGGATGAGCCGGTTGATTTGGACCTAGTACTAAATCCGCTGGCATCGTATGAGCCTTATGTATTGTATTCGATTGGACAAGATGGATACCTGGCCCACAAACAGGGCAATCATTGGATTGTCCAAAATCTGCGTTGGGGTGGTTATTGGGACACACCACCGCATAGCTCCTTGGCACTTTTACCTGCTGCGCCTGTGACTCCATTGATCTCTTACCGAGCGTTTCTGCAAGGCGATCTGGTGTTGCTCTCGGGAAGGCCGACTGATATCTTCGTGTATATGCCTGTTGTCTTTCGCGAGTGGTGACGGGATGGGCAGAGCACACGGCTTTTCCCTCATGGGGACAGTCGGATAATTTCGACAACTGAGGGTAACTGTCTATACGCCGCAAGTTGTCTGTGGCAGGCTTTCGGCCTCCGGTTGGCCTTCGCCGACCCCGGGGGGTATTGACCTGTGCCGACGCCTGGTACAGTGTGCCCAGGGGAGCTGATTTCAGCAGCGCAAAACGGTGGGCGGCAGAGTAGGTAATGACAACTGAGGAGTGAATTGACCACAACTATTGCCCTGGCGGGAAAGGGCGGCACCGGCAAGACGACCGTCGCGGCATTGTTCATCCGCTATCTGATCGAAGAGCGCGGCGGCTCTATCCTGGCAATTGACGCCGATCCTGCCAGCAATCTCAATATGATGCTGGGTATCGAGGTCGAACAGACCATTGGGGGTATCCGCGAGGAGATGTTGGCCCAGGTGCAATCGAGCGGCGCACTGGCCGGCGCGATGCCCGGCGGTATGAGCAAGCAGGATTATCTGGACTATCAAGTGCGTCAGGCGCTCGTCGAAGGGGACAAAGTGGACCTGCTGGCGATGGGCCGCCCCGAAGGCCCCGGCTGTTACTGCGCCGCCAATCAGATGCTGCGTCTGATCATAGACCGCCTGAGTAGCCGCTACGATTACGTCGTGATTGACAACGAGGCGGGAATGGAACACCTCAGCCGCCGCACCACACGCGATGTGGACATACTGCTCTTGGTAAGCGATCCGACACAACGCGGATTGGCCGCTGCACAGCACATGCGCGACATGGTGCCCAAATTACACATCGAGGTGGGACGAGTGTACCTGGTGGTGAACCGGGTGCCGGTGGGCAAAGGGGCGGGGGAGCAGGGGAGCGGGGGGGCACAGGGGCTACCCGCACCTCTGACCGAGGCGGTGGAACGGAGCGGATTGGAGTTGATTGGAACGGTGCCGGAGGACCCGGCGATGGCCGAATTCGAGTTCACCGGTCGCCCGCTGATCGAGTTGCCGACCGATACAGCACTTTACCGGGCTGTGCGCCAAATCGCCGAACACATCTTGAACTAACTAACTAACCAACCAACTAACTAACCAACCCAGGAGGTGTCCGAATGTACATTATCGCGGAAAATATCCACATCATCTCCCCCAAAGTCAAGGAGGCCCTGGCGAACAAGGATGCCAAGTTCTTCCAAGACCTGGCCGTGCGGGCGGTCGAGGCCGGGGCCAACGCCATTGATCTGAACATCGGCCCGCAGAAAAAAGCCGGCCACGAGATCCTGCCCTGGCTGGTCGAGACGGTCGAGAAAGTGGTAGATGTGCCGTTGGTGTTCGACACCACGAACCTGGCCGCCATCGAGGCCGCCTGCGAAACGGTGACCAAGGCGCAGCCGATCATCAACTCCACCGACGCCCGCCCAGAACGGCTGGAATCCGTGCCTCTCCTCGCCAAGAAATTCAACACGCGCCTGGTCGCGCTGACGATGGCCGAAGGCGCCATCCCGGTCAAGGCGGATGAGCGCGTCGGTCTTGCGTTGGAGCGGATCATCCCGCGCATGGTCGAGATTGACTTTCCGATCACCGACCTGATCATTGACCCGTTGGTGCTGACCGTCTCCGGCTGCCAGCAATACTGCCCAGAGTGCATCGAGGCGGTGCGCACGCTCAAATATGCCTGGGACCCGCCTCCGCTGACCAACGGCGGCCTCTCCAACGTCTCCAACGCCGTCCCGAACGAGATGCGCCCGCTCCTCAACCGCACCTACATGGTGATGTTGATGGGCGCCGGGATTGACATGGTCATCGCCGATCCATTCGACAAAGACCTGATGGAGTGGGTCCGCATAGTCGAGCAGCGCGACGAGAGCACCGCCCTCAACCGACTGCTCCTCAAACTCCACGACCGCGTCGCGGCAATGGAAGATTTGCAGCCGGAGGACGTGGATATGTCCGACCCGCTACAGGCCGACGTGTGGAAGACGGTGCAGGTGTTGCTCAATAAGGTAATTTACACGGATTCGTATTTGAGGCTGTAGGGATTAGGGAATCTCCGATCCCCAAACACCAATCACTAATCACCAATCGCTGATCCTTTCCGAAGGAGGCAAAGATGACAGCGCAACTGATTGACGGCAAAGCCATCGCAGCCCAAATCTACGACGAGATCAAGGCCGAGGTGGCCGGATTGAAAGAGAAACACGGCATCACACCCGGCCTGGCAACGGTACTGGTCGGCGAGAACCCGGCATCGAAGGCTTACGTCGCTTCCAAGCAAAAGACCTGCGTAGACTGCGGCTTTTGTTCCATCGGCGAGCACCTGCCCGAAGACGCCACCCAGGAACAGGTCGAAGCCGTCGTTGCCCGATTCAACGCCGACCCCAACGTCCACGGCATTCTGGTGCAACTGCCGCTGCCCAAGCATCTGAACGAAGAGCGCATTCTCTCGCTGATCAACATCGAAAAGGACGTGGACGGCTTTCACCCGCTCAACATCGGGCGTCTGGCTATGAAGGGACGCAAGCCGCTGTTCGTGCCCTGCACACCCGCCGGCTGCATCGAGTTGCTGGTGCGCTCCGGCATCGAGATCAAGGGCGCCGAGGCCGTAGTGCTGGGGCGCAGCAACATCGTCGGCCTGCCGGTCTCGATGCTCCTCTTGCACCGCGACGCGACCGTCACCATCTGCCATTCCCGCTCGCGCGACCTGCCGGCCATCTGCCGCCGCGCCGATATCCTGGTGGCAGCGGTCGGCCAGCCCAAGATGGTCAAGGGCGACTGGGTCAAGCCGGGCGCGGCGGTGATTGACGTGGGCATCAACCGCATCCCCGACCCGACGACCAAGAGCGGCACGCGCATGGTCGGCGACGTGGATTTCGACGAGGTGAAGGAGGTCGCCGGCTATATCACTCCTGTGCCGGGCGGTGTGGGGCCGATGACGATCGCGATGCTGATGTGGAATACGCTCGCAGGGGCAAAGCGGGCCGCAGGGATCAGTGATTAGGGATTGGGGATTAGGGGCTGGAAAATACCCAATCACAAATCCCTAATTCCCAATACCTCCCAGGAGCGAGGGTGCGCGCTCAAATCTCAGCCGAGACCATACGCAGCCCGTTCGTGGCCGACGTAGAGGAAATCAGCGGCCAGGGCCTGCTGGAGTGCAACCAGTGCGGGCGCTGTAGCGCCGGCTGCCCGGTCGTGGCGGCGATGGACCTGCTGCCCAGTCAGGCCATCCGCTTGGCACAACTGGGGCTGGAAGAGGTACTGGAGAGCACGACGATCTGGATCTGCGCCTCGTGCCTCACCTGCGTCACGCGCTGCCCTAAGGGGGTGGACCTGCCACGGCTGATGGAGGCGCTACGCCAGGTCACGCTGCGCCGGGGTGTGAGCAAACTCGACCTGAGTGCGCTCTCGCCGGACTTGCTGCGTGCGCTGCCGCAAGTGGCGGTGGTGGGTGCGTACCGGAAATATATAAAGTAGGTGTTCGGACCACGAAAGGCGCGAAACGAAAGGCGCGAATTGATACGAAACAACGCGCGCTGTGCTTTTCGTGCCTTTCGAGGCATTTCGTAGGTTTTGCATTCCAAGGTACCCGCTTATCAATGACTGTCATCCCCTACTACCCCGGCTGCACGCTTTCGACCAAGGCTCAGGGCTACGACCGCTCCGGGCGGGCAGTGGCACGCGCGCTGGGGCTGGAATTGCAGGAACTCGACGACTGGCAGTGCTGCGGCGCCACCTTTCCGCTCACGCTCGACGATTCGATGGCGCTGATCGCGCCGACAAGGGTACTTTACCAAGCACAACAAGCAGGGGAGCGCCTGGCGACCCTGTGCGCCATCTGCTTCCACGTGCTGCGTCGTTCCCAGGCACTCTTGCAGCGCGACCCGACGATGCTGGAACGCATCAACTGGTTCACCGGGCAGGAATATCGCGGCGTGCGCGTGGTGCACTTTTTGGAGATTCTGCGCGACGAGATTGGCTGGGACGCACTGGCCGCGAAGGTGGTGAGGCCGCTGACCAGCCCTCACCCCACCCCCCTGTCCCCTCCCCTCTCCCAAGATTGGGAGAGGGAGGGGACAGGGGGAGAGGTGAGGGCCTCCACCTCGCGCCTTACTACGGCTGCCTGCTCCTGCGCCCTTATGACGAAATCGGCCTGGACGATCCCGAAAGCCCGACCATCCTGCACGACCTGATCCGCGCCCTGGGCGCCGAACCGGTAGACTTTCCGTACAGCATCGAGTGCTGCGGCTCGTACCTGACGGTAAAGGATCCGCAAATTCCTGCGACGCTCGCCCAGAGCATTGTTGCCTCGGCGCGGGAGTGCGGAGCACAGGCGATTGTGACCGCCTGCCCGCTGTGCCAGTTCAACCTGGATTATCCACAGCGCGAGTCCGGCAGCGACGCGCTCCCAGTGGTCTACTTCACACAACTGATGGCAGTGGCGCTTGGATTGCCCCAGGAAGATTGGGGGTTTGAAGAGCACTATGTAGACCCATTGCGGTTATTCGGGATTAGTGATTAGGGATTAGGAAATCCCCGATCCCCAATCACTAATCCCCAATCCCTATGGAGGAAAAAAATGGAACCAACCACAATCACACTACATACCCAATTCACCATCGCCCCCGTGGATCCACGGGTGTTCGGAGGCTTTCTAGAACACCTGGGCCGGGCCGTGTACGAGGGCGTGTACGATCCCAACTGCACCCACGCCGACGCCGACGGCTTTCGCGGCGACGTGCTGGAGGCATTGCGTCGGCTGAACATGACGGCGATGCGCTACCCCGGTGGCAATTTCGCTTCCGGATACCATTGGGTAAACGGCGTAGGCCCGCGTGACGAACGCCCCACCGTGCGTGAACTCGCCTGGCAAAGCATCGAGACGAACCACTTTGGCACCGACGAGTACATCAAACTCTGCCGCAAGATGGGCTGGACGCCGATGCTCACCGTCAACCTGGGCACGGGCACACCCGAAGAAGCGCGCAACTGGGTCGAATACTGCAATTGTCCACCCGGCACCAAGTACGCCGATATGCGCGCCGCCAACGGCAGCCCCGAACCGCATGCGGTCAAACTGTGGTGCCTGGGCAACGAGATGGATGGCCCCTGGCAGTTGGGCCACGTCCCTGCCGACCAGTACGCTATCCGCGCGCAACAAGCCGCCAAGATGATGAAGGATACCGACCACACCATCGAGATGATCGTCTGCGGTTCGTGCGCGCCGGGGATGCCGACCTATATGGAGTGGGACCGCATCGTGCTGGATTACCTGGGCGATCTCGCCGATTACGTCAGCCTGCACCGCTACGTGGGCAACCGCGAAGACGACACGCCCGACTATCTCGCCATCACCAATGCGATAGACCGCCAGATCGAGGAGATGGACGCCGTTTGTCGCTTCATCCAGGCCAAGCGCAAGAGCAAGCAACGCGCCTATCTGTGCTTCGATGAGTGGAATGTCTGGTACAAGAATATGCAGGTGGATGGCGCAGGCCAATTCGCCCCACATCTGCTCGAAGAGGTCTACAACCTGGAAGATGCGCTCGTCGTGGCCGGCTTTCTCAACTCCTTCGTCCGCCATGCCGACGTCGTCAAGATCGCCAACCTCGCCCAGATCGTCAACGTCATCGCCCCGATCCTCACGCGCGGCGACGAGGTGCTCATCCAATCCACCTTCTACCCGTTCGCGATGATCTCGCGACGGCGCGACGGCGTCGCCCTACACCTCGCCGTCGCCGGGCCGACCTACGAGGGCAAGACCAACGGCACGGTGCACACCGTGGACGCGAGTGCGATCCTCGGCGATGACCGGTTGCACGTCTTCCTCACCAACCGCAGCCTGGATGAGGTGGCCCCCGTGCGCGTCGCCCTGGCCGACCGAACCATCACCGCATTGGAGAGCGCCGAAATCCTCACCGGCCCCGGCCCCAAGGCGGCCAATTCGTTCGAGCAGCCCGACGTAGTGGTCGCACGTCCGTTCACGGGGATAAACGTGGCCGGTGGCCAGGCCACGCTAGAGTTGCCACCGCTGTCATTTGCGGCGCTAACGCTCAAGGTGAAGTGATTGAGGATCGGTGAATAGATAACGGCATCTTGATCGAGAATCACCAATCACTTATCACCTATCGCTTCTTTGAAGGAGGTGCACCGATGGGAGATGTATGGGACCAAGTAGCACGCTATCGCAAGATGAAGACGCTGCCCGATGGGTCGAAACTATTGCTACGCCCGCTCACCAAAGACGACAGGCAGGCCCTGGTAGATCTGTTCGCCCGCGCCTCCAAAGAGGACTTGACGTACTTTCGTGACGACGCAGGCGACCCGACAGTGGTCGAGGGGTGGGTGGACAACCTGAACCTCAAACGAGTCTACCCTCTGGTGGCCATCGTGGACGACAAGATCGTGGGTGACGCCACACTGCACTTCCGCGAACGCCATCACCGCCACCTTGCCTGGGTGCGCATCTTTCTCGACCGCGCCTATCGCCGGCGCGGCATCGGCACGCTGATGCTGCGCAGCCTGATCGAGATCGCTCAGCAATTGGGCCTGCAGCAGTTGTACATCGAGGTCGTAAGCACCCAACACGACGTGATCAAGGCGCTCGAAGAGCAAGGGTTCAAACACGAGGTCACGCTGCGCGACTACTTTCTCACCAGTGATGGTCAACTGCTGGACATGATGGTGCTGAAGCGGCAGTTGGTGGAGCGGTCGGGCGAGTTCTAGGAACATAATGGCCCTGTTTCCCGACAACGGCAAAGGCAAGATCGGCGCGGTACTGGTCGTCGGCGCCGGTATCGGCGGCATCCAGGCATCACTCGACCTGGCGAATGTCGGCTTCAAGGTCTACCTGCTCGACCGCAGCCCGGCCATCGGCGGGACGATGGCGCAACTCGACAAGACCTTCCCCACCAACGACTGCGCGATGTGCATCCTCTCGCCCAAGTTGGTCGAGTGCGGGCGACATCTCAACATCGAGGTGCTGACCTACGCCGAACTGGAGAGCCTGGAGGGCGAGCCGGGCCATTTCACCGCGCGCGTGCGCCAGCATCCGCGCTACGTCGTGGCAGACGAGTGTACCGGCTGCGGCGACTGCGCGACGGTCTGTCCCATTACCTGCCTCGACCAGTTCAACGCCGGCCTCTCCGAACGGCGCGCGGTCTACAAACTTTATCCGCAGGCTATCCCCAACGCCTACGTAATCGAAAAGCGCGGGCGCGCTCTATGCCGTGATGCCTGTCCCATCCACCAGCGCGCCCAGGGTTACGTCGCGCTCGTGCGCGAGGGCCGCTTCGCCGACGCCTACCGCACCATCCGCGAGGACAACCCCTTCCCCTCCATCTGCGGGCGCGTGTGCAACCACAAATGCGAGGAGGCATGCTCACGGGGCAAGGTAGACGCGCCGGTGAATATCATGCGGCTCAAGCGGTTCGTCGCCGATTGGGCAAGGGAATCAGCGAATCAACGATCCAGCGATTTGCAGATAGCAGAGCCATCTGGCAAGAAGGTCGCCGTGGTCGGGGCGGGGCCGGCGGGGTTGACCTGTGCACAGGACCTGGCGCTGGCCGGTCACGCCGTCACCGTGTTCGAGGCGCTGCCCGTGCCGGGGGGGATGATGCGCGTGGGCATCCCCTCCTTCCGCCTGCCCTACGACCTGGTGCAGCGCGAGATTGACGACATTTTGGCACTGGGTGTCGCGTTGCAGTGCAACCGGCGCATCGAAGACGCAACCGCGCTGCTGCGCGACGGCTACGATGCCGTCTTCGTCGCCGTGGGCGCGCATCAGGGCGTGCGCCTTCCCATCCCCGGCGTGGATTTGCCGGAGGTGATGACGGCGACGGATTTTCTGCGACAAGTAGCCCTACCAGGGAAAAGTGATCAGGGATTAGTGATTAGTGATCAGGACTCCCCAGTCACTAATCCCCAATCCCTAATCACTAATCGCCGAGTCCTGGTCTTGGGCGGCGGCAATGTGGCAATAGACGCCGCGATGACCGCGATGCGCCTGGGCGCCGCCTGGGTCGGCATGGCCTGTCTGGAAAGCCGCGAGACGATGCCCGCCCACGACTGGGAGATCCGCGACGCCCAGGAGGAGGGCATCGAGATATTCCCCTCGCGCACGTTCAAAGAGATCGTCGCCACCGATGGTCATGTCGCCGGCGTGCGCTGCGCCGAGATCGAGTTTCGCGGCTTTGTCGAGGGGCGGCCCGATTTCGACGAGATCCCCAACAGCGAGCACGTCATCGAGGCCGACGTGGTCATCTTTGCCATCGGCCAGCGGCCCGACGTCTCCTGCCTACCGGAGGAGGCGCGGGCGCACGGGCGCTCTGCAGTGGTGGATTCAGAGACGTTGGCGACGAGCGTGCCGGGGCTGTTTGCCGGAGGCGACGTCGTCACCGGCACGCAGTTCGTCGTGGACGCCATCGCCGCCGGGCACAGAGCCGCACGCTCGATAGATGCGTACCTGCGCGGGTCTCCCCCCCCTGCTAGCAGGGGACAGGGGGAGGGTGTGGCCGAACTGACCGAGGAGGAGGCGCGGGCGAAAATCATCTCCGGCGAGGTCTCCGCTGCCGCACGCCACGAGGTCGGCAAACTCCCCGCCGCCGAGCGCGTGCGGGATTTCCGCGAGGTCTACGCTGGGTTCACTGAGGAAGAGGCGCGGGCCGAGGCGGCGCGTTGTCTCTCCTGCGGCATCTGCTCCGAGTGCCTGCAATGTGTCTGGGCCTGCCAGAAGCATTGCATTGACCACGCAATGCAGGAGCGGATTCTCGAACTGAACGTAGGCGCGGTCATTCTGACACCGGGGCTGGAGACGGCGCCGGGCGACATCCGGCCCGAACTGGGATACGGCCGCTTTCCCAATGTCGTCACCGGCGTCGAGTTCGAGCGCATGCTCTCCGCCTCCGGGCCGTGGGGCGGCGTGTTGCAGCGCCCCTCCGATGGCAAACACCCGGTCAAGATCGCCTTCATCCAATGTGTCGGCTCCCGCGACGTTTCGTGCGAGCGTGGCTATTGCTCCTCGGTCTGTTGTATGTATGCCACGAAAGAGGCGGTCATTGCCAAGGAACACGATCCCGCCGTACAGCCGACCATCTTTACTATTGACGTGCGCGCCTTCGGCAAGGGCTTCGAGCGGTACGTGGAGCGGGCGGAGCGGGAGTACGGCGTGCGCTATGTGCGGTCGTCGGTTTCGTTTGTGCGTGAGGACCCCAAGACGCACAATCTCGTGTTGAGGTACGTCGCTGGAGAAGTGATTGGGGATCAGGGATTAGGGATTAGGAATCAGGGTCTCCCAATCCCTAATCCCCAATCCCTAATCCCTAATCACCAATCCCCAATCACTGAAGAAGAATTCGACCTGGTTGTTCTCTCCGTGGGCCTGCAGCCGCCGGAGGGAACGCGCGAGTTGGCAGAGCGTCTGGGGATTGCATTGAACGAATACGGCTTTGCCGAGCCCCCCACCCTGCAACCGGCGCAGACGACGCGGCCGGGGGTCTTCGTGGCCGGAGCATTCGGCGAACCGAAGGACATCCCAGAGACGGTGATCGAGGCGTCATGCGCGGCGGCGCAGGTCTCGGCACGGCTGGCAGAGGCGCGCGGCACGTTGACAGTGGCGCCGGTCTGGCCCCAGGAGCGCGACGTGAGCGAAGAGCCACCGCGGGTGGGCGTCTTTATCTGCCACTGCGGCATCAACATCGGCGGCGTGGTGGATGTGCCTCGGGTAGTCGAGCATGCCGCGAGCCTGCCGGGCGTGGTCTATGCCGAGCACAATCTCTACACCTGCTCGCAGGATACCCAGCAACGCATTCGCGAGCGCATCCAGGAGCATGGCCTGAATCGGGTCGTGGTTGCCTCGTGCACCCCGCGCACGCACGAGCCGCTGTTCCAGGAGACGCTCCGCTCCGCCGGACTGAACCCGCACCTGTTCGAGATGACCAACATCCGTGAACAGGACTCGTGGGTACACCGCGACCAGCCGCAGACCGCCACGGAAAAGGCCAAAGAATTGGTGACGATGGCGGTGGCCAAGGCACGCCGATTGCATCCCATCGAGCACGCGACCTTCGACGTGGACCATCGCGCGCTGGTCATCGGCGGCGGGCTGGCCGGGATGACGGCGGCGCTCTCCATCGCGGAACAGGGCTTTGGCGTGACGCTGGTGGAGCGCGAGGCCGAACTGGGTGGTAACTTGAGGCACATCTACACGGCATTGCCTGCCAACTACCAATCTACCAATTTACCAACTACCAATTCCCAGGCTCTTCTCAAACATACAATCGAGGCAGTGACGGCGAACCCGCGCATCACGGTGCTGGCCGGCGCGGAGGTCGTGAGCGTGAGCGGGTACGTGGGCCAGTACCGTACGACGGTCAGGCTGGCGGACGGTCGGCAGGAAGAAATCCCGCACGGCGTCATCGTCGTCGCCACGGGCGCGCGGCAGATCGAGCCACAGGAATACTTGTACGGCCAGGACCCGCGTGTGATGACACAGCGAGAACTCGAGGCTCTGCTGACAGGGATCAGGGATCGGGGATCAGGGACTGGGGAAACGTCCCCTAATCACCAATCACTAATCACTGATCACTCCTTCACACTCCCTCGCTCCGTAGTCATGATTCAATGCGTAGGTTCCCGCGATGACGCGCACCCCTACTGTTCGCGCATCTGCTGCACGGAAGCGATCAAGAACGCGCTGGCGCTCAAGGAACTGAAACCCGAGATGGAGGTCGTGATCCTGTACCGCGACGTGCGCGCCTTTGGCTTCAAGGAACGTTACTACACCCAGGCGCGGGAGAAGGGGGTGGTGTTCCTGCGGTACGAGCCAGAGCGTAAGCCGGTGGTGGAGGTAGAGGGATTAGGGATTAGGGATTGGGGATTAGGAAATCCCAATCACCGATCACCAATCACTAACCACTCCCTCACGGTGAGAGTATGGGAGCCATCGCTGGGCGAGGAGATTGTACTGCACCCGGATCTCGTGGTGTTGAGCGCCGGCATCGAGCCGCATGTGGACAACGCCCGGCTAGCGCAACTGGTCAAGGTACCGTTGAGCGAGGATGGCTTTTTCCTGGAGGCGCACGTCAAACTACGCCCGCTCGAATTTGCCGCCGATGGGGTTTATCTATGCGGAATGGCGCACGCGCCGCGCTTTCTCGACGAGACCATCGCGCAAGCGCAGGGAGCGGGAGTGCGCGCGGTGAGCCTGCTTTCGCGCGACCAACTCGAAGCCACACCCATCGTCGCCCGCGTCAATCCGCGTCTGTGCGCCGCCTGCGGGTTGTGCGTCGAGGTCTGTCCCTACGGCGCGCGGGTGTTGGAGCCTGGGGCCAGGCACGCCGAGGTAATCGAGGTGCTGTGCCAGGGCTGCGGCGCGTGCGTCGTCGCCTGCCCCAACAAGGCCAGCCAGCAGAAGGGGTTCGAGACGGTGCAGGTGTATGAGATGCTGAATGTGGCATGAGGCAGATAACGGAGAGCCGTTATGTGGAAGATATTTCACGCCATACCCTTGCTACTCCTAATCCTATCTGCTTGCAGCAAGATGGCCCCTTCACCTATCCAGCTGCCGTCTTCAGAGACGACACCTCTTCCAACCACCATCCTACCGTCTGCTTCACCGGCTCCCTATGCAACGGAGATCCCATCGCCTGCACCACCGACTATGACACCCCTGCCTACCGCATCGTTCCCTCTCACCGAGGCGCTGGCGATCGTGATCGTCGTCTCAGATCCTTATAGCAGTACTTTTCAGTTAGCTGCTTTGCAGCCCAATGGCACCTTGCATACCTTGCCCATCTCGTTCTTGCCATACCAACTCACGCCAAGTCGGACTTGGTTGATCGGAACGACCGAAATTCACGTGACAGAAAACGGCCAGGAGAATACCCTCGCCGCTCTGAACTTGTCCACCGGGCAAGTACAGACCACCGACCTTATGCCGAACTATTGGATCGGCAAACAGGCACAGAGCATTGAGCCCATGCCGAATTACTGGATAAGCAATCTCGCTATCGGCCCGGACGATCAGGTTGCCTTTGTCGAGTGGGATTATCCAGCAGCAAACCACTGGCGCATCGTGCACGTCAGCCTGAACAACGGCTGGCGCACGACCCTTTACGAAGGCCAGGATGAATGCCACCCCGCTGGATGGTGCCTTCCTCGGGTATTGGGATGGTCAGATCAAGCCGATGAAGTAATCGTCTGGGGATTCCTTCAAGGTACCGAGGATATATGTACAAGCCCTCTGCAGGCCATCAATACGAAAACGGGGCAGGTGCGTCAAATTCTATGCGGTCTCACCGCCAACATAGCCCGCCTATCGCCTGATGGTATCCACCTGGTCTATTCATCCTACAACCCGGACTATCCACCGGACAACTATGTTCCCGGACCGGGTACGCCTTCCAACAATGAATTATACTCTCTGGATTTGGCGACTGTGCAAAGCACTCTCCTGCTCTCCGAACAATCGGGGCGCATATTCACTTCAAACCCAATCTTCAGCGCCGACGGTCGCCATGTACTGATGTGGCGTGGGCATTACAGGTCCGGGGAACCCGGTCCACCGAGATCCGAGGAACTGATCGTCGTGTCGATCGAGAGCGGGGCTGTTACCATCGTCGAAACACTCTCCGACACAGTCCGACCATATGGCGAGCCGGCTCCTTGCTCAGACGGCGGATTTCTGTACACTGTGTGCAGCAGCAATTACGCCTGCGAATTGCGGCGAGTACCGGCCAATCTACAACAAGCGACGCCCCTTCCGTATCGTTTTGATACAAGAATAGCGATCATCGCCTGTCTACAATGAGCATCGTCGGCGCCGCCGCTCGAGCTGTGCCGAAAGCAACAGTCAGTCGAGGTAGATCTCGACCTCAGCAAGGATTGCCGAAAGAGTAGGCTCAGGCGAGGCGGTTACAGTCTCAGCAGCGCCCACATGCTTGTGATGCGGATGGGTCTCTATCTCGGGATGGTGGGGGGCGTTATCGTAGCGAAAGACGAGGTTGCCTTCACGGAGGTACGCATAGGCGTAGTGAATGCGGAGAGGATAGCCGGGTTCGGTGCTCACCACTTCGTAGATATCGAGGAATGAGCCGTCCCAGAAATAGACCCGGCATCGGATGAGACCGTTATAATCATCCGATGCCAGGCAGGCAAGCGGCTTTTCGACGACGCCAATCTTGACGTTGGAGCGGGGGCTGCGTTCCAGCGAGGAAAAGTAGTCGTAGATGTTCACGCGGCGACGAGTTCCCGGCAGGCCAACTGGCGCACCGGCTCACTGGTCAGGTACAGATGGTAGAGTCCGGCCCACGTCATCATATCGTCATCGTCGCCCAATTTACCGGCCATATAACGACGATAGAACTCGATGGTGGAGTAGCCATATCGCTGCTCATACTCCTGAAGCATCGAGGTCAATTCAAAGAAATCCACTTTCCTGGGCTTGAACATCATACCACCTCCACACCCAATTATAGCAGCGAATGACAGAATCGCAACACGAAACACGCAAACGCAGGTAAAGCCGAGTATGCAAACAATGGATCGCAGTAAACCATCCGCCCTCATCATCGGCGGCGGGATCGCCGGCATCCAGGCCGCGTTGGATATCGCCGACGCCGGCTATCCTGTCGTCCTGGTCGAGCGCGAGCCGTCCATCGGCGGGCGCATGGCGCAACTGGACAAGACCTTCCCTACGCTCGACTGCTCATCGTGTATCCTTACCCCCAAAATGGTGGACGTGAGCCGCCATCCCAACGTGACGCTGCTGACGTACAGCGAAATCGTCTCTATCGAACCAACCAACCAACTAACCAACCAGCCAACTAACCAACTAACCAACTACAATGTGCGCGTGCGCCAGAAACCCCGCTACGTGGACATGGACAAGTGCACCGGCTGTGGCTCATGTGCGGCAGCATGCCGGATGAAGGGGCGCATCGTCAGCCGCTTCGACGAGGGGATCGCCAAACGCTCGGCCATCTATGTGCCGTTCCCGCAGGCCGTGCCGCTCAAGTATACGGTAGACCCACACGCCTGCCTCTACCTCACGCGCGGCGTCTGCGGCAAGACCTTTCTGTGCAAGGAAGCCTGCACCGCCGGCGCGATTGATTTCGAGCAGCAGGAAACATTCGTTGACCTGGAAGTGAGTGCCATCATCGTCGCCACCGGCTTCGACACGCTCGACCCCCGGCGGCTGCCCGAATTCGGCTACGGAGTCTATCCGGAGGTGATGACCGGATTAGAGTTCGAGCGGCTCTCCTCGGCCTCCGGTCCGACGATGGGCAAGATCGTCGTCAACGGAAAGGAGCCGAAGGACGTGGTCTTTATCCAGTGCGTCGGCTCCCGCGACCCGCACACCGGCGTCTCCTACTGCTCGCGTATCTGCTGTATGTATACGGCCAAGCACGCCCACCTGGTGCGCGACAAGATTCCCGACGCCAACGTGACCGTGTTCTATATGGATGTGCGCGCATACGGCAAGGGCTATGAAGAGTTCTACGACCGGGTGCGAGAAGAAGGGGTGGTTTACCGGCGCGGGGAGCCGTCGGAGATTGTCCGACACGGGGAGCGATTGGTCGTGCTGGCCGAAGACACGCTGTTGGGCAAACCCATCGAAGTCGAGGCCGACCTGGTGGTGCTGGCGACGGCAGTCGTCCCGCGCACCGATGTGGCGGAACTGGCGGCGCTGCTGGGCGGCAAGGGGGCGGGCAACCACGAGGGGTCGGACGACCACAAGGGGTCGCCCATACGGCAATCGCCCGATGGCTTTTTCCAAGAGGCGCATCCCAAACTCCGCCCGATAGATACGCAGATGGACGGTATCTTTCTGGCGGGCTGCTGCCAGGGGCCCAAGGACATCCCCGACACCGTCGCACAGGCCAAGGCGGCGGCGGCCTCGGCGCTGGTGACGCTTCGGCGATGCGAGGGAAAAATAGGGAATCAGGATTCCAGGAGAGCGTTCACACCGGCTGCTACGATGGCTATGTCCAATTCGGGATCGCCCACAAGGTCGGAGGACTCTACATGGCCATCTGCACAATGAAAGTGATGAGGAAAACGAGGCAGGTCAGGATGGTGCCGGGCATTATCCCAGCCAATGATGCGCTGGCCTTGCCGGATCAGGGTGTAAGAGTACTTGCCCATGGGGGGTTGTAATAGAGATCCACAAAATAGCCACCTTGCAGTTCGACACGCACCCTGGTCACCAGATCGCGGACAGAGACCACGTACGGGCAGGCTTCTATGAAGCGTTGTGTTGCACGAGCCAGCGATCCAGCCACGCGAATATGTTCCTGCTTGTTTCAATGCGCTCCAACTGCTCAACAGCATTGCGCCATTCAATAGAGTCTTCCCAGGAAGGGTGCTCCGCTACCTCCCGGTTTTCTAACTTGCGCTCAAGGGTCTCCAGCGAGCAACGATATTTTCGCTCAAAGCCGTGGATGATCTGGCACAGAAGGTCGGCTCGTGCGGCAGTATCGGCTTCCAAGACACGAACCTGCTCCAGCGTCAAGTTGGCGGGTGGCGAAGATAGAGTGAGGTGACGTGAAGTCTCCATAGCGCTCTCCTGACTTGCTGCTTGAACATAGTATACTCGAAATCCTCACACGCGTCAAAGGCCGGATAGTGGCAGGGGATAGTGACGATGAAAACTGCCCCATTGGTTGAACAACTGGAACTGCTGGGCTGCATCCAGTGCGGCAAGTGTACCGGCGGCTGCCCGTTGGCACGTAAGACGACGCTCAATATGCGCAGCCTGATCTATCATATGCTGGTAGAGTCGGAATTGGACATCAATGCGCATCCTGAGGTGTGGGATTGCACCACCTGCTTCACCTGCGTCGAGCGTTGTCCCAAGGACGTGCGCCCGGCAGAACTGATCATCGGGCTGCGCGGCCAACTGGTGGAGAGCGGACGCGTCCCGGAGACCATCGGCGACGCGCTGATGGGGGTCTTTCGCCAGGGCAATCCCGGCGGCATCGCGCGCGAAGATCGCGCTGCCTGGGCCGCCGGGCTGGAGATCAAGGCAGCACAGGAAGGTTGCGAGACACTCTACTTTGTGTGCTGTACGGCATCCTATGACCCACGTGCACAGGTGATTCCCCGCGCGCTCGTGCGCGCGTTCGCGGCGGCGGGCCTGGACTTTGGCACGCTGGGCACACAGGAGAGTTGCTGCGGCAACGAGGTGCGCCGCATGGGAGAGATGGGGCTGTTCGAGATGTTGGTCGAGGAGAACGGCGAGGTCATCCGCAGCACAGGCGCCGGCCAGTTGGTGACCACGTCGCCGCATTGCTTCAACGCGCTCAAAAACGAGTACCACCTGGATGGCATCGAGGTATTGCACTATACACAACTGATTGCCCGACTGATCGAAGCGGAGCGCCTGTACTTGACGAACGAAGTCAATAAGAAGGTCACATATCACGACCCGTGTTTCCTGGGCAAGCAGAACCACGTCTTTGACGAGCCACGCGCCATACTCAAGGCCATTCCCGGCGTCGAATTGATCGAGATGGACCGCAACCGCGAGCGCAGCCTGTGTTGTGAGGGCGGCGGCGGGCGCATGTGGGCCGAGGGCACCAACAAGGAGGAACGGCTGGCTTTTCAGCGCGTGCACGAGGCCGCCGCGACCGGCGCCGAAATCCTGGCCGTCGCCTGTCCCTTTTGCCTGCTCACGTTGGAGGACGCGGTCAAGGTGCAGGGGCTGGAGGAGCGGCTGAAGGTGATGGATATTATGGAGTTGGTGAACCTGGCCCTATGAACGTAACCATAAGAGAGGGCGTACTCGATGAAGCGGGGGACGTGGGACATGCGCAAGGCTCGTCGCGTTATCTGATCGTAGCTGTGATCATTGGAGACTTGCGCAGGCTCAGGAAAGCGGTGGCAAAGGCCAGAAAGAGGCTGGGTAAGCGGCTCAAGGATGTTCCCGAGTTGAAAGCGTGGCACACGCCTCGTAAGATCGTGACTCGGCTACTGAGCGACGCAGCGGCGTTGAACATCGAAATCGTTGCCGTGATCCTGGACAAGCAGAAGGCCAAACAACCAAGAGAACCAGAGGACTGGTATCGGCTGGCATGCTCTCGGGCTGTGCAGCACTGCTTGGAAAAGTATCCCAAGTTCGAGGTGACTCTGGACAGACGCTATACCAACCCATTTCTTCAGGGGCGTCTGGCTGACGCCCTGATGCACGGAGCGGTAGACCTGAACCACTCAGTCGCAATCGGATACGCGATGTCGGAACAGGAGAAGGCCATCCAGGTAGCCGATGCGGTGGTATAGGCTATCTTCCAAAAGTACGAGCGCGGCGATGACACGTTCTACCAAATCATCCGTGAGCGGATCGTCGTGGAGGAAATACTGGAATAAAAAACTGGCTCACCCTGGGGGCCGATTCTCACCGTTCGAAGACGGAGTATCACCGACTTACATCGGAGCAGCCTGTTCCAGGACTTACGAGGCCAGTCTGTCACCATTATACGGGACAATCCTTTCCCTGTCAAGCAAATGGAATCTCAACTTCGTATCGGCGTTTATGTCTGCCACTGCGGCGTAAACATCGCCGCGACGGTAGACGTAGAACGGGTGACCGAGTTCGCCGCGAGACTGCCCGGCGTCGTCGTGGCGCGCCATTACCTGTACATGTGCTCCGACCCCGGTCAGGGACTGATCCGCCAGGACATCCGGGAATTTGGGCTGAACCGGGTGGTGGTGGCCTCCTGCTCGCCGCGCATGCACGAGCCGACCTTTCGCGGCGCCCTCCAGCAGGCGGGCCTGAACCCGTATCTGGTGGAAATGGCGAACATCCGCGAGCAGTGCTCGTGGGTGCATGCCGACCGCGAAGAGGCGACGACGAAAGCCCAATCCCTGGTCGCAGCGACGGTGGCCAAGGCAGCATTGCTGGAGCCGCTAGAGCCGCGCGAGGTCGGCGTCACACCGGGCGCGCTGATCATCGGCGGCGGGCTGGCCGGGCTGGTCGCCGCGCTCGATGTGGCCGACGCCGGCTTCCCGGTCACCCTGGTGGAGCAAAGCGACCATCTGGGCGGACGACTGGCCGATCTCAACCGCACCTTTCCCACCCTGGAGTCGGTGGCAGAACTGCTGGAACCGCTGATCGCGCGCGCGACGACTCACCCAAACATCTCGATCTTGCTGAACAGCCGGGTCGCGGGAATTGAGGGTTACGTCGGCAACTTTGAGGTATCGGTGATTAGTGATCAGGGATTAGTGATTAGTGATTCAGGGCGAACACTTCAGGAATCCCCAATCCCCAATCACAAATCACAAATCACAAATCACTCCGTCGGTTCCATCATCGTCGCCACCGGCTACGACATCTTCGACCCGCGCCGCAAGCCGGAACTGGGCTATGGGCAGTACCCGAACGTCATCACGACGCCGGAGATGGAGCACCGGTTGGCGCAAGGCGACCTGACGGTAAACGGACATACCCCCCAGCGTGTTGCCTTCATCAAGTGCGTGGGCTCGCGCGACGCGCAGGTGGGCAACCCGTACTGCTCGCGGGTCTGCTGTATGGTCAGCGCCAAGCAGGCCCGCCTGGTGCGCGAACTGCTGCCCCAGGCTGAGGTCACGGTCTTTTATATGGACGTGCGCACCTTCGGCAAAGGCGGCGAAGAGTTCTACGACGAGGCGCGGAGGAAGGGCGTGCGCTACCGACGCGGCAACGTCTCCGAGATCAACCGCCGGGGCGAGCGGGTCGTGCTCGTAGCCGAGGACACGCTCTTGGGCCAGCCCATCGAATATGAAGCCGACCTGGTGGTGCTGGCAGTGGGGATGGAGCCACGCGCCGATGCGGGGGTGCTCTCCTCGCTGCTGAAATTGCCGCGCTCCGCCGACGGCTTTTTCCTGGAAGGGCACCCCAAGTTGCGCCCGGTGGATACAGCAGTAGACGGCGTCTTCCTGGCCGGCTGCTGCCAGGCGCCCAAGGACATCCCCGACACGGTGGCGCAGGCCAAGGCGGCGGCTGCGTCGGCGCTCATCCCGCTCATCCGCGGGAGTGTCCCCGTGGAATCGGCTACGGCGGTAGTGGAGAGCGACCTGTGCGCCGGGTGCGGAACGTGCGTGGAGGTGTGCCCGTCGGGAGCCCCGGCGCTCGACCCGGTATGGGGCGTCTCGAAGGTCAACGCCGTCCTGTGCAAAGGCTGCGGGGCGTGCGCGTCGGCCTGCCCCTCCAAGGCCATCCGCCTGCAGCATTTTACCGCCGAGCAGGTGCTGGCGCAGGTGGAGATGTTGGTAGGTTGGTAAACTGGTATGTTGGTAGACTGGTGAGCAAATACCTCTGACCAATCTACCAATGTACCAACTTACCAACTCCAAGACCAAGAGGGAAGATATGCCTGAAGACAAGTTCGAACCCAAAATCATCGCTTTCCTGTGCAACTGGTGCACCTACACCGGGGCGGACCTGGCGGGCACGTCGCGCATCCAGTACCCGCCCAACGTACGCATCATTCGCCTGATGTGCTCCGGCTCGGTGGACCCCACCTACGTGCTCAAGCCGCTGCTGGACGGCGCCGATGGCGTACTCATCGGCGGTTGTCATCCCGGCGATTGTCACTATCAGTCGGGGAACTATAAGGCGCGGCGACGCATCATCGCGCTCAAAGAGATCCTCAAGGCGGCCGGCTTCGACGAGGACCGGGTCTGGCTGCGGTGGATCAGCGCCTCCGAAGGGCAGCGTTTCGCCGAGACGGTGACTGAGATGACCAAGGCCATGCAGGCCAAGGGGCCGAATCCGATGCGCAAGAAGTGGGCAGTGTGAGTGATGAATGCCAGGAGATTTGTAGGAATAACAGCTGCCATTTTGTTATTGGTGGCAGCCGCTTACCTGCTTATGGCCTTTTTCGAGCATCTCCCAATTGAAGGGACAACGCTGGCATTGGATTGGCGCGGGTTGTGGTCGGGACTTCGAGGTGGGATACCCAAGTATGGCGACACGGGTTTGCGCAATCCTCCGTGGAGCATCCTTCCGCTGCTCCCGTTGGGGCTCTTGACTTTTCGCGCCAGTTGGGGATTGTTGAGCTTCATTACAGTCGCAATACTCATAGCCAGTGTTCCGCGATCTTCAAACACCAAGATCCGGTGGCTAGGCACAGCCCTGCTTGCCACTTCCTTCCTTACAATGCGTCAGCTGGTTGACGGCAACTTTGAAGGACTGGTGATAGCGGGTGTACTGCTGATCTTGCATGGCTATGGAACTTTGAATCCCTGGGTACTAGCCGCTGGAACGTTGCTCGCGACAGTCAAACCTCAGGCGACCTGGCTACTGATCGCTTGTCTGGCGGTGTACGTACTCCGCACTTGGCCTCTTAGAGAATGGCTCGCAACGAGCCTGATGGTCGGTCTAGTAGTTGTGCTAAGCCTGATCTGGTTTGGAAGAGATTGGTGGAATGCGATGGTAAGCATACCTCAGCGAGAGTCCATTATGGACTGCAGCCTGCCAGCCACTGTGGGCCGGCTGGGATTTCCGACCTGGGTGTTCGTCATCCTAGGAGGAGGGCTATTAGCGGCCACGCTCTACATAGTCCTGGCTGGTCGCCCTGCGATCGCGCGGGAAAAGGCCGGCATGCTGATCGCGGCCTCGCTGCTGCTGTCGCCGTACGCGGCTGGCAACAGTTTCTTGACCGTGCTTGCCGTGGGGATAATACCCTTGCTTCAATCGCAGCCACTTGCTGGCGCGATTCTGGTTGCACTGACCGATTTACCTTATCTAACCCTGTTTGCGCCTGACGTCCAGTTCCAATGGAGTACATACTACTGGACGGTGATGCTGGCTGTGACATGGGCCGTACTTGCCTGGCATACACGTTCGAAACCGCAATTCGCGGTCTGCAATTTGCATTCCAGAAATGAGGGACAATGAGAACTGTAATCCCATTTGAGAATAGTAGGGACGCGCCGGCCGCCGTGCGTGGCTTCCTCAAGCGACTGCTGGAAGCCGGCGTGGTAGACGCGGTGCTCACGCCGATGGAGACGCCACCCGGCGCGATCACGCCCGCGCTGGTAGCCGACCCCACCCTGCTAGACGCGGCCAACCCGCTCGCGCCGGTGATGGGGCTGAACGCCGCCTGCATAGTCGGTCACGTCTCCATCCGCGCACCTCGCGGGCGCATCGCCGCCGTGCTGCGCCCCTGCGAACTGCGCGCGCTCGTCGAATTGGTCAAACTCCAGCAGGCCAGCCTTGACGATTGGGTGACGATTGGGATGGATTGCGCGGGCACTTATGATGTGCCAACCTATCTAGCGAAAAGAAGTGATCAAGGATTAGTGATTAGTGATTTATGGCGCTCTCTGTATGAACCCCTAATCACTAATCCCCAATCCCCCATCCCTAACTCGCGCGACGCCTGCCAGATGTGCGAGAAACCCTACGCCGAAGGAGCCGCGATCATGCTCGAACTCTTTGGCGCAAACCTGAACGAGGGGCTTCCGATCAGCCTGCCCGACGAAATAGCCGAGAAACTGAACTCCCCTGCTCCCCCGCTCCCCCGCTCCCCCGCTCCCGGTGAGAGAGAGGCTATCATTGACCGCATCGTCGCTGCCCGCACGAGCGCACGCGACGCCCGCTTCGCCGAAATCCGCGCGCGGCTGGAGAAAGAGGGGCTGGCGGGGGTCTTGGCTGCCTGTGTGCGCTGCCACAACTGCATGACCGTCTGCCCGATCTGCTATTGCAAGACCTGTCTGTTCAAGAGCGCCCTCATGGAGCACGAGCCGATGCAATACGTGAACTGGGCGCGACGCAAAGGGGCCACGCGATTGCCCGCCGACACGATGCTCTTTCATCTGACGCGGCTCAACCACATGGTGCTCTCGTGCGTCGGCTGCGGGATGTGCACCAGCGGCTGTCCGGCGGACCTGCCCGTTGGCCTGGTCTTCCGCGCCATCGGCCAGCAAGTGCAGGCGGTGTTCGACTATGTGCCCGGGCGCAGCGTCGAAGAGCCATTGCCGCTCGTGACATTCAAGGAAGATGAATGGAGTTCGATTGGGGAGGAGTGACAAGGAGAGGGATTGAATGGATGACAGTCTGATTCCGGTGTACATCATGGATAAGCGATACATGGTGCCTCCCTCGCTCACCATCATGAAGGCGATGGAGTATGCTGGCTACAGGCTCGTGCGCGGCGTGGGCTGCCGGGGCGGGTTCTGCGGCGCATGTGGGACGGCCTACCGCATCGCCGGCGATCCCAAACTCTACTTTGGCCTGGCCTGCCAGACGGTGGTGCAGCCGGAGATGTACCTGGCGCAGATCCCCTTCTTCCCGGCCGAGCGCGCCACTTACGACATCACCCAACTCCAGCCAACGGCGACGTCGCTGTTCACGCTCTATCCGCAGATTCTGCGCTGCCTGGGCTGCGGGACGTGCACCAAAGCCTGCCCGCAAGAAATTGACGTGCGGCGCTACATGGCCGCCGCGATGAAGGGCGACGTTGCAGCATTGACAGATTTGTCGTTTGATTGTATCATGTGCGGCCTGTGCGCGGCGCGCTGCCCGGCAGAGGAAGCGCAGTACCACATCGCTATCCTGGCCCGCCGCCTTTACGGGCGCTACCTGGCCCCGCGGTCAAAGCACCTGGAGGAGCGGCTGAAAGAGATCGCAGATGGCAAGTTCGACGCTGAGATCGCGGAACTGAAAGCGTGCAGCAAAGAGGAACTGACGGCCCGCTACAAGGCACGCGATATAGAGCCGGAGTAAGCCGGTGGACTTTCCAGAGAGCATTTCCTTCACCATCACCAATGTCTGCAATCTCCATTGCCAGATGTGCGGGCAGTGGAGTCGAGAAGGCTACATGCACGAGTACAAGGATCGGCTGAAGCAAGAGATGACCCTGTCCGACTGGGAACGGCTCGTGGACGAAGTAGCGGCTCACCACGTGCCCTCCGTGCTGCTGCGCGGTGGAGAGCCATTTCTATTCCCGGACATCGTCGAACTCTTGGAATACATCAACAGCAAGGGGATTTTCATTGCGATTGACACCAACGGGACGATGTTGAGCCGCTACGCCGCCGACATCGTCCGCATTGGCAACATTCACCTGACCATTTCCGTGGACGGGCCAGAGCAAATTCACGACGCGGTGCGGGGCGTGAAAGGCTGCTTCAGTCGCATCAGAGAAGGCGTCGAGCGACTGGGTGAACTGGAGAAAGCCGCCGGTCGCAAGATCAGCCGCTCCATTTGTTTCACCATCAGCCCCTATTCCTACAGAGGGTTGGGAGCGATGCCCGACGTGGCACGCAGTCTGGGTATTGGCACGATAGCGATTGTCCCGTACTATTACGTGCCCAACGCGGTGGGAAAGCGCTATGAAGAAGAATTGCGGAGCCTCGATTGCCCTGCCTTCTCCTGGGTTGGCTTCCACCACGAGGATTCCGGCGTGGATTTTGAGGAATTCAGAGAGCAATACCCGATGTACCTGGCCAACCTCGGCAGCGTGTACAACTTTCCCTACATGGCCTTATCCGAAGACGAGTATCGCACCTGGTTCAGCGATCCTCTGGCGCCGGTTGGCCCGTTGCGCTGCACGAACGTCGAGAAACTGATTGACGTGCAGCCCAACGGCGACGCAAACTTTTGCGTGGACTTTCCCGACTATGCCATCGGCAACGTGAGGGAAGCAACCATGGCGGAAGTGTGGAACAGTGAGCGGGCCGCGCGTTTCCGGGAGTATCGGCGTGAGCAGCCCCTGGCCGTGTGCTACCGCTGCGGAGCAAAGTACATGTCGGAGATCGGCCGCTGACAATGACCTATCCGCCTTCCATGCAGGATTCCCTCCGCCGCGTCGAGGCGACCCGCGCGCGGCGGCTCAAGGAGACCTTCCCGGCGATGAGCCTGGAGGAGCGCGAGCAGGTGCTCAAAGCGTTCCACCCCGATTACATCGCCGAGAACATGCGCGCCGTCCGCGTTGGCGTGAGCAAAGGGCAGCGTATGCCACACGAACTCGCCGACGTCGTCGAAGGCCGCCCGCGCATCGTAGCCGACTTCGACCTGAGCGCGCCAGTCGCTGAAACGGACGTGCTCGTCATCGGCGGGGGCGGCGCGGGAGCCAGCGCGGCGCTGCTGGCGCAAGAGCACGGCGCGCGCGTGATCCTGGTCACTAAACTGCGCTTCGGCGACGCCAACACCATGATGGCCCAGGGCGGCATCCAGGCCGCCGACCGACCCAACGACAGCCCTGCCATCCACTACCTGGATGTCATCGGCGGCGGCCACTTTACCAACGCGCCCGAACTGGTCGAGGCGCTGGTGATGGACGCGCCCGAGGTCATCAAGTGGCTCGAAGACCTGGGGATGATGTTCGATAAACTGCCCGACGGGACGATGGTGGAGGAGCACGGCGGCGGCACCAGCCGCAAACGCATGCACTCGGCCCGCGATTACACCGGCGCCGAAATCATGCGCACGCTGCGCGACGAGGTGCGCAATCGCGAAGACGCCATTACCGTGATCGAGTTCTCGCCGGCGGTCGAGTTGGTGCTCGACGACAAAGGCCAGTTGGCCGGGGCGGTGGTGATGAACCTGGAGACCGGCGCGCTGGCCTATATCCGCGCCAAAGCAGTCGTGCTGGCGACCGGGGGCGGCGGGCGGTTGCACTACCAGGGCTTTCCTACCACCAATCACTACGGCGCCACCGCCGACGGCGTCGTGCTGGCCTACCGCATCGGCGCGCCGTTGGGCTACCTGGAATCCATGCAGTATCACCCCACCGGCGCGGCCTTCCCGGAGCAGATTCTCGGCCAGTTGGTGACCGAAAAGGTGCGCGGCCTGGGCGCCCAGCCGGTCAACGTGCATGGCGAGCAATTCGTCTACCCGCTGGAGCCGCGCGACGTCGAATCCGCCGCCTTCATCCGCGAATGCGCCCCCTCACCCTCCCCCCTGCGGAGGGGGGTGGGGGTGGGTGAGGGCCGCAATAACGGCGTCGTCACCCCTACCGGCCAGGTCGGCGTGTGGCTGGATTCGCCGATGATTGACATCATCCACGGGGCGGGTACAATTCAAAGGGCGCTCCCGGCGATGGTGCGCCAGTTCAAACGCTTTGGCATTGACATCACCCAGGAGCCGATGTTGGTCTACCCCACCCTGCACTACCAGAACGGCGGAGTGCGGCTCAAGGCCGACGGCTCCACCGCCGTTCCGGGCCTGTTCATCGCCGGTGAAGTCAGCGGCGGCGTGCATGGCCACAACCGGCTGATGGGCAACAGCCTGCTGGAGATCACCGTCTTCGGACAGCGAGCAGGGCGCGCGGCAGCCGAATTCGCCCGGCAGGTGAAACCCGGCACGCCCACCCTGGCCCACCTGGAGGCGTGGAATCGCGAGTTGGCGGAGGCAGGGGTCGAGACAGGGGTCATCTCACCCATCTTGCTGCCCGACTATACGGGGAAGGCGTAGGAGCAGGGTAACCCCGTCCCTACGCCGCTCGCAGAACATAGAAACCGGAGGCACAAAATGTATCAACAGTATCCAGGGCAACAACCCATGTACCCACAGCCGCCCTATTACGGGCAACAGTACAGTGGGTGCGTCAAGTTCCTGCTATATGCCTTGTCGTTTCTCGTCCCACTGGCAGGGATCATCATCGCCATCGTCTTCATGACACGCCCCGACCCTGAGTCGAAGGGCCTGGGCAGGACCTGTTTGATCCTGGGCATCGTCTCCATTGCGCTGGGTTGCTGCATAGGCGTGGCCCTGGGGTTTGGACCGGTCATCATGGCCTTCATTGCAGAATTCCTGCAATCGTCCGGCTACTAAGGCCCATCCGATCAACCCGGGAATCGGTGAGCAAGGTCCCATCCATTGGGCCCTCGTCAACCGTTCTTGGCTGGAGAACCTCGCCAGGAGTGGGGAAGCGGGGCTTTAGCCGGGGGGAGGAGGAATATATGCGCAAAGAACCTGTAGGCGCCGTCCTCGTCGTGGGCGGCGGCGTGGGAGGAATGCGCGCGGCAATTGACTTGGCCGAAGCGGGCTTGCAGGTTTACCTGGTGGAGAACCGGCCCTGGCTGGGCGGAAGGGTCGCGCAGTTGGGTTACATGTTCCCCACCCACGACTGCGTCCTCTGCCGGGGTACCTCCGACCACGGCTACGGTTGCACACGCCCGGCCATCTCGCCGGCCTTTCTCGACCACAACCGTCACCCGAACATCGAGACCCTCACCAACACCGATCCGATCAACGTGACCGGCTTTGCCGGCGATTTCACCGTCACGCTGCGTCGTCGCCCCACCTACGTGAACGCCGACCTGTGTATCAACTGCGGCTTGTGCGACGGCGTCTGCCCGGTCTCGTTGCCCAGCCCGTTCGAGATGGGACTGACTGCCCGCAAGGCGATCTACAAAATGGCGCCGCGCGCGTTGCCCGATACCTACATCGTGGATAAAGTCCCACGCTGCGATACCTGTCGGCGCTGCGAAACCGTCTGTCCCACCGGCGCGGTGAACCTGAACGAAGAGGAGACCGAGCGCCAGGTCCACGTCAGCGCCATCATCCTCTCGCTGGGCTATGAGATTGCAGACGCCAGCGAATACGAGGAACTGGGCTACGGGCGCTTTCCCAACGTCATCCACTCGATGCAGTACGAGCGGTTGGCCAGCCGCTCCGGGCCGACCGAAGGGCGCGTGATGCGCCCCTCCGACGGCAAACTGCCCAAGCGCATCGCCTGGCTACAATGCGTCGGCTCACGTGACGAAGAACACCCCTACTGCTCCTCGATCTGCTGTATGTATGCCACCAAGGAAGCCATACTCGCCAAGCAGCGCATCGGGGAGGACGTGCACTGCCAGATCTTTATGATGGACGAGCGCGCCTTCAATAAAGAGTTCAATGCCTACTACGAGCAGGCGCAGAAGCAGTATGGCGTGCAATACACACGTAGCCGCATCTCGATGGTGAGAGAAGACCCCGTTACGCATAACCTCATCTTGCGGTATGTAAGCGATCAGCGATTAGTGATTGGGGATCAGGAGCACCCAATCCCCAATCCCCAATCACTGAAGAGGAATTCGACCTGGTCGTGCTCTCCGTGGGTGCGCGCCCGCCCAAGAACGCCGAGGACATTGCCGGTGTCCTGGGTATCCAACTGAATCCCTACGGCTTTTGCGAGACCGACAAGTTCACACCGCTGGAGACGAGCAAGCCCGGTATCTACGTCTGCGGGACGTTCTCCTCGCCCAAAGAGATCGCCGAGACGATCCTGGATGCTGCCGGGGCCGCCGGCGACGTGATGCGGCTGCTTTCTGCGGAACTCGGCGCACAGGCTTACGAGCGGGAGTACCCGTTCCTGTGGAAGCCCGACGGGCTACCGCCGGAGCGCAACGTGACGCGGAGAAAGCCGCGCGTCGGCGTCTTTGTCTGCCGCTGCTACCCGACCATTGCCGGCGTCGTGGACACAGACGCCGTGGCCGCTTTCGCGGCAACCCTCCCCGGCGTCGTGTACACCGAGACGATAGACTATGCCTGCTTGGAGAACGGCCAGGAGCGCATCCGGCAGGCCATCGCCGAGCACAACCTCAATCGCGTGGTCGTCGCGGCGTGCAGCCACCGCACGCACGAGGCGTTGTTCCAGCGCATCGTGCGCCAGGCCGGGCTCAACCCCTACCTGATGGAGATGGCAAACGTGCGCGAGCAATGCGCCTGGCCGCACGTGGGCGATCCGGCCGGCGCCACCCGTATGGCGAAGGAGATGGTGCGCCTGGCAGTAGCGCGGGCGCGACTGGCGCAACCGGTGCACAAGCAGCCACTCGAACCCGTCCGGCGGGCACTGGTCATCGGCGGCGGCGTCTCGGGAATGACCGCTGCGCTCAACATCGCCGACGCTGGCTACGACGTCATCCTGGTCGAACGTCAAGCCGCCCTGGGCGGCAACCTGCAACACATCTACTACGTCGCCGAAGGGGATAATCCCCAGCGGCTGCTGCGCGACCTGAGCAACCGCGTGCTAGGCCATCCGCATGTTGACGTCCTCACCCGCTCGGAGGTGATCGCACACGAAGGGAGCGTGGGCCGCTTCCGTTCCACAATCCGCACGCCAGCCGGCGACATACAGATCGAACACGGCGTCACCATCGTGGCGACCGGGGGGCAGGAGTGGCGCGGCGACGTGTACCTGCTGGGGCGAGACAAGCGTGTCATCACCGCCGTTGACCTGGAAGAGAAGATCACCCACCGCCCGGAAGAGATCGCGGCGTTGAAAGAGGTCGTCCTCATCCAGTGCGTGCGCCGCCCCGATGCGGTCGAGTATTGCAGCCGCACCTGCTGCACCAATACGATGAAAAACGCGGCGCGCATCAAATTGCTCAACCCGAATTGCCGTGTCATCGTGCTGTACCGCGACATCATCACCTACGGTTTCCGCGAAAGGTTCTACACCGAAGCGCGCCAGCGCGGCGTGCTCTTTGTACGCTACGACGCGGCACACATGCCGGTGGTGGAGGGATCAGTGATCAGTGATCCCTTGACCGTAAGAATATGGGAACCGTCGCTCGGTGAGGAACTGGAACTGCATCTCGACCTTGTGGCACTCAGCCTGGCGATCCAGCCGTCCGAGGGAACGGAAAAACTGGCCCGCATCCTCGACGTGCCGCTTTCCGCTGAAGGCTTCTTCCTGGAATCGCACCTCAAGATGCGCCCGATGGATTTTGCCCGCGAGGGGATTTTCGTCTGCGGGATGGCGCACTATCCCAAGTTCATCGAGGAATGCATCGCCAATGCGCAGGCAGCGGCGGGCCGCGCGCTCACCATCCTCGCCGCGCCGCGCCTCTACATCGGCGGTATCGTTTCGGTAGTGGATCAGGCCAAGTGTGTGGGTTGCCTGACTTGTGTGCGCACCTGCCCATTCGAAATCCCGAAGGTGCGCTACTCCGACGTGGGCGTCGGCGGCATCCGCGGCGCGGCCTACATTGACCCGGCGCTCTGCACCGGCTGCGGCACCTGCACCGGCGAATGCCCCGCCAAAGCGATCCAACTGGTCAACTATCGAGACGAACAAATCCTGGCCCTGCCGCTGGGATCGTGGGCATGCTGATCACGTTTTACGCCTTACGTTTTACGCTTCACGTTTCACGCTTCACGCCACACCCATCACGAAGGAACATCAATGACCGAGAGCACAGAGGACAACGGCTTCAAACCCGAAATCACCGTCTTCACGTGCATCTACTGCGCCTATATGGCCGCCGACACGGCGGGCGCGCTGCGCATCAAGTACCCGGCCAACATCAAACTGGTGAAACTGCCCTGCACCGGCAAGACCGACACGCGCTATCTGTTGGCAGCATTCGAGCAAGGCGCCGACGGCGTCTGCGTAGTGGGCTGCCCGATCGGCAACTGTCACCACGTGCACGGCAACGAGCGCGGGCGGGCGCGTGTGGGGTACACCAAGAAACTGCTCGACGAGATCGGCCTGGGCGGCGAACGGTTGGAGATGTTCTTCGTCTCCGGCGGGATGGGGAACACGTTTGCCGACGTTGCCCGCCAGATGACGGAACGCATTCGTGAATTGGGCCCCAGCCCACTTAAGGGAGGGACGCGATGAAGAGTTACCGCAAGGAACTGTGGTTCGACGTCCCGACCCGTCGCGCCATCATCAACATCACGCCACAGGTGGAAGCCTGTCTGCGGGAGAGCGGTATCCGCGAAGGGTTGGCGCTGGTCAATGCGATGCATATCACGGCGTCCGTCTTTATCAACGACGACGAGTCAGGCCTGCACCAGGATTACGACGACTGGCTGGAGCAACTGGCGCCGCACGAGCCAACGAACCGCTACCGCCACAATCGCACCGGCGAGGACAACGGCGACGCGCATCTCAAGCGACAGGTGATGGGGCGCGAAGTCGTCGTCGCAGTGACCGAGGGGCGGCTGGATTTCGGGCCGTGGGAGCAGATTCTCTACGGCGAGTTCGACGGGCAGCGCAGGAAGCGCGTGCTGGTCAAAATCATCGGTGAGTAAAAAGTCCTACACGATACCCGACCGCTTCGATGCAGATTGCTCTGCTTTGTGGTAAAATAAGACGCCCGAACTATTCCCACCAGGAGAACATCAATGTCAAAAGATATGGAGCAGACCCTCGTGCTCATCAAACCGGATGCTCTGAAGAACTCGCTGACCGGATACGTGCTCTCACTGCTATCCGAATTCCACACCGGCCTGCGCTTTGCCGGATTGAAGGTCGTCCACGTCACGCAGATGCTGGCCGAAGAGCACTATGCCGAACATCGCGACAAGGCGTTCTTCCCCTCGCTCATCGAGTACATCATGGGGAACCTCCACTATCCCCACGAGCCGCACAAGCGCAGGGTGATCGCCATTGTGTATCATGGACCGGATGCCGTGGAAAAACTGCGCAAGATCTCTGGGCCCACCAATCCCAATGTTGCACGAGAACAGCAACCAGGGTGCATCCGCTCGCTGGGTGTAGTGGTTGACCTGAAAGACAGTACGGGCCAAGTCATCGGCCAACGATACGACAATCTGATCCACGCCTCGGCAACGCTCGAGGAAGCCGAGCGCGAGATCAAACTGTGGTTCAAGCCCAACGACATTCCCCTCTTCATGCGGGCGTTTGCCACCCGACAGAGCGGCGAGCACTTCTACTACAAGGACGGACGTCTGTTGACCGCGTATCGGCCGGGCAGCATCTGTCTGATCGCCCCAGGCGACACGGTATGGGAATCGGACCTGAACACGCTGCGGTTGATCCGCCAGGGACAACCGGCGCCCTGCACACTGCAAACCGTGGCGGCCAAGTACCTCGTCAACGAGACGCACGCAGGGAATTGACCGGTGTGAGCAACAAAAGTGGAATAGACAGGAGGAAGATATGGCAACCTCGAAACGTAAGACCGAAGCAAAGCGCCGCCGGACCCGCTCTGACGACAAGCCACGCTGCGGCCTGTGCGGCAAGACCGGGAAATTGACCAAGACCGAATGCTGTGACAACTGGATCTGCGACGACGAGGACAAGTACGTGCTGTTTTCCTACGCCCGCAACAGTTGTCACAGGAACCACCGCCACTACACGCTCTGTTCGTATCATTACAACGAAGGACATGCGGGGCGATGGCAGGATTGCCAGGAGTGTCGAGACAGTTTCCCGACCGAGATGTACGTCTGGTATGGCACCAACGAGTACAATTTCGAGAAACTGGAAAACCCGCCCGAGTATGAACCTACGCACTGCACCAGGTGCGGCGCGGTGATCCGGCTGGGCGAAGATGGGTACATGTACGATAAGGACGGATACGTGTGCGCCCCCTGCGCCGTCGCCGAATCGCCGTTCATGCGGGAAATACTGGGGTACGAGAACACGGAATGAACACGAAACACGCGAAATAGAGCGAAACGCACGAAAGACACGAAAGACGCGAAAGGCGCGAAAGGGCAGGCACCCGTTTCGCAGCTCTTGTACCCTCTTGTCCGTTATTCATTCCTGAGAAGACGGAGTTCTCAACAATGCCCAATGCGTTTCCAGGCGAAAACAAGGTGACCGGCGCCGTCCTCGTCGTCGGCGGCGGGATCGCCGGCATGCAGGCGTCGCTCGACCTGGCCGAGGCCGGCTACAAGGTTTACCTGGTCGAGACGAAATCCGCCATCGGCGGCCACATGGCGCAACTGGACAAGACCTTTCCCACCAACGATTGCGCGATGTGCACCATCAGCCCCAAACTGGTGGACGTGGGCCGCCATCGCAACATCGAGTTGCTCGTGGATAGCGAGGTGCTCGGCGCGACAGGTGAGGCGGGCCATTTCACCGTGCGCGTGCGCACCCGCCCGCGCTACGTTGATCTGACCAAGTGCACCGGCTGCGGCGACTGCGGTCAGGTATGCCCGGTCATCATCCCCGGGCGCTTCGACGAGAACATGGCCACACAGCACGCGGCCTATAAACTCTACCCGCAGGCCGTGCCCAACGCCTACGCCATCGAAAAGCGCGGCATTTCCCCCTGCCGTAACGCCTGCCCCGCCGGACAGCGCGCCCAGGGCTACATCGCGCTCATCCGCGAGGGGCGCTACGAGGACGCGCTGCGCGTCATCAAGGAGGACAACCCTTTCCCCGGCATCTGCGGGCGCATCTGCAACCACCGCTGCGAGGACGCCTGCAATCGCGGTAAACTCGACGACCCGATCAACATCCACGCGCTCAAGCGCTTCGTCACCGACAAGGTCTATGCCCAACCGCGCATCCCACCTCAGCCGGCAGAACGCCGCTACTCCGAGCGCGTCGCCGTTGTCGGCGCAGGGCCGTGTGGCCTCACCGCCGCGCAGGACCTGTGCAAACTGGGCTACGCCGTCACGGTCTTCGAGGCGTTGCCCGTCGCCGGTGGCATGCTGCGCGTCGGTGTGCCGGAATACCGCCTCCCTTCCTGGATCGTGGATCGCGAGGTGCAGGACATCATAGACCTGGGTGTGGAACTGCGCCTGAACACGACGGTGAACAACCTCGATGACGTGTTCGCCGAAGGGTTCAACGCCGTGCTCATCGCCGTCGGCGCGCACGAAGGGCGCAAACTGCCCATCGAAGGCGCCGATCTCGATGGCGTGCTGGTCAACACCGTCTTTCTGCGCGACGTGCGGTTGGGCAATCCACCGGACATCGCCGGCAAGCGGGTGATGGTACTAGGCGGCGGCAACGTAGCCATAGACGTAGCGCGCACGGCGGTGCGTCTGGGCGCGGCAGAGGTCCACATGGCCTGCCTGGAGAGTTACGAAAAGATGCCCGCCCATCGCTGGGAGATCGAGGCGGCGGAGGCCGAAGGCGTACACATCCATCCGGCGCGTTCGTTCAAACGGATTCTCTCGGATGGCAATGGTCGGGTCGCCGGGGTGGAATGTCTCAACGTCACCTTCATGCAGTTCGACGAGACCGGACGGCTGACGCTGGAGACCGAGCCGGGGTCGGAGCACGTGATCTCCTGCGACGCGGTCATCTTTTCGATCGGGCAACGCGCGGGCCTTGCCTTCATCCCAGAAAGCGCCGGCGTCGGCATCACCCGCCAGCAGACCATCGCCGTCAACCCCAACACCTATGCCGCCACGCGGCCTGGCGTCTTTGCCGCCGGCGATGCCACCACCGGCACCGCCTTCGTCATCGAGGCGGTCGCCGCCGGCCACCGCGCCGCCGAATCCATCCACCGCTACCTGCGCGGCGAGGAACTGGAGCCCAAGTTGAAACCGGAACTCCCGGTAGTTGACCTGAGCCGCGCCGAAATCCAGGAGCACATCGAGCGCGGCGAGGTCAAGGTCACGCCGCGCGTCCCGATGCCCGAATTGCCGGTCGAGGAGCGTGTCGCCACCTTTGCCGAGGTCGAGACCGGTTACACCGACGAACTGGCCCAAGCCGAAGCGGCCCGCTGCCTGGCATGCGGCATCTGCTCCGAGTGCCTGAGTTGCTGGTACGAGTGCAAGGCAGGCGCCGTGGACCACGACATGGTCGAGCGCGTGCAAGACATCCAGGTCGGCGCCATCATCCTGGCTCCTGGCTACGAGGTCTTTCACGCCGAACGCGCTGCCGAGTATGGCTGGGGGCGCTTCCCCAACGTCGTCACGGCGCTGCAATTCGAGCGGCTGCTTTCCGCCTCCGGGCCCACCTTCGGCCACGTGCGGCGGCCCTCGGACGGCGAGCGTCCGAAAAAGATCGCCTTCCTGCAATGTATCGGCTCACGCGACGCCGAGCACGACTATTGCTCCGCCGTGTGCTGCATGTACGCCACCAAAGAAGCCATCATGGCCATCGAGCACGAACGCGATACACAGGTGACCATCTTTATGATGGACATGCGCGCCTTCAGCAAGGGCTATTACGAGTACTATCGCCGGGCGGAGGAACGGTACGGCATCCGCTACGTGCGCTCGCGGGTCTCGTTTGTGCGGGAAAACCCCAAGACACACAATCTCGTTTTGCGGTACGTTGCCGAAAAAGTGATTAGGGATCAGGGATTAGTGATTAGGGAGGAGGATTCTCCCATCCCCAATCCCCAATCCCTAATCACCGAAGAAGAATTCGATATGGTCGTGCTCTCCGTGGGCATGGAGGTGCCCGAAAGCGTGCGCGAACTGGCGCGACGGTTGAATGTGGACGTGGACGAGCACGGCTTTTGTCGTACACAGCCCTTTGCGCCGCTCCAGACGAGCAGGTCGGGCATCCTGGCCGTGGGGCCGTTCCGCGAGCCAAAGGACATCCCCGAATCGGTGGTCGAAGCCACGGGCGCAGCAGCAGTCGCGGGAGCGATTCTCGCCCCGGCCCGCTGGACGTGCACCGAGGAGGTGGTCTACCCTCCGGAGCGCGACACGTCCGCCGAAGAGCCGCGCGTGGGCGTATTCGTCTGCCATTGCGGCTCCAACATCGGCGGCTTTCTCGACGTGCCCGGAGTGGCCGAGTATGCAGCCAGTCTGCCAGGCGTGGCGCACGCCGAGCACAACCTCTACACCTGCTCCCAGGACTCGATCAGGCGCATCGCGGAAAAGGTGCAGGAACTCGGCCTCAACCGGGTCATAGTCGCCTCGTGCACGCCGCTCACCCACGAGCCGCTGTTCCAGGACTGCATCCGCCAGGCGGGCCTGAACCCCGGCATGTTCCACATGGCCAACATCCGCAACCAATGCTCCTGGGTGCACTCGGACAATCACGGGGCGGCGACGGAGAAGGCCAGGGATTTGGTGCGTGCTGCGGTCGCACGAGCGCTGACACTGGAGCCGCTCTACAAGACGCCGGTGAAAGTAGAGAAGATGGTGCTCGTCCTCGGCGGAGGCCCGGCGGGAATGACCGCCGCACTGACGCTTGCCGATCAGGGCATCCCTGTACACCTGGTGGAGCGGGCGGAGCGACTTGGAGGCAACCTGTGGAACATCCGCACACTGGTAAATTGGGAAACTGGTAAATTGGTAGATGGTAACCAATCTACCAACTACCAATCTACCAATCTACCAAACACCAACCTGGTCTGGCATGATACTCAACCTTTCTTGCAAGGGCTGATCGAACGGGTCGAGCGGCATCCGCGGATCACGGTGCATCTGCAGAGCGAGTTTCTCGAAAGTAGTGGCTTTGTCGGCAGTTTTACCTCGTGGCTGCGCACGCCCGACGGCGAAATCGAAGTGCGACATGGCGCGACCATCGTCGCCACTGGCGGGGCCGAGTATCGCGGGCCGGACTATGGCTACGGCAGCGATCCGCGCATCATCACGCAGCAGGAATTCGAGTCCCTAATCCCCAATCCCCAATCCCCAATCCCCGATTCGGTAGTAATGGTTCAGTGTATAGGCCCTGCAGAGCGATATTGCTCACGTATTTGCTGCACCAGCGCCATCAAGCACGCGCTCGCGCTCAAGCAGATCAACCCCGATGCGCGCATCACCATCCTGTACCGCGACGTGCGCGCTTTCGGCTTCAAGGAGCGGCTGTATCAGGAGGCGCGGCGGCAAGGGGTGATGTTCGTGCGCTATGACCCCGACCGCAAGCCCATAGTCGAGGGATTAGGGATTAGGGATCAGGAATTAGGGATTAGGGATCAGGGATCAGGAAACCCCAATTACCAATCACTAATCACCAATCCCTTGACCGTCAGGGTGTGGGAGCCATCGCTGGGCGAAGAACTGGAACTCCACCCCGACCTGCTCGTGCTCAGTATGCCGGTGGTGCCGCCGGAGGGGGCGGAGGACCTGGCGACGCGGCTCAAGGTCTCGCAAGACCTCGACGGCTTTTTCCTGGAGGCGCACGTCAAACTGCGTCCGGTGGATTTCGCCAGCGACGGCATCTTTATGGCCGGCATGGCCCACTATCCCAAGTTCCTCGACGAGACGATTGCCCAGGCGCAGGCCGCCGCCGCCCGCGCGCTGACCATCCTGAGCAAGGACGTGCTCGAGGTCGGCGGCGTGGTGGCGCAGGTAGACGCGGACAAGTGCGTCGGCTGCCTGACCTGTGTGCGTATCTGCCCGTATGACGTGCCGCAGGTGCGCGCCGATTTCAGCGGCGTGGGCGGCATCATCGGCGCGGCGTACATCGAGCCGGCGCAGTGCCACGGCTGCGGCATCTGCGTGGCCGAGTGTCCCGCCAAGGCCATCCAACTGCTGCGCTACCGCGACGTGCAGGTGGAGGCGAGCATCACGGCGTTGTTGGAGCCACAATTGGTCGGGAACTGCGTTTCGCGGATTGGATCGCTATCGTGATGTTATGAGGAAAGAGCCAATGACTGAAACAACCTTTGAACCCACCATCCTCGCCTTCTGTTGCCGCCACTGTGCCTACGCTGCGGCAGACCTGGCAGGCGGCCTGCGTATCCAGTACCCGCCCGGCGTGCGTATCGTCGAGGTGCCCTGCACCGGGCGGGTGGAGGTCACCGAGGTGCTCCACGCCTTCGAGCACGGCGCCGACGGCGTGATGGTGGCCGGTTGACTGGAAGGCGATTGTCATTACCTGGAAGGTAATCTCAACGCCAAACGCAGAGTCCAATATATCGCCCAACTCCTCGACCGGATCGGATTAGGCGGGGAACGCGTGGCGATGGTCAACCTTTCCTCGGCCATGGGCACCCAATTCGCCGAAAAAGCCCAAGAGATGACAGAAAAGATACGCACACTGGGCCCCAACCCGCTAAAGACCCGAATGACCAACACCTGATACCCAATACCCAATACCCAATCACCAACAACCCACCCACGCAATACGGAGGTTATCATGATCGTCGCCGAACAGAAACCCCTCGAAGAAATCATCGCCCTACTGGGCAACGCCAGGCGCGTGCTCGTCGTCGGTTGCGGCACCTGCGTCACCGTCTGCTTCGCCGGCGGCGAGAAAGAAGTTGGCATTCTGGCCTCGGCCCTGCGCATGAAGAGCAAACTCGACGGCCACCCAATGGAGGTGGACGAGGTCACCGTGCAGCGTCAGTGCGAGTGGGAGTACATTGACCCGCTCAAAGAGCGGCTGGGCGAATATGATGTGATCCTCAGCCTGGCCTGCGGTATCGGCGTGCAGGCGATGAACGAGCGGTTTCCCGAAGCCATCACCCTGCCCGGCCTCAACACGACTTTCCTGGGGTTGCCGGAGGAACAGGGGGTATGGGAGGAACGCTGCCAGGCCTGCGGGGACTGCATCCTGGGCATCACGCTGGGCATCTGTCCCATCGCCCGCTGCTCCAAGCAGTTGCTCAACGGCCCCTGCGGCGGATCGCAGAACGGGGTATGCGAGGTGGATCGCACAAGTCCCTGCGCCTGGCAGTTGATCTGGGACCGCGCCACGGCGCTAGGGCGGACAGAGGCGTTGCTGGAGATTCAGCCGCCCAAGAACTGGTCGAAGAGCCGCGACGGCGGCCCGCGCAAGATCGTGCGCGAGGACCTGCGGCTGGTCGAAGCACACCAAGAGACCTGAACTACCCTGCGGTCCAGATGGTGGGACGTGCGGCCTCCTCGCCGAAGCGAGGTATCCGCAGCAAGACAACCCACAGATGAGCGGTCAGCACGAATTGTCGGTCGAAGAACAGGAAGCGGTGCACTGGCTGTGGCGTTACACCCGTTTACGCTGGGCAGCCATCGGCGCGATAGCGTGCGGATGGCCGGTGGCCTACTTGAAGATTGGTGCGTCGTCGTTACCGGTGCTGGGCATCGTTGCAACTGTCGCCCTCTGCAACATCGTCTTCAGCGCCTGGCAGCGCCGACGCGGGCGATGGAGCCGACGCCTGACCCTTGCCCAGATCATCGCCGACCTCGTCGCATTGACCGCCCTGCTGCACTTTGCCGGCGGGATCGAGACGCCGCTCTTCCTGTTCTACTTCGTTCCCGTCGCCTTTGCCGGCATCCTGCTCAGCCGCCGGGCCGCCTACGGAGTAGCGGCGCTGGCAGTCGGCCTGTTCGCGCTGCTGGTGGGGGTGGAATTCCTGGGCTGGCTGCCCCACGTCCACCTGGAAGGTTTCGCGCCAGACGACCTCCATCGGCGGGGGCCATATCTGGCGACCATGGTGGCGGGATTTGCCACCGCGCTTGTCGTCCTGACGGCAGTGGCGACGACTCTCGTCACCGAGCGCCGCCGCCGCTGGGAGCAACAGGCGCAGGCGAAAGAGCGCGAACTGGACGAGATCAACCGGAAACTGGCAGAGTTGGATCGCATGCGCGTCTTTTTCCTGGGGCTCGCCTCGCACGACCTCAAGACGCCATTGGCGGCGGTCGCCAACTACCTTCAGACGATCCTCGACGGCTTTGTCGGTGAGGTCAATCCCAAACAGCGCTGGTGGATGGAACGGGCCAATCAGCGCACCCTGGAGTTGATCCGGCTGATTGACGATTTCGTGGATGTAGCGCAACTGGCTCCGGAGCGCGTCTTGGCCGAAATGGAGCCCACGGCACTGGGCGACATCGTGCAGCGATCACTCGAAGAAGTACGGGCTAAAGCAGAGGAAAAAAGCATCGAGATCAAAGTGGAACTACCGCCACGACTGCCACTGGTATATGCGGCGCCTCGCCGATTGCAACAGGTCGTCACCAACCTGCTCGACAACGCTATCAAGTTTTCGTCGCGCCACACAGAGGTGACGCTGGCAGCGCATCAGCACCCAGATGGGGTGCAAGTAGACGTGATAGATGCAGGCCCGGGCATCCCCGCCTTCTATTTGCCGCACGTCTTTGAGGATTACGCCCAGGTGCAGCGATCGGAGTTTGTACCCGGCGCCGGTCTAGGCCTCAGCACGGCCCGCAAGATCGTCGAGGCTCACGGGGGCCGTATCTGGGTCGAAAGCCCGTGTGCTGAAGGCAGCAAAGGCAGTCGCTTTTCGTTCACGCTACCGACCAGAGCGTCGGCGAGGGGTGATGGACGATGATCACCGCTGAGATGCTGAAACGCTTTCCCCTGATGGCCTACATCCCTACCGAGGACCTGGAGGAACTGGCAGGGCTCGGCGAGATCGAGACGTGGGAAGAAGGGGCCGTCTTTGCCCACGAGGGTGATCCGGCCGACAAATTGCGGCTGGTATTGATGGGCAAAGTGGCGCTCGAGAAACGCATCCAGTTGGGCCGCCACGGGTCGGTGCGTCGGGCCAACGTGAGCATCGTCGGGCCGGGCGAGGCGGTGGGCTGGTCTACGGTGGTGCCTCCCTACGTCTTTACCGTCTCTTGCGTCTGCCTGGAAGCGTGCAAGTTCATCGCCTTCGACGTCGGCCCGCTGCAAGAGTTCCTGGCGCAGAACCCCCGCGCCGCCTACAGGCTGATGAGCGGCATCGCCGAAATGGTCGGCACGCGGTTAAAGGACATGACCGACACGCTGACCTATTTCCTCTCCATCGTCTCGCACGAACTCAAGGCCCCGCTGGCCGCCGTGGAGAACTATTTGCGGGTGATGGTGGATGGCTTCACCGGCGAATTGACCGCCAAGCAGCAGCGCATGCTGGAGCGCAGCCTGTTGCGCATCCACGACCTCTCCGGTTTGATCAACGATCTACTCGACCTGGCGCGCATGCGCCCTGAACAGATCCAACAAGAGTTCGTGCGGCTCAACCCGCGCGAGTTTGGCGACCGTTCGGTCGAGGACGTCGTGGTGGCGGCCAGGGAAAAGGACATTACGATCAAGATCGTGGCGCCGCAAGAATTCCGGGAGATGGTAGGCTCGCCCCAGCGGTTGCGCCAGGTGCTCACCAACCTGCTCAGCAATGCCATCAAGTTCTCGCCACGGGGCAGCACCGTCACGCTCCACACCTGGGATACGGAGGAGGAGTTGTGGATAGAGGTGAGCGACGAAGGCATCGGCATCCCACCCGAGGACCAACCCAACATCTTTGAAGACTTTTTCCGGGCGCGCAACGTCGGCGATGTGAGTGGGGCCGGGCTGGGGCTTTCCATCACCAAAAAGATCGTAGATGCACACCAGGGACGTATCTGGCTCGAAAGCCCTTATCAGGAAGGCAAGACGGGCACCCGGTTCACCGTGGTCATCCCGCGTAACCTGCCGTTGCCGGGGGAACGCGCCGGCCGAGAGGACACCACGCCTGCCGAACCGCCCGATGGCGAATCCCGCTGAAACGATGTATACTTGCAGGAGGATAGCGCAAAAATGAAGAGTGGGACCAATCTAGAGAAAGTACTGACAGAAGGACATTTTGCCGTCACCGCCGAATTGGGGCCGCCCAAGGGAGCCAGCGCCGACTTTGTCCGTCGCAAGGCCGATGTCCTCAGAGGCTACGTGGATGCGGTCAACATCACCGATAATCAGACGGCGGTGGTGCGCATGTCCAGCGTCGCAGCCTCCGCGATTGCCAAACAGGCCGGACTCGATCCGGTCATGCAGATGACGTGCCGAGACCGCAACCGCATCGCCATGCAATCGGACATCCTGGGGGCCGTGGCGTTGGGCATCGGCAACCTGTTGTGCCTTTCGGGCGACCATCAAAAGTTCGGCAACCATCCCGAATCCAAGAACGTGCACGACGTGGATTCGATGCAGTTGATCCAGATCGCCAAGCGCATGCGCGACGAGGCCCAGTTCCTCTGCGGCGATAAGGTCTCCGGCGAGGTGCCGTTGTTCATCGGCGCGGCGGCCAACCCCTTCGGCGACCCCTTCGAGTTCCGCCCCCTGCGGCTGGAGAAGAAGGTACGCGCCGGCGCCGATTTCATCCAGACGCAGGGCGTGTTCGACGTGGAGCGTTTCGCCCGTTTTATGGAGAAGGTACGCGAGCGCGGCCTGCACCAGCAGGTGTACATCCTGGCCGGCATCATTCCGATGAAATCGGCCGGTATGGCGCGCTATATGCGCGATTACGTCGCCGGCCTGAGCGTGCCCAACGTACTCGTCGAGCGCATGGAAGACGCCGCAGACGCGAAAGAGGAGGGAGTCAAGATCGCCCTGGAGATCATCGAACAGGTACGCCGGATCGAGGGCGTGCGTGGGATTCACATTATGGCGGTGGCCTGGGAGGACATCGTGCCCGTGATCGTCGAGCGGGCCGGCCTCTATCCCAGACCCATCGTGTAGAGGTGGGCTGGCCTTTCCAGGCTGTTGGCAGGCTTTCGAGCCTGCCCCGCATAGATTTCAGGAGGGAAGGCGTATGGAGCAGCAATACAAAATTCTCGTAGTAGACGATGACCCGGACATCATCGAGGCGATCACCACCATACTGGAAAGCGTGGACGAGTACGAGGTGCACACGGCACGCGACGGGTTGCAGTGCATCGAGGCGATCAAACAGAACCCGCCCGATCTCCTCATCCTGGATTTGCTGATGCCACGCATGGATGGCTTTGCCGTGGTGCGGGAACTGCGCGAAAAGCCCCACTACGGCAAATTGCCCATCATGATCCTGACCAGCGTGCGCGAAGACGCCAGTTACCGCCGCTACGAGTTGGAAACCGGACTGGCCATGGACGTGCAGGATTATATCGAAAAACCGGTCCCGCCGGCCGAGTTGCTGCGCCGCGTCGGAAAACTGTTGAAGCGGGGGTGAAGTATGGCAGGAACCAAGATACTCCTCGTGGACGATGACCCCGACTTTGTCGAGGCGACCCGCACCGTGCTGGAGAGCGTGCCTTACGAGGTAATCGTAGCCTACGACGGCGACGAAGCGTTGGCCAGAGTCCAGGAGGAGCGGCCCGACCTGATCCTGCTGGACATCATCATGCCCACGCACGACGGCTTTCACGTGTGCGAGAAACTGAAGAGCGACCCGGAACTGTGGCACATCCCGGTCATTATGGTCACCAGCCTCTCGCAGCGCATCAGCGAGACAGCCTACTCGCTGCAAGACGGCATGATGCTGGAGGCGGACGATTTCATTGACAAGCCGGTGCGCCCGGCAGAACTGCTGGCGCGCATCGCGCGGTTGCTCAAGCGAGGTTAGGGAGCAAGGATCAGTGAACAGGGAGCAGGGAGGGGGGAGAAATGATCATCACCGAGCAGAAAGAGTTCGCCGAAATCCTGCGCTCGCTGACGGGACACGAGCGGCTGTTCCTCATCGGCTGCGGCGTCTGCGCCACGACCTGGGGCACCGGCGGCGAAAAGGAGACGCGCGAGATGGCGGCCCGGCTGGCCGAAGCGGGCAAGACCTGCACCGGCTGGATCGTCACCGAGGAAGCGACGTGCGACGTGCGCACTACGCGCCGGTTGCTGAAGCAGAACAGCGTCCAGGTGGAGGCCGCAGACGCTCTGCTCGTCCTGGCCTGTGGGGCCGGCGTGCAGACCGTGGCCGCGTTGCTGGACACGCCCGTCTATCCGGCGCTCAACACGCGCTTCCTGGCCCGCTTACAGAACCTCAGCGTCTGCGACGAGCGCTGCCGTCTCTGCGGCGCGTGTATCCTGGCCGAGACCGCCGCTATCTGCCCGGTCACGCTCTGCCCCAAGGGGCTGATGAACGGCCCGTGCGGCGGCTACAAAGACGGCAAGTGCGAGGTAGACCGCGAGCGCGACTGCGCCTGGGTCGCCATCTACGAGCGGATGGAGGCGCTGGGCCAGCGAGAGCGCTTCCTGACCATCCGCGAGCCCAAAGATTGGAGCGCCGCCCGCCATCCGGGCTTCATCAACAAGCGCGAAGAGGCAACAGGAGGGACGCGATGAGCAGGCTGGCCGAATCCCTCGCCGCAGGCCGTTTCGTCGTCACCGCCGAACTCGGCCCGCCCAAAGGGACGGACGTGGCACATCTGCTGGAAATGGCCGAACTGCTGCGCGACTATGTGGACGCCATCAACGTCACCGACCAGCAGAGTTCGGTGATGACGCTGGGCTCGCTGACCGTGTGCCATCTGCTACACGAGCGCGGGATCGAGCCGATCTTCCAAATCACCTGCCGCGACCGCAACCGCATCGCGCTGCAATCCGACCTGTTGAGCGCAGCGGTGTTGGGCATCGAAAACCTGCTCTGTCTCACCGGCGACTATGTCTCGCTAGGCGATCATCCGCAGGCCATGCCGGTCTTTGACCTGGACTCGGTCATGCTCCTGCGAGCGGTAGCCACATTACAGGCCGGGCACGACCTGGCAGGCAAGCCGCTCCAGGGGGTGCCGACCTTCTTTCCCGGCGCGGTCGTCAGCCCCGGCGCGAACCCGCTCGGCCCCCAGATCGCCAAGATGGAAAAGAAGGTCGAGGCCGGCGCCAGGTTCTTCCAGACCCAGGCGGTTTACGACCCGGCGCAGTTCGAGTCCTTCGTGCGCCAGGTCGAGCACTTGCATGTCCCCATCCTGGTCGGCATCATCCTCCTCAAGTCGGCTGCTATGGCGCGCTTTATGAACAGCAACGTGGCAGGGGTCAATGTCCCGGAGCCGTTGATCGAGGAGATCGGTAGCGTGGACAAGCCGGACCGTCCGGCCAAAGCGGTCGAAATCGGCGCGCGTCTGATCCGACAGATGAGGGGGATGTGCCAGGGAATACACGTCATGACCCTCGGTTGGGAACAGTACGTGCCGCAGTTGTTGGAGGAAGCGGGAGTCGTAAAACGTGATACGTGAAGCGTGAGGCGTGACACTTTTCACGTTTCACGTTTCACGTTTCGTCTCACGTCTCACGTATCACACATCAATTGGAGACCACTATGACAATCACCTTGACCACCGATTTAGCCCAATTCATCCGCGAAGAATGCGGCGAGAACGTCTACCTCTGCTACCAGTGCGAAAAATGCTCATCGGGCTGCCCGACCTCGATGGCGATGCGCTACCGCCCGGCCCAGATGATGCGCCTGGCACAGTTCGGCTTGTCCGACCGGCTGGAAACCGACGCCAGCCTCTGGCGCTGCCTGGGCTGCGACACCTGCACCGCCCACTGCCCGCACAACCTGAGCGTGCGCAAACTGGTCGAGGTCATGCGCCAAAAAGTGATCCAGGAGCGCTATCTCCCCGGCGGCGTCGAGGCGCTGGATGGCGACGAGGCGCTGCAAAAAGGCGTGCGCGCGCTGGGGATGTTGAGCGAGCGCATCCGCACGTACTACAACGTCTCCGGCGAAGATAACGCCTCACGCCTGGCCTGGACCGAGAACCTGCTGCAAAAGCCGGAGGGGCTGGTGCGCGATACCCAGGCCGAAGTGGCCTACTTCGTCGGCTGCGTCTCGGCCATGTTCCCGATGAGTTACGGCATCCCCCAGGGCTTTGCCAATGTGCTGAGCCGCGCCGGGGTGCGCTTTACCACACTGGGCGGCGACGAACGCTGCTGCGGCTTCCCACTCATGATGGCGGGTCACCTCAAGCAGGCCGAGGAATTGATCCGCCACAACGTCCGGGAGATGCGCGCCCTGGGCGTGCCGCGCGTCGTCGCCACCTGCCCCTCGTGCTATCACATGTGGCATCACCTCTACCCCGACATCCTGGGCGAGCCGCTGGGCTTCGAGGTGGTGCACGCGGTGGAACTGGTGCGCGACCTGGCGGTCGAAGGGCGTTTGCAGTTTGCGGAACCGCAGCGCACGGGCATCGTGACTTACCACGACCCGTGCGACCTGGGGCGCAAGAGCGGCATCTACGACGCGCCGCGCAAGGTGTTGAGCCGGATACCCGGCTGGACGCTCGTCGAGATGCAACAAGCGCGCGAGCACGCGCTCTGTTGCGGCGGCGGCGGCGATCTGGAGACGTTCGACCCGCAATTGATGGAGAGCGTCGCCGTGCAACGCATTGCTCAGGCGGTCGAAGTGAACGCGACCGTGCTCGTCTCCGCCTGTCCCCAGTGCGTGCGCACGCTCTCCAAAGCTGCCCGCAATCAGAAACTGCGCCTGCGGGTGATGGACCTGGTGCAGTTCGTGGAGATGGCGGCCGGATAGTGCTGGCAACTCGGTGCAGGTAGTGGTACAATAACAGAAACTGGGAGGAATGCCCATGTTTGGTTTTGACCGGATCACATTCGACCCCAACATTCTGGGCGGCAAAGCCTGCATCAGGGGGATGCGCATTTCCGTGTCGCTCATCGTCAACCTGATCGCCAACGGGATGACAGTCGAGGAGATCATAGACGAGTACCCCGACCTGGAAGCAGAGGACATCCGGCAGGCAATGCGTTATGCGGCCTGGATGACCGAGGAGGCCGTCTACGTTCCGGCGGGAGTCGCAACGTGAGGTTTCTCGCTGATATGGGACTGGCGCGCAGCACGGTCGCTTTCCTACACGCCCAGGGCCACGATGCGATCCACTTGCGCGATCAGGGACTTCAACGAGCCGATGATGGCGAAATCGTCGAGAAGGCTCGCTCCGAAGATCGCGTGATCCTGACCCATGATCTCGATTTCAGCCGGATTGTGGCGGTGAGCCAAGCCAGGGTACCCAGCGTGATCACGTTCCGCCTGAGCGACATGCGCCCTGCCCGGGTGAATCGCTATCTGGCCGAAGTGTTGGCTCGCTTCTCGAAGGAATTAGAAACCGGTGCATTGATCAGTGTGAGCGAACAAGGTATCCGAGTACGCCCCTTACCGGTCAAAGGAAAGTGATCACGTTCGCCTTCGCCCGCCCGCAGTGCGCACGCTCTCCAAAGCCGCCCGCAATCAGAAACTGCGCCTGCGCGTGATGGACCTGGTGCAGTTCGTGGAGATGGTGACCGAGTAAAATGGCGCTGGCAACGGCTGCATGAACGATGCCACTCCTGTCATCCGCACCTTCGACCTCACCAAGCGCTTTGGCCGCCTGACGGCGCTCGACAGCGTCAACTTTGAGGTGCAGCGCGGCGAGGTTTTTGGCTTCCTGGGTCCCAATGGCGCAGGCAAGACGACCACCATCGCCATCCTTTTGGGTCTTGTGCACCCCACCACCGGCAGCGCCGAGGTGTTGGGCTGCGACGTGCGCCGCGACCTGAGCCGCGCACTCCGGCGCGTCGGCGCCATCGTCGAGACGCCCGCCTTCTACCCCTACATGAGCGGCGAGGACAACCTGCGCGTGTTCGCCCGCGTCACCAGCGGCACGGCCGAGAGACGCATCCCCGCCGTGTTGGAGCAGGTCGGGCTGAAAGGGCGCGAGAGGGACAAGGCCGGCACCTACTCGCTGGGAATGCGCCAGCGGTTGGGTCTGGCCGCCGCACTGGTGGGCGATCCAGAACTCTTGATCCTCGACGAGCCAACCAACGGCCTCGACCCGGCCGGGATGCAAGAGATGCGCGCGTTCATCCGCCGCCTGGCCGACGAGGAAGGCCGCACCGTCTTCCTCTCCAGCCATCTTCTGCACGAGGTCGAGCAGGTGTGCGACCGGGTGGTGATCCTGAACAAGGGGCGCGTCATC
>DAOUBA010000223.1:0-2012 GCA_034432855.1 Anaerolineae bacterium | reverse complement strand
CGGCCAGGTAATACCGCCAGCGGTGTAGATACTCCTGATAGTCGGCGAGCAGTTGCTCCTTCTCGCTGGAGAGGGCAGTTAAAGGCAGATGGGGCATACCGATCACCTCCTTGTGTTGGTCGTATCCCCTCAAAGGGCCAGTGATCGGTATTGTACCCGATATTCACGATGTTACGTATAACTCAAGAACCAAGTGGAGATTCGAACCGGCCGATGAGTAACCGTCAGACCCATCCCCCCCGCATCTTTCCCGGCTACATCCTCGACCTGGACGGCACGGTCTATCTGGGCGACGCGCTTCTTCCGGGGGCCAAACGCACCATCGAGGTACTGCGTGCCGCCGCTTCCCGCGTCGTCTTCCTCAGCAACAAGCCGCTGGAGACGCGCGCCGACTATGCTGCCAAATTGACCCGCCTGGGCGTGCCCACGGCGCCCGAGGAGGTGATCAACTCCTCCTGGGTGCTCGCCCGTTGGCTGGAGCGGGAAGCGCCCGGCGCGACGCTCTTCGTCATCGGCGAACCGCCGCTACTGGACGAATTGCGTGCGGCAGGATTTCGCCTGAGCGAGCGCTCCGACGAGATCGCGTTCGTCGTCGCCTCCTTCGACCGCACCTTCGACTACCGCAAACTGCAGATTGCCTTCGATGCCATCCGCGCCGGGGCGCGCCTGATCGCCACCAACGCCGACTGCTACTGTCCTGTCCCCGGCGGCGGCTTGCCCGACGCCGGGGCGATCATCGGCGCCATCGAAGGCTGTACCGGCAAGCAGGTCGAAGTCGTCGTCGGCAAGCCCTCGCCGATCACCGCCCGCGCCATCCTCGACCGGTTGGGCCTGCCGGCCCCCGAGTGCCTCATCGTCGGCGACCGGCTGGAGACGGACATACGCATGGGCCGGGAAGCCGGAATGGCAACGGCGGTCGTCCTCACCGGCGTGACCACGCCGGAGATGCTGACTGCCTCCCCCATTCAGCCGGATTACGTGCTGTATCGGCTGGACGAGTTGTTGCCAGTGTAAGTCGAATGATCAGGGTGCGTTTCAAATGAGACCGGAGGCTTTTCCACGCCCGTTCTTTTGTGCTATACTTATAATGATTCCTGCGCTGACATTCTTTCTCTGGAATCCTCCCGTGGCCGGCCTGCTGAACGTTTTGTACACCGTGATCGTCAATCTGCCCTGCATCGTCGTGCAGCGTCACAACAGGCCTCGCCTGTTGAGCATGCTAATTGGAATGTCAAGGTAAGCGAAACCCCTTGGAGGTGAAAAATGGAAGAGAAAGCGGTTAACGCTGAACAAGAAGTGGAACAGATCATCAAGACCGCCAGGACGCTGGGCGTCGAGGTGGACGAGACCGACGTCGCCCAGTGGCTCACGGCGATGGCCGCCTCCGACCGTATGGGCTGGGAGGTGGATGAGGCTGCCGGCATCTACGGCCACGAGATCACCCTGTTGGACTTTGACAAGGGTACGCTCGAACGCTATCGCCGCATCGCCGACATCGTCCAATTGCCCGACCTGCCCAACGTCGAGACCGCCATCAGCCTCTCCGGCAGCGCCGCGCAGGGTATCATCCAACTCTACCCCGGTGACTGTGACTATTTCGAGCGCGTCAATATCAAGGCCGCCACCCGCGAGGAGGCCTGCCGCGTGCTGGCGAACCTGATGCGCGACAAGGCGCTCGACAAGTTCAAAGGCCCCGATTACCAATTGGTCGAGGTCAAGTTCGGTACCTGGCAGGAGAACGTGGTCAAGGACGGCAAGCCCATCGGCGCCAAATCGCCCATTTCGTGGTCTCCCGCCGAAGTCAAGGCCGGCAGGATGACGGTCACCCGTGCCTCGGGCGAGCCATGGGAGGTGACCTGGGAGTATGGCTGCCTGGAACCCGGCTGGTGCAAGATGGACTGGATCATCGCCGAGCCGGAAAAGGGGCGCGTGGTCAACGCCAGCAACATGCTCGACGTGACCTGGGAAGCGCCCGACGGCACCATCACGCCGCTGGACGGCTTCCTCGACCC
>DAOUBA010000222.1:0-3877 GCA_034432855.1 Anaerolineae bacterium | reverse complement strand
GTGGGAGGAGACCCCACCCACGTGCGCTGCAAGGGTGAGGAGATCGTGGTTGGGGTGACGGTAGACGATGAGCAGGGGCTCATCCTGGACATCCGCGTGTTGGACAACGAGCAAACCGAGACATTGAAGGCCTGGTTGTTGCCGGTTCTGGAGCAGGTGAGGGCCGAGGTATTGACGACCGATGATGCCGATGGCTTCAAGGAAGTGGCCGATGAGGCTGGGGTACGCCATCAGATCTGCCGCCGCCACGTGACCGCGAATGTGCTGACGTTCATCGCCGAGGCTGCGGAAGAGGTATGGGAGCGCCCACCGGCAATTCCACAAGGGTTGGCGCTTTCGACGGAGCAGGTGCTGGCCGACCTGGAGGAGTTGGAGTGGCTGATCCTCGGCCAGCCAGGGCCAGCAGTCCAGTGGCTGGAGGAGCTGTACTTGCGCTACGCCCCTGCTCCTGCGCCACGGAAGGGCGAGAGTGCTTCACTGTGGTATCGCATGCGCAATCACGTCTTGGACCTGTGGAACAACTGGGAGCGCATCACCTGCTACCAGACGCTCCAACACACTCAGGGGTTGGCCATCAATCCCACCAACAACGGCGCAGAACGGGCGATCGGCTGGGCAGTGAAGGAGCGCTACCGCACGATGCGTGGTTACAAGCGCCCGCAGTCCATCCTGAACGTCACGACATTGACCGGTTGGCTCCTGGAGCAGCCGATAGGGTACGATATGAGCCCGCTTTTCGCCGGATGAGCCACCCCTCAACTCAGGGAGGAGTCTGTCTCCCTGTACTTATCACCAAATTTGGAACAATCACGTTGCCGGTTGGGGTAAGAGGAGTTTCATTCAAAGTACGCTTATGTCCGCGCCCACCTCCACGTTGATCTTGCAGCACACGCACATATCCGCGGGTGATCCACTGGTAGAGACTAGGTGAGCTGAGTTGATACTTGGCACAAGCTTCCTCCAATCCAATGGGTACGCTATCCAAGTGTTTCACCCGTCTCCACAATTCTTCTCGCTTGGACATCACTTTCACATCTCCCTCTGCCACAGCGATAATATCTCCGTTGACCCTCACTGCCCTGATTATACCATTCTCGACTGCGCGGGTCAACATCTGCTGGCTGAGGTGATAGCGGCGGGCAGCTTCTTCCAGCGTGATATAGATGGGAAGTTCAGCAGCCATTGTCATTCACCCCGACTGGTGTGCATTATTCAGGTGCCGAGACCCGGAGTTGAACCGGGGACTCCCTGATTTTCAGTCAAATGCCCTACCAGCAAGCTGCCTGCTTGTTTGTCTCATCTACCCAGATGATCCCCTGGCGATGCCCTGCTGTGATCCTCTATCGCCTCCTAGTCAGCCACGGATAGGTAAACCTCTGTGGAACGCAGCGTAGCGTGCTCCATCAAGCGGCGGAGATTGTGGATTTTCCCACCGTTGTTCAGATAGGCCACCGCAAAGCCGTGCCGAAACGCGTGCGACCCGATGGGCCTGTCAATCCCTGCCTCCCTCGCCCGCCGACGAAGCATCAGGCCTGGTCCTCGCCGCGTAAGTTCCCATGCCGGTTGACAAAGAGGCGTTCGCACACCGCCCGCTGTCCCCTTGCCTCCAGCCAGGATTCCAATGCCTCCAGCGTCTTTTCACCAAAGGCTACCCATCGGTCTTTTGCACCTTTCCCGTTGCGGACCAGAACGACCCGTCGCTCTAAATCCAGGTCACTCAATTCCAGTGCAAAGTTCTCCGGCGCGCAGACCGGTGTCCCACAGGAACAGGATGATGGCCCGGTCCCTTCGGTCCAGCCACCGATCCTGTGCAGTCGTCGCCAGAAGCCGCTCCACCTCCTCCGGCGAGACGTGACGCGGCTGACAGGCGGGCAGACGCGGCGGCTCTAGCACCCGCATCGGATTCTCGTGGATCAACTGTCGCTTTTCCAGCCAGTTGAAAAAGCGGCGCAGCGCCCGGTAGTGGGCGTGGAGGGTATGAGGGCTGGCCTGGGCCGCGACTCCGGCGAGGAATGTGTGCAGTGTGGCAGGTTGATCCCACCCCAGGCCGTGCTCTTCCGCGAAGGTGCGGTACTTGGCCAGGAGCCACTCGTACCATTCCAACGTGCGTGGACTCAGCCGCCGGGCGTGACAGGAATTGGTAAAGTCGGCTATGAGTTGCAACATCGTGGGCCTCCTCTTTTTGGGGAGGGATTATACTTCGGATTATGCGGGAGTGGTGAGCGTGGGGACAAACGAAAACGCCCCGCGGCCGTGAGAGCCCGAGGCGACGGCCAGGACGGAACGCCCTGGCAGAGGGAATTGTACCACAGGGGCTGCCCGCTGTCAAAATGCAGCGGGCCGTCACGATGGGGGAGATGACCGTCGAGCGGGTCCACCACAGGCGCCGGGTGCGGCAGCGCGTTGACTTGACACGCGATGCAAAACTGTGCTATACTGGAAGCGGTTTCCAAAAGAAAAAGCCTCGCGGCTTACGCCTAGCCCGAGGCTGTGGCCAAGGTGAAGGGGCCGCCCTGGCGGAAAGGATTGTACCACAGGACCCGCCCGCCGTCAAGGTCGGCGGGTTTCTTTTTTGGGGTGCGAGATTCTCCCGGATGACGCCGTGCCGGTCGCCGTTCAGAAGTCGAGGGGGCTGCGGACGGCGAGGCCGCCGCGCTGGAGGACGTGGGTGTAGATCATCGTTGTGCGCACGTCCTTGTGGCCCAGCAGTTCCTGGACGGTGCGGATGTCGTACCCGGCCTGGAGAAGATGGGTGGCGAAGGAGTGGCGGAGCGTGTGGGGGGTCACCCGCTTCTGGATTCCTGCTTTTTGGGCCGCCTGTTTGACGGCACGCTGCAAGCCGGAGGGATCCAGGTGGTGGCGGCGCTCCTTTCCACTGCGGGGGTCAACAGAACGTCTGGAGGCGGGGAAGAGGTACTGCCAGATGAATTCGCGGGCAGCGTTGGGGTACTTTTGCGCCAGGGCATAGGGCAGGTAGACCTCTCCATCACCGGCGGCCAGGTCCTCCTCGTGGAGCATGGACACCCGCTGGGTCTGACGGCGTAGTTCGGGGATGACGGTCTCGGGGAGAGGGACGATGCGGTCCTTCTCGCCCTTGCCATCCCGGACGGTGATGGTGCGGTATTCAAAGTCAATGTCTTTGATCCGTAGGCGGACGCACTCCATCAGGCGGAGGCCGGAGCCGTAGAGGAGCTGGGCCATCAGTTTGTATGTGCCGTCCAGGTGGTTCAGGAGACGGAGGGCCTCGTCGCGGGTGAGGACCGTCGGGAGGCGTTCGGGTCGTTTAGCGGAGGGGAGAAGGACAGGGTCAATCTCCTTGTGGAGGACTTCACGGTAAAGGAAGAGGAGGGCCGAGAGGGCCTGGTTCTGGGTGGAGGCAGAGACGTTTTTCTCCTGGGCGAGGTGTGCGAGGAAGGCCTGGATTTCGGGGGCGTCCATTTCGGCGGGGTGGCGTTTGCCGTGGAAGAGGATGAAGCGGCGTACCCAGTCCACATAGGCTTCCTCGGTGCGGTAGGAGTAGTGTTTGAGGCGCAGAGCCTCACGGAGTTGGTCCAGGATTTTTTTTGGCCATCGTAAACTCCTTTGAAAGGGGGTGGTGATACTGCCTGATTTTTGCTGTTTAGGTGGATGGTGTCAGTAATTGTAGCACGTTTTGGGCAAATGTCCAATTTTTGCTGTTTAGGTGGACAAGTGCCAGATATAGGCGGTTGAACGAAAGCCTTGGTGATGGTGGTCTTCGATTGTGAGATGGAGTACGATCCGCAGCGTCGGTATACGCAGGAGGAGATGGTCGCATTGATCCGGCCACACAGCCAACTGTTGTGTTTCTTCGCCCAGGCCTCCGGCTACGCTCATTGTGTGCTGGGCCTCGATTTCG
>DAOUBA010000221.1:0-10066 GCA_034432855.1 Anaerolineae bacterium | reverse complement strand
TGAACCGGCGGCGCTGGAAGCGTTTCTTTCCTGGAAGAAATCCCGCCAGCACCGGCTCTTTCAGGCCGGTGCGGCCAAGAGCAAAATCTTCGCGGTTGTGATAGTTTTTCGAGGACAATACTATAGCCCGCCACACAGTCCACCGTATCGGCGCCAACCTCAGGGAAGTACTCCGAGCACTTTGGCCAGCGTATCCGTATCGGGCGCGCGCACCAGGACGACGATACGTCCCACCCGCAGCACGGCCATCGTACCGGTGCCGGTTTCCCACCATCGGCCACTCAGGTCTGGCGGCGGCTCGATCGGCCGGACGGGCAGATAACGTTGGGGCACGAGCGCGACCAGCGCGCGCTCGAACTCGACGGCCTCGGTGGTGCTTTCCCACAACGTCCGCCACACCAGCACGCGGCTCTCATCCCGCCGCTCCCAGGCGACGAGGGTGTCGCCCTCCCAGCCATCGGCGGCCGGCCAGGCGGTGGTCTCCGGAAGCGTCCCGGCGAGGTACAGGCCGGTGGCGAACTCTCCCAGCGTATCGCGCAGGCGTAGCGTCCAACCACTGCCGAGGACGGCCGTCAGGTCAGGCATGAGAACCGCCTCGGGCTCGTCCCGCTCCCCCAGATAGCGTTCCGGGTGGAGCACCTGCTCGGTCGAGCGGGGCAGGTCGGCGTAGGCGCGGTTGACCGCCGCCCAGCCACCGGCCTCGTAGAGCGCCTCGACGAACTGGCGACCCTCCCAGTACGGGAAGTACTGCAGGTACGTCCAGGCTGCGCTTGCATCCAATGCCTCCGCGCAACCGGGCTGCTCGGCCCCGACGAGCAACTCCGCCAGGTGCTCCCAGTCGGCGGCAGCTGTGTCCTGATAGCGGTAGATGGCGGCCAACAGTGTCGCATCTCCTTCAGACAGGGCTTCCACGGCCAGCGCAGCGTCGGTAGTCGTGGCGCGTATCCTCGTCGCCCCCAGGTCAAAGTGCTGATCTTGCAGGGCATGGGTGTAGGCGTGCGCCAGGAGCGCCTGGTCGTCGGGACTGTCTTGCTGAATCGCGGAGATGTAGAGTTGCCCCTGTGCGGGCACGTAGAGGCTCGTCACACGGCCGGTGCAGGCAGAGATCTCCGCACTCGGTAGAATTCCCAGCGCGGTATAAGGCAGGAGGCGGGCCTGTGGGTCACTCTGGATAAGCGCGACCATCTCGCGCTCGTCGAGGAAACTGAGCGGCACCACAGCGCGCGGCGCGAGACCGCGCAGGCTCTCCACCTGGCGGGCGACCTGGTCGAACAGACGGGCGGCCTGCACCTGGAATTGGATGCCCGTCACCGGCGTCACGGTTGGGGCAGGGGACGGTGTCGGCGGCAGAGACGTGGAAGGCGGCGGGGTGAGAGTCGGAAGTGGAGCAGGTGTCGCGCTCTCCAGACTCTGGATCGCAGTCACGATAAAGCCGGCAAGCAATGCCAGCACGACGACGGCTGCGATGGCGAGCAGGAGCACAACACGGCGTTGACCGGGCGTTAAGGTGTCCACAGAAGAGATTATACCACGCGGAGGCGCGGGGACAAGGATGCCAGCAGGGGGTCACCTGCCCAGTACGGCAACCAGGCTCAGATCTCCCTCGCGCCCGCCGACGCGGAAGGTCTCGCGCACGCGCAGGCCGCTTGCCACTGCCAGCTGCTCCACCTCTGCCTCGTCCACCAGATGGACGTAGCGCAGGCCATGCCCGCCGCGCCGCCAGTCCAGCAAATAGTCGCCTGGCTCCAGCGTCTCCTCGGCGAGCCCCACCTCCGACCAACCCACGATCTTGCGCCGCAGCCGCGGGCTATCGAGGAACTGCCAGGTCGAGAGCACTATGCACCCGCCACGGGCAAGCAGACCCGCCATCTCGTGCAAGACCTGCGCGCGCAAGTCGCAGCCGGGGATGTGGTGCAGAACAGCCAGACAAACGACCGTATCCATGACCAATGGGCCAATAGTCAATGACCAATTGGGTTGTGTGATGTCTATGATATAGAATTGCGACGTTATGTTCTTGAGGCCGGCAGTTCTTGTGCGGGCCATCTCGAGCAGTTCGGATACCACATCTATGCCCACGTAGAATGCGCCGGGCCGCTCACGGTCGAGCAACCACGCCAGTCGCCCGTTGCCGCAACCCACGTCGAGCACCCTTGCGCGCGGCGGGATATAGGGTAGAATGCTCGTGAGCACCGGATCCGTTACAGAGCGACTGTCGGCAAACGGCCGGGCAAACGCGGCGTAGAAGGCGCGGTTCAGCGCGAGTAATCGCTCGGCGGCTTCTGGGTGCATCTCTTAGATTATAATCGTAAAACCTGAAACGTGAAACGCAACCGGAGGTTCGCGCATCACGTTTGACGCATTGTTTTACAAGCAGGGGTAAGAATGTCAACATTCACCACCCGTCCCGTCATCATGGGCACGCGCGGCGTCGTCGCATCGGGGCACTATCTCGCCAGCGCTGCCGGGTTTCGCATCATGGAGCAGGGCGGCAACGCCATAGATGCCGCAGCGGCGATGTGCTTCTGCCTGAACCTCTTGGAACCGCACGCCAACGGGTTGGGCGGCGAGGTGCCCACCCTGATTTACTCGGCCCGGGAAGGCAGAGCCTACGCCATCAGCGGCATGGGCTGGTCACCGCAACTGTTCACCATCGAGTGGTGCCGCGCACACGGCATAGACCTCATCCCCGGCGATGGCTACCTGCCGGCGTGCGTCCCGGCAGTCGTGGACACCTGGGCCGTAGCCCTGGCGCGCTGGGGGACGTTGAGTTTCGCACAGGTGCTCCAGCCCGCCATCGAACTGGCCGAGAACGGCTTCCCGGTGTACCCGAACCTGCACGACGCTATCGCGGCCAACGCGCAGCGTTTTGTCGAACGCTACCCGACCACTGCGGCGATCTATTGCCCCGCTGGACGGGCACCAGAGGTGGGGGAGATCTTGCGCAACCCCGATTTCGCCGCCACGCTCGGCGCGCTGTGCCGGGCGGAGGCGAAGGCGCAGCGCAAGGGGCGTCACGCCGGGATCGAGGCCGCGCGCACCGTCTTTTACAGGGGCGAGATCGCCGAACGTATCGTGCGCTTCATCGCCGACCATCCCGTGGAGGATGCCACAGGCACGGCACACGCCGGGTTGCTCTCCTACGAGGACGTGGCCCAGTGGCGCGCGACTGTCGAGGAGCCGGTGAGCCTAACCTACCGCGGGTTAGACGTACACAAGTGCTCCTCCTGGACCCAGGGGCCGGTCTTTTTGCAGCAGTTGGCGCTCTTGGAGGGATACGATCTCAAGGCGATGGGTCACAATTCGGCCGATTACTTGCATACGCTCGTCGAGTGTGCCAAGTTGGCCTTCGCCGACCGCGAGGCGTATTACGGCGACCCGCTCTTCGACGACGTGCCGCTCGACGTGCTGCTCTCGAAGGAGTACGCCGCCCGGCGGCGCGCGCTGGTGGACGAGGCCGCCTCGCGTGATCTGCGCCCCGGTGACGTGGGGCGCGGCCGGCCGGATTACGTGACCTTCGACGTGCGCGCCGACAACCGCCGTGGGCTGGGGTGGGAACATACCGGCGACACGACCCACCTCGACGCCGTGGACCGCGAAGGCAACATGGTCGCCGCAACCCCCAGCGGCGGCTGGATCCAATCTTCGCCGGTCATCGCAGGATTGGGCTTTCCGCTGGGCACGCGCGGGCAGATGTTCTACCTCAACCCCGAGCGCCCCAACGCGCTCGCGCCGCGCAAGCGCCCGCGTGCCACGCTGACCCCCACGCTCGTCACGAAGGACGGCGCGCCATGGATGGTATTCGGCACGCCCGGAGGCGACGCGCAGGATCAGTGGACATTGCAGTTCTTCCTCAACATCGTGGACTTGGGGATGAACCTGCAAGAGGCGCTCGAGGCGCCGACCGTCCACTCGGAGCATTTCCCTTCGTCCTTCTACCCGCGCGAGGCGCATCCTGGACGGCTGGTGGCCGAAGGCCGCATCCCACGCAAGGTACTGGTAGAACTGGAGCGTCGCGGGCACGAGGTCGTCGTCACTGGCGATTGGACCAACGGCAGGGTGATGGGCATCCGCTACGACCGCGAGCGCGGCATCATCCTGGGCGGCGTTTCGCCGCGGGGCGAGGTCGGATATGCGCTGGGGTGGTAGGGGTCAAGCCCGAGACCTTGCATGCGAGCGCAGGACATGTTACAATGAAAACAGGGGGGCGAATTGAGCGACTTCCCACAGAAGAAATAGCCCGGCTCTGCCGGCGCTGGAAGATTCGGGAGTTGGCGCTGTTGGGTTCCGCTTCGCGCTGACTTGGGGCCAGATAGTGACTTGGACATTCTAGTCGCCTTTGCCGAGGATGCCCACTGGGGACTGTTCGACCACGTTCAGATGCAGCACGAACGCCAGGCACCGCTCGGGCGCAACGCGGTCGAACGAAGCGAAAACTGGTTGCGCCGTCCAGAGATATTGAACACTGACCGGGTTTTGTTCTCGGTGCAAGAGGCCACGTATGCAGAAGGATAACGCCACCCTGTTCATTGCCAGAGCAGCCCCGCTGACTCGGCAAGATGACATTCCGTGGTCGCTCATCGCCGGGATGCGCGATCACCTTACCCACGCTTACGACACCGTGGACTGGGAAGAGGTCTGGAAAACAACCTCTCGTGACATCCCCGATCTGTTGATCGGGATAGAGCCGCTGTTTCACCCAAGTCCAGGATGAACGAGCCACGCCACGTCGCCTGGCGGGACGCACACCTCAAGCCGGTTGACCCCGATCTGCTTGCCGCCATCATTGAGGAGATCCAGGCAGCGCCGGACCTCTCCGAGCACCGCCTCATGCGCATCCTGCGCCGCCATCCGCTGCCCAACGGCAACCTGCTCCCCAAGGATCAACTCCTGCGCGGTTACATTCAATTATGCCGGCAACAAGGCCGCCATCCCGACCCCGCCCTGATCCGCCGCCTGCAGGCCAAGCCGGTGCGCACCATCTCCGGCGTGGCCCCGGTGACGGTGCTCACCGAACCCGCCCCCTGCCCCGGCACGTGCATCTTTTGCCCCGAGGTCGCAGGCATGCCCAAAAGCTACCTGCCGAATGAACCCGGCGCGATGCGTGCCGCCGCTCACGATTTCGACCCCTATGGCCAAACCGCCGGACGCATTCGGACGCTGGCCGATAACGGCCACGCCGTAGACAAGATCGAACTGCTCATCCTGGGCGGCACCTGGTCATGTTATCCGCACGAGTATCAGGAATGGTTCGTGCGCCGCTGCTTCGACGCGATGAACGAACGCGAGGCGGCGACTCTCGTCGAGGCCCAGCGGCTCAACGAGCGTGCCCCCCATCGCAACGTCGGCCTGGTAGTGGAGACGCGCCCCGACTGCATCACGGTGGATGAAGTACAGCGGCTGCGTCGCTTGGGCGTCACGAAAGTGCAATTGGGCGTACAGAGCCTCGACGACGAGATTCTGCGCCTGAACAAGCGCGGCCACACCGTAGCCGAGACCCACCGGGCCATGCGCCTCTTGCGGCTGGCGGGGTTCAAGATCGTCGTCCACTGGATGCCGAACCTGCTGGGGGCCACGCCTGCAAGCGACCTGGCGGATTTCCGCCGCCTGTGGGACGACCCGGCGCTGCGTCCCGACGAACTCAAGATCTATCCCACCTCGCTCCTGACGGGCACGGAACTGTACGCGCACTGGCAGCGCGGCGAGTATCGGCCCTATGACGAAGCCACGTTGATCGAATTGCTCGCCCGCTGCAAGGCCCTCATTCCGCCCTACTGCCGCCTCAACCGGCTGATGCGCGACATTCCCGCCCCCGACATCGTCGCCGGGGTCAAGCGCTCCAACCTGCGCCAGGACGTGCAGCAGTACATGGCCGGGCGAGGGATGGCCTGCCGTTGCATTCGCTGCCGCGAGGTACGCGGGCGCGTGGTGGATACCGGGACACTGCGTCTGGAACGGCTGGATTATGCGACCGACGCTACTCGCGAGTGCTTCCTGAGCGGCGTCACCCCCGAAGGGCGGCTGGCGGGCTTTCTGCGCCTCTCGCTCCCACGGGCCGAGCCGCCGATTGTGGAACTTGCCGGCTGCGCGGTGATCCGCGAGTTGCACGTTTACGGACCGGCACTGGAACTGGGAGATCGGCGCAAGGGGACGGCGCAGCATGCCGGGCTGGGCACGCGGCTGTTGGAGGAGGCGCGGCACATCGCCCGTGAGGAAGGCTTTGCGCGCCTGGCCGTCATCGCCGCCGTCGGCACGCGGCCCTACTACCGCGAGCGCGGGTTCGAGCAGGGGGAACTATACATGCTCGGCGAGACCGGACGTGTAGGGGCGGGAGTGCCCTGCCGCAGTTCGGGACAGAGCGCCGAAGATTGACAGCCTTCGTGTTTCAAGCACATCGGCCCGGCTGGAGGCGTACTCCCCTGGTTGGGCCACTATGCCTCGCTGCAACTTCCCGGCGAGACCCGGTTCACGCAACAGAAATCAAGACGCGTGAGCTTTCTACGTAGGTAAGAGGAATGGGTTGGGCAGAGAACGGCCGGAAGGTGGAGACCTTGAGGAATTGATTGACCGGCGGTGTCGTAATGATCCGCGCCACCGTTTCACGCAGGTCTTCCGGCAGTTCGTCCAGACCTGTGAGGGCAAAGCTACGGGGGCCCAGTTCTGTAGGGGAGGCCAGAACCGAGAAATCGAGAATGGTTAAACCCACCGCTCGACCCAGTTCCCGGTGGAAACGCAGCAGAATGTTCTCAGTCAACTCGACAGCACACGTAGCCTCAAGATCGTTAAAGACAATCTCAAGAATGTCGCCTGCCTCCTCGTACGTCAAATGCGCTGTCTGACCACTCTCAGCCGCGATTTCTACTTCCTGCAAACAAAGATCACTGTTCATAGCCTATCCCCCTTCACGATGAAGGTAGATGCCCCAGGCTGTAATCACAAAATTGTCAGCCACAAAAGCCCCTTGCGCTTGGATACGGGTAGAGAACTTGACCACTACGACGATGGCATTGTAATCAAGCGGCAGTGCGTCACACCGCCTATAGTACTTGTACTTGCCTGGATCAGCGGGGTCCTGCGTCCGTCGCCCCTTTCTCAGCGTCTCAAGCAGTTCCTCCAGCAGCCCGTCGAGTTCTGTATGGTAACGCAGGATGTACTCCCGTCGCTCCTGCGTGAGGTGGATTTCGTTGCCATAGCGATCTCGCACCGTCCACTTATGCATAAGGACTCCTTGCGGTCTGGCCGGTCAATAATAATTATAGAACAGTTGGGAATTAAGAGCAAACGCCAATGGCTCTCCGCAACTTTCTCTACCCCACGGTGTTTCTATAACTGGTAGAACCCTGCACCAGGAGGTCGGCCTTATGAAGCGGTACGGGCGTATTACCGGATGGGGCAAATCGCTTCCCCGACGCATCCTCACCAACCACGACCTGGAACAAATGGTGAATACCTCCGACGAGTGGATCGTCACCCGCACCGGCATCCGCGAGCGGCGTATCGTCGGGCCGGGTGAATCCGTATCTGGCATGTCGGTCGCAGCCTGCCAGGAAGCATTGAACCGGGCAGGGGCCAGGCCGGAAGAAGTTGACCTCATCATCATCGCCACCTCGACCCCCGACTACTTCTGCCCGCCGGTTTCCAGCATCATCCAACACAAACTCGGCGCAACCAGGGCAGGTGCCTTCACGCTCGTCGCCGGCTGCACCGGCTTCGTCTACGGCCTGGTGACCGCCAGCCAGTTCATCGAGACCGGCCTGTACGAGAAGGTGCTGGTGGTCGGCGTCGAGGCGCTCTCGGCAGCTGTGGACTGGACCGATCGCGCCACCTGCGTGCTCTTCGGCGACGGCTGCGGGGCGGTGTTGGTGGAAGCCAGCGACACGCCCACCGGTATCCTCAGTTGCGAACTCGGCTCCGACGGCAGCGATTGGGATGCGCTCATCGTGCCCGGTTACGGCTCGGCCAAGCCCTTCAGCGCCGAGACGCTGCACAAGCGCGAGCAGTACATTCGCATGGACGGCCGCCGCATCTTCAAGTTCGCCACGCAAAAGATGACCGAATCGGTGATCAACGTCGTGCGCGCCAGCGGACTGGCCTGGGACGACATCGAGTTGATCATCCCCCATCAGGCCAACGCCCGCATCATCGAACTGGCGACGCGCCGGTTGGGTGTGCCGCCGGAGAAGATGATGATGAACATCGAGCGCTACGGCAACACCTCGGCAGCCTCGATCCCGCTGGCGCTGTGCGATGCTCTGGAAGAGGGCCGCTTAAAGTCCGGCGACCATGCGGTGTTGGTCGGCTTCGGCGCCGGGCTGACCTGGGCAGCGGCAGTGTTGCACTGGCAGCCGGAACGGGTGACGGAGGCGCCGATCAGCGTGACCGAATCGCCATTGCTCTCGAACCTGTTCAGGCCCGTCGTCCAGGTGCGCAACGCCGTGTGGAGCACACAGGTGCTCGCCCGGGCGCGCCTGCAGGACGTGACGCTGGCGGCGATGACGCCGTTCTATCGCTGGCAGAAGCGGCTCAAACGCGGGTAGTATCGAGTCCGGTACCGAGAACCAGACGCCGCCTCTGCTGACCCGCCGTGTAGACGGACATCCTCGAATCCCCCACCACGTCAACAAGATGCGCCTCAAGGTAGGGCGGGAAACCTTCCTGTCTTGACTTCCCCGGTCATCGCTCGTACAATATTCACAAAGTGAATAATTTCCGTGCTAGACCTCACCCATCCCCACCCCGGCCCTCTCCTTCCCTCCCCGTTGCGAGGAGGGAAGGAGAGGGATTAGGAGAGGTCCAGCGCCGCCGGTTCATGGCGGCGCGGTCAATCGGTATTAGATTCGGTTGCGGCGGGAGGCCGCGCGATGGATACTTTGCGGCGTTTGCCGCTGGAACAGCCGCTCCTGGGTTTTCTGATGCAAGGGCCGCTGCACGGCTACGACCTGCACCGCCGCGCTGTGCAGGAATTGGGCCAGGTCTGGTACCTGGGCATCAGCCACGTCTACGGCGCGCTCAAACAGTTGGAGCAGGCCGGTTTGGTTGAGCGCATTTCTGCCTCTCAGGAAAGCCGCCGCGCTCGCCGAGTCTACCGCATTACGCCCGCCGGACGCCAGTGTTTTCACGACTGGGTGCGACAACCTGTAATGACCATGCGGCGCGTGCGGGTCGAGTTTCTTGCCAAACTCTACTTCTTCCGTGCGCTGGGGCTGGAGGGCGTCGAGGCACTCGTCACGGCCCAGGAGGCGGTCTGCCGGGAGCGGCTGGCGTACCTGGAACAACAGGCGGCGCAGTGCGCGCCGGGGGATTTCGCGTGGTTGGTCTTTGACTTCCGGCGGCGGCAGGTCGCGGCGGTCCTGGATTGGCTGGCGGCCTGGCGGGAGGAGTGGGGCGCATGATCGAGGTGCGCGGGTTGCATGTGCGCTATCCCGAAGCACACGCCCTGCGCGGGGTGAACCTTTCCGTGGCGGCGGGCGAGTTCGTGCTGATCGGCGGGCCCTCTGGCAGCGGCAAGAGCACGCTGGCCCACGCGCTGATGGGATTGATCCCCCAGGCGGTATCTGCCCAGGTGCAGGGGCATATCTCGGTCGCAGGGCTCGACCCGCGGCGGACAGGGGTGGCGCAACTGGCCCAGAAGGTGGGGATGATATTCCAGAACCCGGCCACCCAACTATTCAACGGCACGGTCGAGGAGGAGGTCGCTTTCGGCCCGCGCAACCTCGGCCTCCCGGCAGAAGAGACCCGCGCCCGCGTGGAGCATGCGTTGGAGGCCGTCGGCGGCGTGCACCTGCGTAGCCGGGCAGTGCGCCACCTTTCGAGCGGCGAGCAGCAGCGCGTGGTGATCGCCGCGGCACTGGCGATGCACCCAGAGGTGCTGATCCTCGACGAGCCGGCGGCGAACCTCGACGCCGAAGGCGTACGGCTGCTCGTGGAGACGCTGGTGCGTTTGCACCGCGATCGCCGCATGACGCTCGTCGTCATCGAGCATCGGCTGGCTCCGTTCGTGCCGCATGCCGACCGGCTGGTGTGGCTGGCGAATGGGATTGTAACCTCACCCCCACCCCCCCATCCC
>DAOUBA010000220.1:0-3668 GCA_034432855.1 Anaerolineae bacterium | reverse complement strand
GCCCCCTCGAACTGGCCGGCTACGAGGTGCAGAAATTGCCAATGGCGCAGCTCTTCCGCGGGCTGGCCCTGCAATGGCCTGCTGCCGCTTTCCAGGAGCTTGTCCCCAATGTGTGACGGTCCCGGTCATCCGGGCAGCCTGATGGCGCACCTGTGGTATAATGGATTAAAAGGTCGTGGAGCAGGCTTTCCGGCCTGCTGACAGCCTGGAAAGGCTTGTCCCACTTGGACAGTTGTGTTTGAAGAATGAAGGCCGGGTCCATATCCCATCCGTTGCTCGTGCTGCCTGGAATCGTCGGCCTGGTGCTGAAGCGCCAGCGCCATAATTATGGCCTGACGCTGCTGGCACTACTCGGCGTCATCCTGACCGTCGGGCTGGTGACCAACGCCTCCTTTTTCGCCCAGGCGGTGGACAAGGTCATCCTGCTCCAAGAGTTGGGCGAATTCAGCCGCGTGACCGGCAGGCCGCCGTTTTCCACCGCGGCGTACATCTTCCCCTCGCGCCGCAACCCGCTCACGCTGGAGAACGCCGAGCAGTTGTCGCGTCACATCGCCGGGACGCTCTCCGGCGAAGTGGGCCTGCCCGTGCGCCACATCGGGCTGGAGGTCTCGAGCGGCAGCATGATGCTGCGTTCAGGCACGGCAACCGGCATATATGCCGGGGAACAGGGCTTTCTGCGAGACGTCGAGGTTGTCTATATTGCAGACATCTCCGGGCACATGGAGATAGTGGAGGGGAACCCACTGGACGAGGACGCAGCATCCGGTGATGTGCTGGACGTGTGGATGCACGAGCGACTCGCCCGTGAAATGGGGGCCCATACGGGCGAAATCCTCGAAATAGACACCGGTCTGGCGGGCAACGCGGTCACCGTGCGCCTGGTCGGGTTCTGGCGCTCCCGAAACCCGCAAGAAGAATTCTGGTTCGGCAATCCCGATACCACCCTGAATACCGCGCTTCTCGTGCGGCGGCAGGATTACATCAAATTCATCCAGCCGCTCCTGGTCTCGGGCTCGCGCAAAGTGGACTGGTACATCATCCTGGACGAACGCCAGATCGTGCCCCGGGACAGCGCCGCCTACCTGGCAGGGTTCCGGCGCGGGCTGCAGGTCATTGATCAGTACCTCCCCGGAGTGCGGCTGAATACCCCCCCGCTTGCCCCTCTGGAGCACTTTGTGCAGCGCAGCGCGGTTCTGACCATTTTGTTGCTGGGCTTCAACCTTCCTGCTTTCGGCATCCTGCTCTACTTCCTGATCCTGGTCTCGGCTATCATCGCTCAATGGCAGCGCAAGGAAACCGCCATTTTCGTCAGCCGCGGGATGAGCACTGCCGGCGTGCTGAGCCTGACCCTGATCGAGCAATTGCTGCTGTTCGTCATCGGTTATCCGCTCGGCATCGCCTTTGGGATGCTGATCGCCCGGCTGATGGGCTACACGGCCAGTTTTCTCTCGTTCACCTCGCGTCCGCCGCTGCCGGTCTCGTTCCAGGGCCTGAACGTCCCCCTCACGATCCTGGCGCTGGCCGTTTCGCTGTTGGCCCGCCTGTGGCCTGCTATGGGCGCAGCCCGCCAGAGCGTGGTGACCGAAGAGCGCGAACGGGCGCGCCCATCGCGCAGCCCCTTCTGGTACCGCTATTATGTGGACTTTCTCCTGCTCTTCCCCACCGCCTACGCCTATCGCCAGTTCGCCCAACGGGGATCGCTGGCGGGATTGCTCATCACCCGCCCGGAAGACCTCTACCGTGACCCTCTGCTGATCCTGGTGCCGGCGCTCTTTGTCCTGACCGCATCTCTCCTGACGATGCGGCTGTTCCCGTTCGTGATGGGGGCGATTGATGCCCTGGCGAGCAGAACCCCGTGGCTCACCGTTCACCTGACCCTGCGCCAGTTGGGCCGGCAGAGCCCGGATTACGTCAAACCGCTGCTGTTGGTGATTGTCTCAGTGGCCCTGGGGGTCTACACCCTCTCGATGGCGACCAGCCTGGATCAGTGGCTGGTTGACCGGATCTATTACCGCGTGGGCGCCGACCTGACCTTCACCCCCCTGCCGCAGGTGCCGGACACCGAATTCATCGGCGGGGAATGGATTCCCGCGCCGGCCGACTTTGGCCGGGTGGCGGGAATCCGCGCGGCAACCGCAGTGGGCGATTACCCGGCGCTGATCCGCCTGAGCACAGGCGCCGAGTTCGCCGGGCGGTTCCTGGCCATAGACCGGCTGGGTTTTCCGGCGGTCGCCTGGTTTCGCGCCGACTTTGCCGACGAACCGCTGGGGGCACTGATGAACCGCCTGGCCTCGGCGCCGGACGGTGTTCTGGTCTCCAGAGAATTCCTGATGAGTAACGGCCTTCAGATCGGGGATGGGCTTTCTGCCCGGGTCAGGCTGGACGAGGACGACTTGGTGGGAATGGCGGCGGACCTGACAATCGTCGGTACCTACGACTATTTCCCTACCGTCTACGAAGAAGAGGCGGTGACCGTCGTCGGTAATACAGATTACCTCTCCTCCCTGTTCGGCATCGCCGTGCCGCACGATATCTGGCTGCGGCTCGAACCCGGAGCCGCTGGCAGGGCCGTGCTGGAGGCGATCCCCGGCGCGATGAGGATCACCACCGACACGGAGCATGACGCGCGTGCCATCCTTACCGCGGAACGGGCCAGGATGGAGCGCGTGGGCATCTTTGGCACCCTGACGGTCGGCTTTATCGCGGCCACGACGATGGCTATACTGGGGCTGCTGATCTACAGTTATGCTTCGCTGCGAGAGCGCGTCTATCGCTTCGCCGTGCTCCACGCGATCGGCCTCTCGCGGCGTCAGATCGTGACCCAGGTGATTATGGAATACGCATTCCTGGCCGTATTCGGAGCGCTGGCCGGAGTCCTGATCGGCATGTTCACCTCCGAGTTATTGATCCCCTTCTTCCGCTTCACCGGCGAACGTGGCATGCCGCTTCCCCCGTTGCTCCCTATGATCGCCGGGCAGAAAGTGATGAATCTGGCGATCGTCGTCAGCCTGATCATCATCCTGGCCGAGGTGACGACCATCGCCTCAACCCTCTACCGGCAGGTGCTGGCGATGCTCAAGTCACCGTGGTTGTGAGGCGTGCGTTTCGGCCACGATTTCACGAATGCCAAGTCCCTTGTCGTTTAGGATGAATGCAGTCGCGCTTTCCATAGCGCGGCTATAGCGTGGTATGGAAACCACGCCTACATGTATTCGTGGTCTAGATCGGGGATGGTTCATAATCGGTTGACCCTCTGCCTTGTCGGCACGTCCGACGATAAATCGTCGGGCTATAAGAACAACGGGCGGTAAACCGCCCTTTAGCCTAATGCCACTAACATTTCGTTTGGACAACGCGTGGGGCAGGCTTTCCAGCCTGCCGACAGCCTGGAAAGGCTGTCCCACATTGGCTTTGCGCCCGTCGAAAAGCCTCCGACGAGGCGCCGAACGCGAAAAGTCAGTGCCATTGCTCTTTAGATACTATGAGGGGGTTGAAAAAGCGGGTCGCTTCTGGTAAACTCCTGGTGAAAGCCAATCACAAATAGAAAGAAATGCGGTGAAATGTCAAGGGACAATTTGACCCTCGGAGCGGTGATTTGCAGGCAGGGGGCAATAGACCTGCCCGGCTGATTTTTTGAAAAACGGGCAAGCCTGACAATGGATGTCTCC
>DAOUBA010000219.1:0-6460 GCA_034432855.1 Anaerolineae bacterium | reverse complement strand
CTTCCCTCTCCGCAACGGAGAGGGAAGGGGAGGGCTGGGGTGGGGATGGGTGAGGTCCAGCGCCGCCGGTTCACGGCGGCGCGGTCAATCGGTATTCGATGCATTTGCCCTGCCCACACCTATGGAGTATAATCAAGAGCGCGTCGGCGTGTGGGCACAGTCAGTTGGATACCGCTCCCGATCTCAATTCCGGAGGGGGCATAGACCGTGAACGTGACCACAAACGAACTGGCGGATGTCTCGACGGCGAACCCGCGGCTATCCCAACGGCTCAACATCCTGCTGCTATGCACAGGTGCACTTGTGTTGGCAGGACTGTTGGTGGCGCTCCTTCCCCTTGCCGTGAGGTCACTTCCCCCATTCACGAATTCTGCACTGTTCTACTCCGGCCTGCTGGCTGTGCTGCTCGGCGGTGGCGCCATGTTCGCGATCGAGCGTTATCGGCTGAAGCGATCAATGCGTGACGGTTCCAGCGCGGCGGTTGGCAGTGCAGCCATGCTCCACGCTCTCACTCACGAGACTGAATTTGACCGTATGAAGAACGCCATTTTATCCGTCGCGTCCCATGAATTGCGGACGCCGCTCAATGCCATCCTGGGCTATACCGAGATGCTGCAAGAGGGTGCCTACGGCCCGCTCCTGAGTGAACAACGCAGCGCCATAGCGCGCATCGTGAGCAATGTCGGGCAACTGCTGCTCCTGGCGAACAACCTGCTGGATCACGCTCAACTGGAGGCGGGCACACTGGCCCTCAATGCCGTCTCGTTCTCCCCGGCCGAACTGGTGGAGAGCGTGCGGGGTGTGATGGATATGCTGGCGCGGGCCAAGAACCTCAAACTCACCGAGCACATCGCCGATGATGTTCCCGCTGTACTTTCCGGCGACCGGCAGCGGCTTCATCAAATCCTGGTCAACCTTGTCGGCAACGCCATCCAGTTCACCGACGAGGGGCTGGTGCACGTGCGCGTTTACAGGCCCGATGCCGCTCACTGGGCGCTGGCGGTCTCTGATACCGGGCGTGGTATCCCGAAGGAGTTGCTGCAGCACGTTTTCGAGGAGCCTGGGCAGACGAGTAACCCGCAGAAGCGAGATCATAGTGGAGGCGGCCTGGGGCTGTCTATCGTCAAGCGGCTGGTCGCCCTGATGGGGGGCGAAGTCACCGTCGAGAGTGAGAGCGGACGGGGGAGCACGTTTACCGTCGTGCTGCCACTTGTTGAGGAGTCCGCGATCACGAAGGAGGGACTGCGATGAACAAGCCGTCTGCACTGATCATCGAGGATCATGCCGATTCTGCCGTCATCTTCGCCGAGGCGCTCAAGTCAGCCGGGTATGAAACCGACGTGGCCCGCTCTGGCAGCGAGGGTCTCGAGCGACTGAGCGCTACGACGCCGGACGTGGTGGTGCTGGACCTGCAATTACCTCGCGTGGCTGGGCCGGATATTCTGCGCCGAATTCGCCGCGATCCGCGGCTGGCAGCCACCCATGTCATCGTCGCTACGGCCCATCCCCAGATGACCGATAGTCTGGCGGGCGAAGCGGATTCGATACTCATCAAGCCCGTAAGTTTCATCCAATTGCGCGACCTGGCTGCCCGCCTGCTCCCTGGCCTCACGTTGAACAAGTAGCACGCTTGCACCTACACCAGACCGGATACCATCAGGCAACAGCGTAGACAACTCTTATGCACGATCTCGACTCGGTAGGAAGGACGGGACACGGGACGATTGCCCAGGCTCTCATCTGGGGCGGTGTGCTGTTGCTGGTCATTGGAGGCTTCCTGGCTTATCCTTACGCACGCTCCTACCTGGCGACAGTCCCCACAGCGCCCCCGACACCTTCACTATCGCCGACGGTCTGCATTCCTTCTCCGACGAGCACGCAGATATCGTCTCGCCCCTCCTCCACTCCCACAGTTACCCCTGTTCCTACACCGACGCCAATTCCTGCCCTGCCTACCCGCATCGTCATCCCGGCCATCGGCGTGGATGCCCCCATCGTGCCGGTCTCGTGGTACACGGTGGAGGTGGAGGGCTGGACGCAGGCGATGTGGAACCTTCCGGACGGGTATGCCGCCGGCTGGCACGAGACTTCGGCGACGCTGGGAGTACCCGGTAACACCGTCCTCAATGGCCACAATGCGACCAACGGCGAGGTATTCCGCGACCTGTACAAACTCGATACCGACGACGAGATCGTCGTCTACGCGAACGAGGTACCCTATACGTATACCGTCGCCAAGATGCTAATCCTGCCGGAGGGGGGACAGCCGCTGGAGGTGCGCATCCAGAATGCGCAGTACATCCTGCCCACCGACGACGAGCGCCTCACCCTCGTCACCTGCCATCCCTACGGAAGTCTGCGCAACCGGCTGATCGTCATTGCTTTTCCGGAGGCAGGTGATCCGTATCAATGAGGTTAGTCGTTGGCCGCTTCGCCCCATTCGTGGTATCATATTACTGACCGAGGTGCCGATGAACAGTCTGCTTTCCCCGACAACCTGGCTCAATCTTCCCTTGATCTTGCGCGTGCGGCGCAACCACGCACTGGAACACGCCACCATCAGCGTCCTCGGCGAGCGTTATCCCAGCCTACGGGTGGTGGGACGCACTTCACCGTGGGGCTTTTACATCTATGGCGAAGTCCCCACCGCGGGCTTGCTCGCTGCAGCCCAGGAGGGGTTGCGCCGGCTGCGCGCCGGCCAGCGACAGATGGCCGTGCACCCCAACTGCGGCACCAACTTCGCCATCGCAGGTATCCTGGCGGGGATAGGCACATTTCTGACACTCGAAGGGCTCTCGATACAGCGGCGTCGCAACCTCTGGGAACGCTTAGCCGGTCTGCCGCTCGTCTGCACCGTCGCGACGATGGGGATCGTGCTGGCTCAGCCGTTGGGCGTCGCTTTCCAGGCTCGGGTCACGACCGAGGCGGACGTTGGCGATATGCGTATCAGCGGCATCACCTGGGAGCGCAAGAGTGGCCTCCTCATCCACCACGTGCGCACCGAGGGGTGAATACGTAATACGTAACACGTAACCTGGATGCCTAAGCCCACTCCCACCTTCTACATCTTTCACGGCACGGACGAATTCACCCGCGCCGAGACGCTGGCCGATTTCAAGCGCCGGCTGGGCCCGCCCGATACGGTGGACCTGAACACCACCGTCCTCGAAGGCGCCGGCCTGACGCTTGCCGAACTGCGCCATGCCTGCGATGCGATCCCCTTCCTGGCCGAAAAACGGCTCGTCGTCGTCAACGGGCTCCTCACGCGCCTGGCTCCGCGCAAGGACCGGGAACTCCCCGCTGCCCAGAAAGAGTTCCTGGCCGCCCTGGCCGATTATCTCCTTCACCTGCCGGAGACGACCCGCCTCGTTTTCATCGAGGACCAGGCCCTGCCCGCCAACCACCCGATCCTCCAACTGGCCCAGAAAGACGAGCGCGGCTATGCTAAGCAATTCGATCCGCCGGAGGTCAAGACGCTGCCGGGCTGGATCGAAAAGCGCGTGCGCAAGCACGGCGGCGCGATCGAACCCCAGGCCGCTCAGCAACTGGCTGCCGTTGTCGGCGCCGACCTCCGTCTGCTCGATCAGGAGATCGCCAAACTGGTGACCTACACGGATGCCATGCGCCCGATCACCAGGGCCGATGTGGACACCCTGGTGCCCTATGCCCAGGCTGCTGTGGTCTTCGACTTGGTGGATGCGCTGGGCCGGCGCGACGGGCGCACCGCCGCCCGCACGCTCCATCGGCTGCTCGACATGGGCGAGCACCCGCTGGCCCTCCTGGCTATGATCGTGCGCCAATTCCGGCTGCTGATCGAGGCCACCGAACTCAAAGCGCAGGGGGCTACTGCGCAGGACATCGCCCAACAGTTAGGCATCCATCCCTACCCGGCGCGCAAACTCTACGATCAGACTACCTGCTTCACTGCCGCACAATTGGAGGCAGTGTACCGTCACCTGCTGGATACCGACACGGCGATCAAGAGTGGGGAGATCGAAGCAGAGGTCGCGCTCGACCTGCTGGTGGCAGGGTTGGCGGCAGAAAGTTCACGCAAGGAGGTCTGCCGATGAAACCGTTCCGCAAACACGTGGCCATCGCCATTGATGGTGGAGGCATCCGTGGCACCATGATCGCCCGCGCGCTCGCCATTCTGGAGGACCACTTGGGCCAGCAGGCCCACGACGTCTTCCGTCTGGCGGCGGGCACCTCCACCGGCGCAATCATCTGCGCCGGCATCGCCGCTGGCCTCCCCGGCGAGCAGATGCACAGGCTCTACACCGAACTGGGCAGCAGCATCTTTCGCAGGACCTGGCGCAGCGCGCTCTGGCCGCTCACCCGCTATCGCTACGACCCTACGCCGCTGGAGGCCAGCCTCAGGCAACACGTTGGCGACAAGACGATGGGTGACTTGTGGTCAGCCGATCCACCTACCGATGTCGTCATTACTGCCTTTGACTTGGTGACCAACCGCACCTGCTTCATCAAGCCGTGGAAGGAGGAGTACGCGACCTGGCCGGTGGTCAAGGCTGTGATGGCCTCTTCCTGCGTGCCCACGCTCTTTCCGCCGGTCGAGGGGCGTTACGTGGACGGCGGGGTAGGGGCGTATGCCAATCCTTGCTACCTGGCCGCCTACGAAGCGCGGTTTTGCCTGAACTGGGACCCGACCGAGACGACGCTCATCAGCCTGGGAACGGGCCGCAGCCCGCACACGCTCCGGCCCGGCGATGCCAATCGCTTCTGGGCCTGGGACTGGATTGGCCCACTGCTGGGCGCATTCCTGCAATCCGCTGACGATCAACAGGTACACCTGGTACGCACCTTCTTCGAGCAACTCGACTTTCGCCGCTTCCAGGTGGACCTGAGGGAGCCGATCGGCACCGACGCCGTCAGCAAGATCCCCGAACTCACGGCCTACGGCGACGAACTGGCACGCAAGATACTCAACGACGAGACCGACCGGGCGCTGGCGGTCGTCGCAGCCAGCGCGCCGTGGCCAGCGATTTGACACCTTTCTGCAAATGTGTTATTATCGCTCATCATCTGACCGGTCGGAGAGTTCACGGAGGTAAGGCGCATCAGTAAGACCCAATACCGTATTAACCACCAGATCCGGGCTCCACAGGTCCGGCTCATTGACGCGGACGGCAATCACGTGGGAGTGGTCACGGTTTCGGAGGCGTTGAGGGCTGCCTACGCGGCAGAGTTGGACCTGGTCGAGGTCTCGCCGTCTGCCGATCCGCCTGTCGTGCGTATCATGGACTATGGCAAGTTCATGTACCAGCAGGCGAAGAAGGAACGCGAGGCGCGCAAGGCGCAGAAGCAGATCGAGGTCAAGGAGATCCGTCTGCGCCCCAAGACGACCGAGCACCACAAGTCCTTCAAACTGCGCGATGCCCGGCGCTGGTTGGAAGAGGGGATGAAGGTGAAGGTGCGCATTCGCTTCCGTGGCCGCGAGATCACCTACCCTGAGATTGCGCTCGAAGAACTGATGGAAGTGGCCCGGCAACTCGCGGACGTGGCCGTGATCGAACAGAAACCCAACCTGGAAGGGCGCACGATGCTGATGGTGCTGGCGCCGTCGAAGAAGGGGAGTAAGAGGGAATCGGAGCATGCCAAAGATCAAGACGCACAAGTCAACATCTAAGCGATTTCGTCTGACGCAAGGCGGAAAGGGCAAGTTTTTGCGCACCAAGTTGGGCAAGTCCCACCTGCGGCGGATGAAGAGCAAGCGCGCCAAGCGCCTGTACGACGAGATGCTCGTGGTGGAAGCAAAGGGCGTGCAGCGGCGGCTGCGCCGCCTCGCGCCATATCTGAGGTACAAGGAGTAGGACAGTGAGAGTCAAAGGAGGAACTCGCAGGCATTATCGCCACAGGAAACTCTTGCGCCAGACCAAGGGCTACTGGCGGACGCGCCATCTCTATTTCCGCCGCGCCAACGAAGCCTGGATGAAGGCGCAGTGGTACGCCTACCGCGACCGTCGCAACAGGAAGCGCGACCTGCGGCGGCTGTGGATCACGCGCATCAACGCGGCCGCCCGGTTGAACGGGCTCTCCTACAGCCGCTTCATCAGCGGCCTGAAGAAGGCCGGCGTGGAGTTGGACCGCAAGATGCTGGCCGATATCGCCGTGCGCGACGCGACCGCGTTCGCCCGGCTGGCGGAAGTGGCGAGGGGTACGGGCCGGTAACATGTAGAAATCCGTAAAAGGAGACGACAAGGGAGCCAAATGTGTGCTCCCTTGTTTTTTTGTCGGATGTGGAGAGGAGGACACAATTCCCGATATTGGCGTGGTTGTCTGATACGGAATTGCTTTACGGGACGGTTCATTTTCCGGATGAAATTGGTTTACACTTTCGCGGCCTCGAAAAATCGCGTTCTGGAACTCATAACGGCTCTGTTGGCCCCCATCCCCCCTGGCCCCCCTTCCCCAGGGAAGGGGGGAATTTTTTGTGGGGGTGCGG
>DAOUBA010000218.1:0-1634 GCA_034432855.1 Anaerolineae bacterium | reverse complement strand
TTAGCCCGCCGAAGGTGAGCAACACTAAGTGCAACCGTCAGAAGCGGCGGGAGGATAACACGCCAGCCGCGTTTTGACAACCCCCGGTAAGGCTGTGTTATTCTCAAATAAAAGTGTCACCCGGTAATTCACGAGTGAAAATGTCACCCTATGGAAGACAAACGGGTGACCATGAGCATCAAAGAACTGAAACGGGTGGAAGTGATCCAGAAGGTTGAGGCAGGCCATCTGACGGGAGGAGAAGGGGCAGCGCTGCTGGGGCTATCGGTACGCCAGGTGAGGAGGCTGGTGAAGCGATACCGAGAGCGAGGGGCAGCAGGGCTGCGGCACGGGCATCGGGGGCGGGTCTCGCCGCGCCGGATCGCGGAGGGGATGCGCCAGGAGATAGTGGGATTGGTGAAGCAGTACCGGGATTACAACACGCGGCATTTGCGAGAAGTGTTGGCCGAGCGGCATGGGATGGTGGTGTCATACACGAGCCTGCGGGCGCTCCGGAATGCGGCGGGCTATCCCAGTCCGCGTAAGCGGCGTGCGCCGAAACACCGCCGGCAGCGCGAACGGTATCCGATGGAGGGGATGTTGTTGCAGACCGATGGGAGCGAGCATGACTGGCTGGAAGGGCGTGGGCCGCGCCTGACGCTGATTGCCTATATTGACGATGCGACCAATCAGGTGCCCGCTGGCGTGTTCCGAGAAGAGGAAGATGCCGCTGGCTACATGCTGGCACTCCAAGACCTCAGCCAGACGCATGGGCTGCCACTGGCGATCTACGCCGACCGGCACACCATCTTCACAAGCCCCAAAGAGGCCAGCCTTGAGCAACAACTGGCTGGGCAGGAACCCAGGAGCCAGTTCGGGCGCGTGCTGGACGAGCTACACATCCAGTACATCCCGGCCTACTCGCCCCAGGCCAAAGGCCGTATCGAACGGCTGTTTGAAACCCTCCAGGATCGCCTGGTCAAGGAGTTGCGCGAAGCGGGGGCCGCTACTTGTGACGACGCCAACCGGGTGCTGGAGGTCTTCTTGCCCCGCTTCAACCAGCAGTTTGCCAAAACAGCGGCGCAGCCCGGCTCGGCCTATCGCGCCTGGCCCACCGACCTGCGCCCTGATGCGGTGTTCTGCTTCAAGTATACCCGCACCGTCGCCTCTGACAACACCATCTCGTTCAGCGGCCACAAACTCCAACTCCCGCCCGGCCCTCAGCGCCGCTCCTACGCCCGCGCACGCGTCCAGGTGCGCCAGCATCTTGATGGTCAGCTCTCGGTTCACTACCAGGGGCAACAACTGGCCCGTTTCCAACCGGCGGATGATAGTCCTCTGCGGGTCGGTAAGTTCACGCCTGCCCCACAACCCTTGCCATCCCATCCCGTCCAGGAGGTCATCGCCGCACGTGTCGCCAAACCTGTCATCTCTCCCAGGCAACCTTATAAGCCACCTCCTGACCACCCCTGGCGGCGGCCTTACAAGCTCCGAGCGCCTGCCGAGGCGGAAGGGTGACATTTTCACTTTTCAACTCAGGGTGACATTGTCTTTTGTGATTGACAGTGTGGCGATGCCCTCGGCGTCGGCGACGACCGTCCGGCGGCTCAGCAGGTCGTAGCCGGTCGCCGCCGTCAGGTCGAGCCCGCCCGGAT
>DAOUBA010000217.1:0-3062 GCA_034432855.1 Anaerolineae bacterium | reverse complement strand
CTTGGGTGAGGAGCGTGGCCTTCTCACCGGATGGGACGACGCTGGCCTCGGGGTCGGATGACGGCACGGTGCGGCTATGGCGGGTTGCGGACGGGGCGCCCCTGCGCACGCTGGAGGGGCACACGGAGTTGGTGTGGGGCGCGGCCTTTTCGCCGGACGGGACGACGCTGGCCTCGGGGTCGCTTGACGGCACGGTGCGGCTGTGGGGGGTGCGGTAGCAGGTGGACGCACTTCCGGAGCGCGTCGCACGCGTATTGCGAGAGACAGGGGCAGGCCAACCTGTAGCGGGCGCTGGGCAGCCCGGCCTGATGGGTGCGGCAGCAGGCCCAGGTGAAGGCGCAGGTGCTGGCTCTGAGCCGGCCGGTTGCTGGACGTCCTGGCCCACTGTCACACGCAGGGGGTGATCCGCTGTGACATCAGGCCGCAGGACATCATCATTACTCCCTCCCCCGACATGGGGGAGGCCGGGGTGAGGGTGGGGCGGTGCTGGTGGACTAGAGTGATCAGGAGGCAGCCCGTGGTTATTTCGAACGCAGGTCCGGTCCTTCAATGCGGCTACCGACCCGTCCGGCAGGTGTTGGCTGTAGCAGTGCTCGCATTGGTGCTTGCTGCGGCCCTGCCCGCCCGCGCCCAGGAGGGCCCCTACACTGTCGTGGTGCAGGTGGATAGTTCCGCTCTGCCGCAGGTGACGCTCTACGTTAGTGTGAGCGACGCCGCAGGTGCGCCGGTCACCGATTTGGAGCAGCAGGATTTCAGCGTCACCGAGGCCGGACAGCCGGTCGCAATCAATGATTTTGCCGGCCTCGGCGCGAGCCGTCCGGTGGATATTGTCTTCGTCTTCGATACCACCGGCAGCATGCTCGACGAACTCGACGGGGTCAAGCGCACTTGCGTGCGCTTCGCCAATGAACTGGCAAGCCGCGGGCGCGACTATCGTCTGGGATTGGTCACCTTCTGGGACGACGTGCGCGAAGTGTTCAACCCCGATGGCACGCTGACCGACGATGTGAACGGATTCAGGGGTTGGATTGACGAGATCGAGACCTTTCCCGGCGCAGGAAGCGGGGATAACGAGAACGACTATGGCGCGCTCAAACAGGCGGCCCAGATGCGCTTCCGCGAGGAGGCGCAGGTCATCTTTATCCTCATCACCGATGCGCCTGCCCACGTCTACGGCGACCCGCCGGACGGCGGCGTCTCTTTCGATGACCCCGACCTGACCCTGGAGCGCATTACGGATATCCTGACGCGCCGGGGCATCACCGTGTATGCAGTCGCGCCGGAACAGTTCGAGGAATACCCCTCCCTGGCAGAACAGACCGGTGGGCGCTTTTACGACATCGAGGCAGAAAAAGATTTCACCGACATCATTGATACGATCGGCGCCGTCATCGCCACCCAGTACCGTATCGGCTTCCAGACCACCCGCCCGCACCCCGACGGCACGGTGCGCGACGTGGTGGTCACGGTACAGCGGGCCGCCGGCGGCGCGGGCGGGACTGGCAGTGCCGAATACCTGGAGCAACATCTGGTCAATATCCGTTCCCACCCCTGGGTCGGGCTGGCGTTGCTGTTGCCGTTGTTGGTCCTTCTGGCCGTGCCTGTGCCGATCCGTCTCCTGTTCCGCCGCGTACTCTCCACTGCGCCGGTGTCCGCGCCGGAAACGCCCACGCCGTACCCGCAGGCCGTCTCCCCACCCGCTGTGTCCCATCCGCCGACGGCATCGTGGCCTGCTCCACCGCCCACGGTGGCGACCTGCCCGTACTGTCATTGGCCGCTGCGTCCGGGGGCGCGTTTCTGTGGGCGCTGCGGCCAGAAGGTGCTCGTTGAAGAGTTGGTCTGCTCTCTGTGTGGCAATCGGCTCAAGCCCGGTGCCCGTTTCTGCAGCCGCTGTGGGCGGCCGGTCGGTTCGAGGTGATTTCCCCCTGGTGTTGGCGGGGAACGGGTTGAGGAAGGCGGCACGATGAGCAGATTCTGGCAGATTTACTACAGCACACTGCTGGGCGCTATCGGCGGTGTGATCGGCTGGTGGCTGATAGGGCTTTTGCCCACCGCCGAGTGGAACATCTGGCTTGCCAGCGCCGTGATCGGCGCGGGTCTGGGCCTGTTCATCGGCGGGACGATCGGCCTGATCGAGGGGGCGTTGATCAAGCGTTCTTTCTGGCGGGCGCTGCTGGGGCTGATCCTGGGCGGTTTGGCCGGGCTGGTCAGTGGCCTGGTGGGTTTGCTGGCCGGCGAGGCGGTTTTTCTGCTGATCGGCGGGCGGGTGATCGGGCGCGCGGCCGGCTGGACGGCGCTGGGCCTGCTCCTGGGAATGAGCCAGGGTGTTGTCAGTTTGCGCTTCAAGCGGACCGTGTACGGTATCGGCGGCGGCGTATTGGCTGGCCTGATCGGCGGTGCCGTCTACGAGCTCATGACCCTGCTCTTCATCGAACGCGGCGAGATGGTGCAGATCGTGGTCGGTGCCCTAGGCCTGGCGCTTCTGGGAGCCAGTCTGGGTGGGATTATCCCCCTTTCGGTCGGGCTGATCGCCCGCATAGCGGCGGATCGGGGCGTGTTGACGGTGCTGAACGGCAGGCGACAGGGGCTGCAGGTGTTGGTCATTGACGCCGTGACCATCGGCAGTTACGACGGCTGTGCGCTCTACCTGCCGGGCGATAAGGGCATAGATAAGAAGCACGCTCGCGTGGGCAAACGGGGTGGTCGGTTCGTCGTCGAGAACATCAGCGCCGTGCTGCCGCTGGTAGCCGGGGGACAGCCGCTACCGCCGCAGGGTAGTCGCGTGCTACAAACGGGTGATGAAATCCAGCTGGGTAGCACGCGCGTGCGCTTCGAGGTGCGGTGAATGAAGATGTTACACTCTAATCGTGGCATCGGCCTTGGTTGCCGTTGGTGGTTCATCGTTTCAATCGGCCTGCTGCTTCTGAGCATTATATGGCAATAGCGCAAAAGTAACCCTGTAATGAGAGCGGGGTTATCATGGGCACAAATCCCTGAACGCGAGGTGTCTATGAGAACCCCGAAAGAGCTGCATCCGGGTGAGCGGATCATCTACAAGCCCG
>DAOUBA010000216.1:0-11144 GCA_034432855.1 Anaerolineae bacterium | reverse complement strand
CGAAGCAGACGCCGGGGATGATGTACCGCCAGGTACAGGCCGATCCCGCCGCCCATCGAGTGGCCGATCACGTGCGTCTGCTCGATCTCCAGCGCGTCCAGCACGCCCACGGCCAGTTCGGTCAGTGCATCCACACCGAAGCGAACGCTGGGAGGCAGAGCCGACCCGCCCAGGCCGGGGTGGTCATAGGCGATCACCCGAAAGCCCGCTGTCATCAATGCCCGCAGGTTGCGATGCCAGGTGTAGGCGGAATCGGCAAAGCCGTGGATGAGGAGCACCGGCTCGCCCTCGCCCGCTTCGACTACCCGCAGCCGGTGCGGGCCGATGGAGACGTGGCGCACATGCGCTTCTGTCTCGAGGAACTGTTGCCATTGTGGATCACCGGTCATCTCGACCTCCAAATACTCATCATATCACAAGGCGTCGGATATGGGTAGCAAGGAAATCCGTTTCGGGGTATAATCATCTCGAGTCTTTGAATTCCAGAGGGTGCGAATGGGCAAGGAAACACTCCGCCATCTCCCCAGCGTGGATCGGCTGCTCGGCGAAGAGGCCGTACAGGCCCTGGTCGCCGCCTACGGCCATCGTCAGACCGTCGAGGCGCTGCGCCGGGTGCTCGACCGCGTGCGCGACGAGGTGCGCGCCGGAGCCGACGTACCCGATGCGGCCGAGATCGCCACCCGCACCGGCGCGCTGTTGCAGGAGCGGTTGACCCCGACGCTGCGCCCGGTCATCAACGCTACCGGCGTCATCGTACACACCAATCTGGGGCGCGCGCCGCTCTCACAGGCAGCCCGCGCGGCAATGGACGCCGCAGCGCGTGGCTACTCGACGCTGGAATACGATCTCGAGGCCGGACAACGCGGAGAGCGCAGCGTGCACGCCGAGCGGCTGCTGTGCGAACTGACCGGCGCGGAGAGCGCGCTCGTGGTGAACAACAACGCCGGCGCGGTGCTCCTGACCCTGAGCGGGATGGCGCAGGGGCGAGGCGTCGTCATCTCGCGCGGACAACTCGTCGAGATCGGCGGCGGCTTTCGCGTGCCGGAGGTGATGGCCGAAAGCCGAGCCCGGCTGATCGAGGTCGGCACCACCAATCGCACCCACCTGCGGGATTATGAGCGGGCGCTGGCGGCCGACCCCGATGTGGCGCTCATCCTGCGGGCGCACCATTCCAACTTTCGCATCGTCGGCTTTACCGCCGAGCCGACCCTGGCCGAATTGGTCGCGCTGGGCCACGAGCACGGCGTGCCGGTGCTGGATGACCTGGGAAGTGGGGCACTGCTGGATACCGCGCAGTTTGGGCTAATGCACGAGCCGACGGTACAGGAAAGCGTCGCGGCGGGTGTCGCCGCCGTCTGCTTCAGCGGCGATAAACTGCTGGGCGGGCCGCAGGCCGGCATCATCGTCGGCAAGGCGCAATACGTCGAGCCGCTCAAACGCCATCCGCTGGCCCGCGCCCTGCGCGCCGACAAACTCTGCCTGGCCGCGCTCCAGGCGACGCTGCTCCACTACCTCAAGGGCGAGGCCACGCAGGAGGTGCCGGTCTGGCGGATGATCGCTATGCCGTTGGAGGAGATCGAACGCCGGGCGCGGCGCTGGCGGCGGGCGCTGGCGCAGGCCGGCATCCGCGCCGAGATCGTGGACGGGCGCTCGACCGTGGGCGGAGGCAGCCTGCCCGGCGAGACCTTGCCCACGCAGTTGGTGGCGCTTATAGTGGACAATCCCGATGCGCTTGCCGCCGCCCTGCGCGCCGCCGACCCCCCGGTGATCGCGCGCATCGAAGCGGATCGCCTGGTGCTCGACCCGCGCACGGTGCCGGCGGAGGAGGAGCGGTGGTTACTGAGGATAATCGCGGAGGCTGCAAGATGATCATCGAGTACATCCAAAAGGCGCTGGAGAGGGCTCACTATGAGATCATTGACGACGAAGAGCCATATTATGGCGAAATACCCGAGTTGAAGGGGGTATGGGCCACCGGCAAGACGTTGGAGGAGTGCCGCCGCAATCTGGAAGAAACGGTCGAAGGTTGGATTATCGTGCGTCTACAACAAGGGTTGGCCTTACCGGTGCTCGATGGGTTGACAATCCGCCCACTCGAACGACTGCCCGCCTATGCCTAAACTATCGCCTGTCAAATGGCCAGAATTGGTGCGGCGGCTCAAGGCGGCAGGTTTTGAGGGCCCGTTTGCCGGCGGCAAGCACCCATATATGATCAGGGGTGACTTGGTACTGACGATCCCCAACCCACATCGTCAAGAGATCGGTCCCGATCTTTTGCTCCGCATACTGAGGCAAGCCGGAATTTCGCGCCGCGAATGGGAGCAGACAAGGTAGACAGGAGCCGCCGCGTTAGCAGTGGACAACCCCGATAAACTCACCGCCGACCCACCGGTGATCGCGCGCATCGAAGCGGATCGCCTGGTGCTCGACCCGCGCACGGTGCCGGCGGAGGAGGAGCGGTGGTTATTGAGGATAATCACGGAGGCAGATGTTCGCTCAACATCCCAATCGCTGGATTGAACTGGCTTGTCCACAAGGCATGTGATCACGTATGAAAACCGCCATCCTCTTCGACCTCGGCGGCACGCTGGCCGAGTACTATAGCCGGGCGGAGACGCCCACCGTCCTCGCCGAGGCGATCGCCGAGGTGCAAGGGTTTCTCGGCGCGCGTGGTCTCGCCGTGGTCACGCCGGAGAATGCCCTGCAGCTGATGCAGACGCAGCGCGCGGCCGACGACTATCGCGTGCGCCCGCTGGCCGAGCGGCTGGCGCGCGTTTTTGAACTTGACATCCTGCAACTCTCCGACGATATGGTGTTGGAGATGAACCGCCGCTTCCTGCGGCCCATCTTTGCCCGCGGGCGCTGCTATGACGATACCCTGCCCGTGCTGCGCGAACTGCGCGCCCGTGGCCTCAAGACTGCCATCGTTTCCAATACCCCTTGGGGCAGCCCGGCGGCCCCCTGGCGGGAGGAACTGGCCCGCCTGGGCTTGAGCGATCTGGTGGACGTTGCCGTGTTCTGCACCGACGTCGGCTGGCGCAAGCCGGCGCGCCAGATTTTCGACTTTGCGTTGGAACGGCTGCACGCCGCGCCGCAAGAGTCCCTCTTCGTGGGCGATCATCCCGTATGGGACATCGCCGGGGCGCGCGGCGCCGGGATCGAAGCGGTGTTGATTGACCGCTACGGAGAGGCACAGGGCACAGGGGAACGGCCGATCCGGGACTTGCGTCAACTGTTGGATCAATTGTAACTGCGAAGCACAGCGCTTTGCGCCAGAAATGAAAGGAGACTGCCATGTCTACTGAATCCGAATTCAAAGAGATCGGCGAACTCGAAGCCATCCTGGAGAGCGACGACCTGTGGGTGCGCGGCAAGGTCTACGTTCAATTCAAGCACGCCCTCAGAGAGGCCGAGATGGAGATCGCGGAGTTGGAGCGGCGCGTCGCCCGTGCCCGCTACGAATACGAGATCGCCCAGCGCATTCACGCCAAGACGACGGACGAGAAGGCGCGCAAGGACTGGGAGATCCAGGTAAGCGTGACCCACGATCTGATGGTGATGGAGGAGGCCCGGCTGGAGGAGGTGGCCGAACGCGCCGACTATTACCGCGCCATGCTGGCCGAGATCGAGGCCGACCTGGGGGACAAGGCCGCGAAGTATGAGGAAGCCATCGCGCTCGTCGAATGGGAAGAAGATTGGGAGGATTTCGAGGACTGGGAGGATTTCGAGGATTGGGACGAGTGGGGTGAGTGGGATGACGAGGGTGAATGGGAGGACGAGGACGAAGGTTTCGGCGGCAATGGCGGCCGGCGGGAGTTGCCGCAATGAAACGTGACCTCGACCAACTGATGGCAGAGCGTGGCCTGGACGCGATCTGGGTCGCCGGCGCCGTCCACGGCAATCCGGCGATGTACTATATGACCAATGGCGCCGGACTGACCCAGGGGTTCGTGCTCCAGAAGCGCGGCGAGCAGCCGATACTCCTCTGCTGGCCGATGGAGCGCGAGGTCGCCACCGCCACCGGAATGCGCACGCTCAATCTGGGACAGTACGACTATACGGCGCTGGTGCGCGAACTGGGCGGCCAACTGCCGGCCACCGTCGAACTCTACCGTCGCGTCTTTGCCGACCTGGGCGTGCGCGGGCGGGTGGGATTCTACGGCCTGGCAGATCAGGGCCGCGCCTGGACGCTGCTCAATGCGTTGCGCGAGCAACTGGCGGGCATCGAAGTCTGTGGCGAGTACGAGGTTACGCTGATCGAGGCCGCCCGCGCCACCAAGGACGAGGCCGAGGCCGCACGCATCCGCGAGATCGGCCGACGCACCTGCGCCGTCGTCGGCCAGACCGTCGAGTTCCTCAGATCGCGCCGCGTCGCGGGCGAAATCCTGGTCGAAGCCGACGGCCGTCCACTGACCATTGGACGGGTGCGCGAGGAAATCGCCCGCCTCATCGCGGCGCAAGGGCTGGAGGACCCCGAAGGCTTTATCTTCGCCATCGGGCGCGACGCCGGCATCCCGCACAACAAGGGCCGCGCCGAAGACGTACTTGTGCTGGGCAAGACTGTCGTCTTCGACATCTTTCCGCGCGAGTCCGGCGGCGGCTATTTCTTCGACCTGACGCGCACCTTCTGCCTGGGCTATGCCCCGTCGGAGGTGGAGCAGGTATATCAGGATGTACTCGAATGCCAAGAGCACATCCTCGCTTCTTATCGGGTCGGCGAGCCGGCACGGCGCTATCAGCAAGAGACGTGTGAGTTCTTTGCCGCGCGCGGCCACCCCACGCTCGCCCAAGATAGCCAGACCGAGTCCGGCTACGTGCACACCATCGGCCACGGGCTGGGGTTGGGGGTACACGAGGAGCCACGCTTCACCGACGTGCCGTCCAACAGCGATGTGCTCAAGCCCGGCCACATCTTTACCTGTGAACCGGGATTGTATTATCCGGAGCGCGGCTTGGGCGTGCGTATCGAGGACGTGGTGTGGATAGATGCCGACGGCGCGGTGCACAACCTGACCGATTTCCCGAAGGAGTTGGTCATCGAGATGTGACCTTGCGTGCCGATGTTCACGTCGGAAAGATGTACAAGCGACAACGGCTCGCGGCGCATGGCCTGCGGCTGTAGAGTCCGATCTTCTAGGCGCTCGACGTTCGCTGGAGGAGGAAGCAATGGGTAAGGATTTGGAGATACCTGCCTCTGTCGTGGATAGCACTCATCTGGAACTCGACCGGGCGTTACCCGAAGGTCTGGGAAAACGGCTGAAGGTGTACATTACACCGTTGACTGCGCAAGAATGTACCATGCGTGAAAGCCGGGTTGCATATCAGGTGGAGGTCGCTTCCGAAAGCCGCCCGCGAGTTGTGCTTGACGCTAGGGAGGCGATGATAACCGCCAACCGGTTCATCGTCGAGCATCTGCCCGATCGCTTCTCTGCCGGGTTGCCCAAGTTGGTGCAATTCCCGCTTCAACCGCTCTGGTTGGTTCCGGTGCATCTGACCTATCCGGGTGTTGGCGTTGTCGGAGAGGTCGGGATGGTGGCCGTGGATGGAGAACGTCCGCTAGTTGTCGGATGGACACCGCCGGAAGAGATGGAGGCCCTGGCGCGCCAGCTCTACGAAGAAAAGCGCAATGAAATCGAGATTGCCTTTTCGTAGGCAAGAGCATCCCTACTCTTGCACGGTAGCCTGCCTGCGGATGCTGTTGGCCTATCACGGCATTGAGCTGGACGAGGCAGAATTGCGTCGCATGTGCAAGACGCGGGAGTTTGGTACCTATGCCAAAGACGTAGCAGAGTGCGCTCGTCGGTTCGGTTTTGCGGCAACTATTGAATACCTCTCGCTAGAGCGTCTGCAACTGTTGGTAGAACACGGCGTATTCCCTATCGTCTACATCAACATGTTTCCGACGAGCCAGGTGCCCTATGTTCACACGGTCATCGTGGAAGCCTGTGAAGCCGACAGGTTGCTGCTGGTGGATCCCAACGTCGGCCCCTGGGAAATTCGGATGAGCGACTTTGTGGAAGCCTGGGAGATACACGGCAATATGGCACTTGTCCTGCAGATGGAGCAGAAATGATCCGCCTCCTCGCCATCGAAACCTCCTGCGACGAGACCGCCGCCGCCGTCGTCGAAGACGGGCGACGCATCCTCTCCAACGTCGTCGCCTCGCAGGTGGAACTGCACGCCCGCTACGGCGGGGTCTTTCCCGAAATCGCCTCGCGCGCCCACATCGAGGCCATCGTGCCGGTGATCGAGCAGGCGATGAAGGAGGCCCACGTTGGCTTCGACGACCTGGATGCGGTGGCGGTAACGTATGGGCCGGGGCTGGCGGGGTCGCTCCTGGTAGGCGTTAACACCGCCAAGGGGATCGCGTTGGGATGTTCCTTGCCCCTGGTGGGGGTCAATCACCTGGAGGCACACGTCTATGCGCATTGGCTTGAAGTGGAGGGAGGCGTTTCCGGCCCTCACCTTCCCCCCTTTCTCCCCCCTTCCTCTCCCAAAATTGGGAGATGAAGGGGGGACGGGGGGGATAGTGAGGGGTTTCCCCTCCTGGCCCTCATCGTCTCCGGGGGGCATACGGAATTGATCCTGATGCGCGATCACGGGCGGTATGAATATCTGGGCGGCACGCTCGACGACGCGGCGGGTGAGGCATTCGACAAGGTCGGGCGGCTGCTGGGGTTGCCGTACCCCGGCGGCCCGGCGGTGCAAAAGGCGGCGGAAGGCGGCAACCCGAACGCCTTCCACTTCCCGCGCGCCTGGCTGGAGGAGAGTTACGATTTCAGTTTCAGCGGCCTCAAGACTGCCGCGTTGCGCGAACTGGAGAAATACAGCGCCCCACCCAAGGGCCGCCTGTTGGCCGACCTTGCCGCCAGTTTCCAGGCCGCCGTCGTGGATGTGCTCGCGGCCAAGACGGTGCAGGCGGCAGAAGACTTGGGCGCGACGGCGATCCTGCTCTGCGGCGGCGTTTCGGCGAACCCGGCGCTGCGCGCGACGACCGCCGAGCGCGCCAAGGTGCCGGTCTATTATCCACCGCCGGTGCTGTGCACCGACAATGCGGCAATGGTCGCCGCCTGCGGCTATCAGCGGTTCATCGCCGGTGAGCGCGCTGGCTGGGACCTCGACGTCGTGCCGGGGCTGAGGTTGGTGTAAGATGAGGTTGTTCGACCTTCCACGCAACGCGATTCTGGCAGCCCGCAACCTGCGTGGTCGCATGCGGCGCACGGGGTTGGAATGCATCGTCCTGCCCCTTCGCGGGGCCTACCCGGAGCGCACGGTCTGGCGCGAGCCATTGCCCTTCCCATTCAGCCGCCTGCCGCTCTTCCCGCACGAAGTCAGCCTGGAGGACATGCAGGCGATCCTGCGGATGCTCGGCGACGACCGGCGTGTGCAGAATGTGGTGCTGCGCTTCGATACGCTGCGCGCCGACCCTGCCGCGCTCTTCAGCCTGCGCCGGCAGTTCGGCGACCTGCGCGCCCGCGGCAAGCGTCTCATCGCCTGGCTGCCCGGCGGCGACACCTGGGACTATTACCTGGCCTCGGCCTGTGACCAGATCGTCCTCCCACCGGCGAGCCGCGTCTTGGCGCTGGGGCTGCGCGCCGAGGCCATGTTCCTCAAAGATGCCCTCGCCCTGGCGGGCATCGAGACTGATTTCGAGGCTATCGCCGAGTACAAGACCACGCCCGATACCTTCCGCCGCTCGACGATGAGCGAGCCGCACCGCGAGATGCTCAATAGCCTCCTCGACTCTTACTTCGACGAGATCGTTAACGCCATCGCGCAGGGCCGCCGTCTGGAGCCGGCGCGCGTGCGCGAGTTGATTGACCGCATGCCGCTCCTCCCCGCCGAGGCGGTCGAGGCAGGGCTGGCCGATGCGGTGCTCTACGAGGACGAATTGGCGGCGCACCTCTCCCAGGACAGGCTGGAAAGCCTATCCCACGCGAACGGGCTGGAAAGTCCATCCCACGTGCCAGCTCTCTGCACCTGGCCGGAGGCCTCCCGCTGGCTGCGGCAGCCGATCGAGTGGAGCACCCGGCAGACCATCGGGGTGGTGTCATTGGAGGGGATCATCGTCTCGGGGCGCAGCCGCCGCGTGCCGCTGCCGATACCGTTGCCGCTCCCCATCGTCGAAGCGCAGGCCGGGGCCGAGACGCTCGTGCAGACGTTGCGCCAGGCCGCAGCCGATCCGTGCATTGCGGCGGTTATCCTGTGCGTGGATTCCCCCGGTGGCGCGGCGCTGGCCTCGGACCTGATCGGGCGCGAGGTGCGCTGCTTGCGCGAGCGCAAGCCCGTGGTCGCGCTGTTGGGCGGGCAGGCCGCCTCCGGCGGCTACTACATCGCGGCGCAGGCCACGCGCATCATCGCCCGCCCGACAACGCTCACCGGCTCCATCGGCATCTGGGGCGGCAAGGTGCTCCTGGCAGGGCTCTACCGGAAACTGGGCGTGCACCGCGAGGCGGTGCAGCGCGGCGCGATGGCCGGATTCTATTCCGAGATGGTGCCGTTCAGCGAGGAGGAACGCGCCCGCTTGCGCTGCGACATGGGCGAGTTCTATGCCCGCTTCAAGACGCTCGTGGCGAACGGACGGGGGATGAGCGAGGAGCAGGTGGAAGAGATCGCCCGTGGACGGGTGTGGACCGGCGCTCAGGCGCGCGCGATCGGGCTGATAGACGAACTGGGTGATTTCGAGACCGCCCTGGCCATCGCAAAGGAACTGGCGGGCCTCAAGCCGGAGCGGGACTATACCGTGCTGCCGGTCTACCCACCCCGCCGTGAACTACCGCCGTCCCTCTCCCCGACAGGAGGAAGGAGTGGGAATGAAGAACTGGGGGTGCTTTTCGACGCGCTGCGCGACCTTGCCCGCGAGCGCGTGTGGGCGCTGGCACCGTGGACTGTGCGCATACGTGGATAGTGGCTGGAAGGTGGCTTATGAGTGACTCTCAAGGTGTACACCGCTGGGGTGCTTCGGTCAAACGTACCGTCGTACTGATCATCCTGGTACTGCTGGCGCTGGTCATCTACCGCTTCCGCGTGGTCATCCCCCCGTTGGTGATCGCGTTTCTGATCGCCTTCATCCTCGACCCAATCGTGGACTTTTTGACCGCCCGCCTGCGCATGGCGCGCGGGTTGGCCACCGGGCTCGTCTTTCTCGTCCTCATTCTGCTGACATTGGGAATAATAGCCGCGCCGGTAACGGCGGTGCCGTCCATCCAGCGGGCCGTGCGTTCGGTGCAGTTCGACTTTCGCGGCCTCATCGCCGACATCGGTGATTTCTTATCGCATCCCCTGGAAATCGCCGGGTACACCGTTGACCTGAGCAGCGCCTATCAGGACCTGATCTCGATGCTGCGCTCCTTCGTCACCTCGGTGGCCAAGGGGACGCTCAACGTCGCGTTCACTATCGCCTCGGGCGTCGTCTGGTTGGTCTTTATCCTGATGGCAGCTTTCTACATGGTCAAGGATGCCGACCGCATTACGGAGCAAATCGACAATCTGGCGCCACCGGGTTACCGCGATGACGTCAAGCGCCTGCGCGAACAGATCACCGACGTATGGAATGCCTTCCTGCGCGGCCAGTTGCTGTTGGGCCTTTCGGTGGGCGCTTTGACGGCCACGTTCTGTTTCATCGTTGGGGTTCCTTATGCCTGGGCGCTGGGATTGCTGGCGAGCGTGATGGAGTTCTTGCCCAACATCGGCCCGGTGATCGCGGCGATCCCGGCGATCTTGTTGGCCCTTTTCCAGGGATCGGACTATTTGCCTCTGAGCAATCTCTGGTTTGCCGTGCTGGTTGCCGGGATGTACGTCGTCATCCAACAGATCGAGAACAACCTGCTGGTGCCGCGTATCATGGGCCGCACGCTCAAACTGCACCCGCTGGCCGTGCTGATCGCCATCATCGTCGGCGGCAACCTGGGCGGCATCCTGGGCATCTTGCTCGCCGCTCCGGTGCTGGCGACGCTGCGGGTGTTGGGCCGTTACACCTTCAGCCGGCTCTACGATCGTGACCCGTTCGTCGAGGCGGTGAAAGAAGCCCCGCCCAAGAAGCCCAGGTGGTTCAAATGGGTGTATGAAGCGATCCGCCGTCGGTTACAGCAGAAAGCGGCACGGGATACGAGTTCCGATCCGAGCGGCACTGGCGGCGGATAGACCTGCAATCAATGGAGGCATTATGGAAGAACCCGTGATCGAGACTCTCGCCGAGACCGAGAATATGAGCGCCTGGCAGGCCGAAGAGCCGGACGGCGAGACCACGTATCACCTGGAACTGGGCAGCGTCACCGTGCACTTTTTCCGCGAGGAGTGGGAAGAGTTCCTACAACTGATGCGGCAGATCGAGCACGCCTAGATGCTGCAGCAGGCCGAACCCACCAGGCAACTTCAGCAATGGCTCGACCGGCTGGCGCCGGTGGTCGAGCGGGCGCGCACGACACTGCGCGAGATCAGGCCAGAGAAACTGGCGCTCTATAGCGGCGGCACGCTGGATGCCGACGGGAACCTGCATCTGACTCTCCTGTGGCAAGAGTACGTCGTCGCAGTCGCCGATTTCACTGTGCGGCGGGCCGATACCGGCCAGGAAGTCTCTTCCTTCATCCAGTGCCTCATCCTCACCTACCTGGTCACTGCCGATGGCACGACCCCCTCAAGCCGCTGGGTCAGTTTCCGCGAACTCCCCGATGGGCTATTCTACGCCCAGGCGTTCCAGGGTTACTCCGGCGACCGGCTGGTGCGCGAACTGACGGGCGGGCTGCCGGCCTTCCGTCGCGCGGCAGAAGCGTTGGGCGGCGAGCCGCTGGCAATCGGTGACGCCGGTTATGCCTTCGCCGTCCTCCCGCGCGTGCGCCTGGCCGTGGTCTATTGGCAGGGCGACGCCGAGTTCCCCTCGCAGGCGCAGGTCTTGTTCGAGGACACCGCCGCGCACTACCTGCCCACCGACGGGCTGGCCGTATTGGGCAGCCAACTGGTAGGGCGCTTGTTGAAGGCGGCCTCCTAGCATCAGGTTGGCACGGGGCGCATGTAAATCTTGGGGGGACGAACGTTGGTTGAGCGCCGCCGTGTGCTCAAAGCACACGGCTGAGCCAAACGAAAGCCCTGCCGGGCTTATTTTCAGCCCCCGAAGGGGGCTTTTGCCTGTTCAGCCCGGTGCTTTA
>DAOUBA010000215.1:0-27775 GCA_034432855.1 Anaerolineae bacterium | reverse complement strand
CCCCCCCGAAAAATCTCTTTCCTTGGGTATCGGGATGTGTCACATCGAAGATGTGGGTAATCACCAGAGACTTGCCTACTCCAATGGCTTGGGGTACAATGACTACTAATGAGCAAGATCAAGACCCACAACCTGCGGTTCTACTACGGCGATTTCGAGGCACTACACGGGATCACGATGCGCATCGAAGAGCGGCGCATCACCGCCTTCATTGGGCCATCGGGTTGCGGCAAGTCCACCTTCCTGCGCTGCTTCAATCGCATGAACGAGACCATCCCTGGTACACGGATCATAGGCCAAGTCCTCCTCGACGATCGAGACATCTATGCGCCGGATGTAGACGTGGTCGCCCTGCGACGCCGAGTCGGGATGGTCTTTCAGCGACCCAACCCATTCCCCCAATCCATCTACGATAACGTCGCCTTTGGGCCGCGCGTGCTGGGACTGGCCCGTGGCAGCGAACTGGACGACCTGGTTGAGCAAAGCCTGCGAGCGGCCGCGTTATGGGACGAGGTCAAAGACAAGTTGCGCTCTTCGGCATTCGACCTTTCGGCCGGCGAGCAGCAGCGGTTGTGCATCGCGCGGGTGCTGGCCGTCGAGCCGGAGGTCATCCTTATGGACGAGCCGTGTTCGGCGCTCGACCCGGCAGCCACCCTGCGGATCGAGGACCTGATGCGGGAACTGCGCGAGCGCTACACGATCATCATCGTCACCCACAACATGCAGCAGGCCGCGCGCGTCTCCGACTACACCGGGTTCTTCTGGCTGGGCGATCTGGTGGAGTATGATGAGACGGGCAAGATCTTTACACGCCCGATGCAGAAACTGACCGAGGATTACATTACCGGGCGCATGGGATAGGAGGCGACAATGACCGATGGCCCAAGGGGGTTGTTCGACCACCAACTGACGGAACTGCGCGACGGCATCGTGCTCCTGGGCAGTATGGTCGAGAGCGCCATCGAGCAAGCCATACAATCACTCAAGGAGCAGGACAAGGACTTGGCTAGAAAGATAGTCGCGGGAGACGAGACGATCAATGCCAAGCGGTACGACATCGAGGAACAATGTCTGACGCTGATCGCCACCCAGCAGCCGGCCGCCGGTGACCTGCGCGCGATCATTGCCGCGATCCATATCGTCGGCGAACTGGAACGCATGGGCGATCACGCGACCGGCATCGCCGAACTGGCAATCCGTCTGTCCGACCAGCCACATCTCAAGCCGCTGATTGATATTCCCCGCATGGCGCAGATCGCCCGGGAGATGATCCACGCCGCTCTGGAAGCGTATCTAGAGCACGACCCCGACTCGGCACTCACGACCGCGCAGCGCGACGCAGAGATTGACCGCTTGTATGACCAGTTGTACCGCGAACTACTGACCTATATGCTGGAAGACCCGAGAAACATCACACGCGCCACCCATCTGCTATGGGTCTCACACAACCTGGAACGCATCGCCGACCGCGCCGTAAACGTCTGCGAGCGGGTCATCTTTATGACCACCGGCGAGTTCAAGGAACTCAGTTTCTGAGGAGGTCAAAAGTATGCGCATCGCCGTTGGCGCCGATCATGGCGGCTACCAACTGAAGCAGGAAATCGCCGAATACCTGATCGCCCAGGGGCACCAGGTGCAGGACTATGGCATTCACAGCGCAGAGCCGGCAGACTATCCCGACGTGGCCGCCATGGTGGCCCGCGCCGTAGCAGCCAGAGAAGCCGACCGCGCCATTCTCGTCTGCGGCACGGGCATCGGCATGAGCATGGCTGCCAACAAGATACCCGGCATCCGCGCAGCGGTGTGCACCGACTGCTACATGGCGCGTATGGCGCGCGAACACAACGACGCGCACATCCTTTGCCTGGGCGGGCGCGTGCTGGGCATCGGTTCGGCGTTAGAGATCGTGCAAACCTTTCTCAGCAGTGAATTCAGCGGCGGCCGCCACGCGCGGCGCGTGGACAAGATCAGCGCGCTGGAAGGAAAGGAGTAGTTCCATGCATAGAGGCAGGATCGTTCTGGCGCTCTTTCTCATCGCCCTGGGCGCCTATCTATTGCTGGAGAGATTGGGAATCGGCATCCCCGGTTGGGATGTAATGTGGCCCATCTTCCCTCTTGCCGGCGGCCTGACGCTCCTGGGCGGCTATGTCTTTGGCGAGCGGCGCGACCCCGGTCACGTCTTCCTCGGCACGGCCCTCACGCTTGCGAGCGCAGCATTCTTCTTCATCACCCTGGGTCCGCTGGATTACAGCGATCTGGATACCTGGTGGCCCGTGTTCGTCCTCATCGGCAGCGTCGCCTTCGTCGCACAATGGCTCGCGACCGGCCTCCGCGATTGGGGCGCGCTGTTCCTGGGGCTGGTCGCCCTTGCCGTGGGCGGCGCAGGATTGGCCACGACCCTGCAATTGCTCGGCCCGGAGACCCGCGAGTTGTTGCCCAACCTGTGGCCCGTCCTCCTGATCCTGTTGGGCCTGATGCTGCTCCTGCGCGCCCTGTTCAGCAGGCGCTCCAAATAATAATGCTGATCGGAATTGACGCCAGCCGCGCCGTCGCCGACCGTCCCACCGGCACCGAGGTCTATTCCCAGCGCCTGATCCGGGCATTGCTGGCACTCGAGCCGCGCCACCGCTTCCAGCTCTACTTCCGCAGCCCTCCGGCAGCCGGCGATTTTGCAGGTGCCGAGTTGCGCGTCATCCCCTTCCCGCGCCTGTGGACGCACCTGCGGCTCTCGTGGGAGATGGCGCTCCGCCCGCCCGACGCGCTATTCGTTCCCGCCCACGTTCTGCCCCCTATCCACCCACGCGCCAGCGTCGTCACCGTCCACGACCTGGGCTACCTGCACTTCCCGGATGCGCACCCCCGGCCGCAGCGGCTGTACCTCGATCTCTCCACCCGCTGGAACGCCCGCGCTGCGACCCACATTCTGGCGGACTCGGCGGCCACAAAAGCCGATCTGGTAACCCACTACGCTGTCTCCCCGGAGAAAATCACCGTCGCCTATCCCGGCTACGACGAGAGCCTGGCCCCGGTGCGCGACTCGAACGCCATCGAAGCGACCAAGATGCGCTATGCCATCACCGGAGATTACTTCCTATATCTGGGCACCCTGCAACCGCGCAAGAATCTGGCCCGCCTGGTGGATGCTTTCGTCTCCCTGGAGACTCCGGTGACTCTGGTGATAGCCGGTAAGGAGGGTTGGCTCTACGACAACCTGTTCGCCCAGGTGCGCCGCATGCGCTCCGTCGGGCGTGTGCTGTTCCCTGGCTACGTCGCCGACGAGGACAAGCCGGCACTGTTGAGCGGAGCACTGGCTTTTGTGTTCCCCTCGCTGTACGAGGGGTTCGGCCTGCCGGTGCTGGAGGCGCAGGCGTGCGGCTGCCCGGTCATCACCAGCACGACCTCCAGCCTGCCCGAAGTCGCCGGAGACGCAGCGCTGCTGGTAGACCCCACCGACACTGCCGCCATCGCCAACGCGATGCAGCGCATCGCCAGTGACCCGACCCTGCGGGAAACCCTGATTCAGCGCGGCTACGCCAACGTGCGCCGCTTCTCCTGGGCTGCGTGCGCCCGCACGGTGCTGAGCGTGATCGAACAGTCTGTGGTATAATCCGCCTGGCCTATGAACAAGAGCGCCCGCCCTGCCCGCACCTATCCCACTTCCGGCGGCCTGATCCGTCTCCAGACCCGTCTGGCCAGTCCCACCGTCTGGCTGGCTCCGACATGGGCTGTGCTGTGCGGCGTCGTTGCCTCGGGCGGCTTTGGCTGGCGCAGCGCCGACTGGCTGCGGCTGGCCCTGCTCATCCTGTTGGTGGACGGTGGCTGGGGCACGTTGTGGTCGGCGCTGGGCGGTACAGACTGGGCCACACCACTGCGGCGCTGGCGCAACTGGCGTTTCGGAGAACCGCTCACCCCCCCACCCTATACACTGCCCGGCACTCCCGGCGACGCAGCATCGCGTTGGCTGGGGCAACTGCGCGCCTGGGCGCGCGATGTCCTATGGCCCACCTGCGGCCCGGCGCTCACGGCCATCGCTGTGGCCCTGCCGGTGGCAGCGGTGCTGTCGGCGTTCGTGGGAGTGGAACTGTTGCTACTGAGCGGAGCGGCCCTGGCCGTGATGCAGTTGGGCGTGGCCTGGAACGGCGGTAGGGGCACCGTTGCTCCGGGGTGGGATGCCATCGTCGCTATCGCCCTTCCGTGGCTGGCCGGCCACCTCGCCTTTGGGCAGCCCGCCATACCTTCCAAGATACTGGCGCTCACCTTCACCCTGGCATGGGCAGGCGGATGGCAGGCCGACTCGGCCTGGGGGCGCGCGGCGAACGTCGGCGGGCAGTTCCTGGCCATGGCATTCCTCGTCGCCTTGCGTCACCCACTGGCGACCGGAGTTCTCGCGCTGTTGCTCGTCCCCCAAGTCGCGCTGCTGGCCTGGCTACGACGCGGCCCATCCGTCTCCTGGTACGTGCGCCACGCACGCCCGTGGTTGATGGCGGCGATGCTCGTCGCCGCCTGCGCATTGTGAACGATGGGCTGGCTCACGCTGCTCCTGATAATCCTCGGTCTGGCGTTCGCAGGTCTGCTCCTGTACTGGCAACTGGTCATCGCCGAGGGCACATACCTGGGGCCACGCGTCGTGACCTTGCTCTACGACTGGTCGGCGCACGCCTACGAACGCATCAAGCAGTTTGACGTCGGCGACGAGCAATGGTTCCTGGGACTGCCGCTTGCGCGTGCGCTGGAGTTGATCCCCGCCCCGCTCGTGCTCGACGTGGCAACCGGCAGTGGCCGTTTGCCCCTGGCTTTGCTGCGCCAACCTCCTTTCGAAGGGCGAGTCATCGGCCTCGACCTTTCGCGCAACATGCTGCGCGAAGCGATCAAGCACACCGCCCAATTCGCCGATCGCCTGACCTACATCTGGCAGGACGCCCGCAATCTCCCCTTCGACGACGATACCTTCGACGCGGTGACCTGTCTGGAAGCACTCGAATTCACCCCCAATCCCCGCACTGTAGTGGCGGAACTGGTCCGCGTCCTGCGCCCCGGTGGCGTGCTCCTGGTGACCAACCGCATCGGCCCCGATGCCCGACTCCTTCCTGGGCGCGCGATCCCCCGCGACAAATTCGGGAAGATGTTACACGAGTTTCCTCTCGAAGCAATCAAAGTGCAAAGATGGCAGGTGGAATACGACCTGATGTGGGCGCTCAAAGCCGGAGAGCCACGCGGTGGAGGGGTGCGTCCGCTGCCCGAGATCCTGCGCTGCCCGGGCTGCGGTGGCCGCCTGAGTCGTGAAGCACAAGCGTTCCGGTGCGCAGACTGTGTGCGCGTCTACCCTATCGCAGACGACGGTGTGATCGAGATGGCAAGACCTGTCCGGCGCATGCGCTGCGCCTACACTTGTACGAGTATCGCAATTGGGCTATAATCAGATTCAGAGCCCGAAATCAGCGTCACAGACGCCTCTACCGCGGTTTTGGACCGAGAACGAACCCTTACCTTCAGGTGAATAGTCCCATGCCTCACGCCTTGCGCGTCGGCGTAGCAATTGACCCGAACGATTCCTACTGGGTGCAGGTGCGAGAGGCCGCCTACGCCAGGGCCGACCAACTCCCTCTCGACCTGATCTCGATCAGCCTGATGGACGACCCGCAGGCACTGCCCGGCGAGAAACACGAGGCCCTGCTGGAAGAACTGCTGGCCCTGGAACTGGACGCGCTCATCGCCTGGTCGCTGCCAGAAGACCTCACCTATCGCATCACACAATCTGGCATCCCCCTTGTCCTTCTCAGCGAGACGCCGGCCCGCCACCCGCTCCTGGCTTCACCGTCCGGCCTGTACGAAATCGCGCAGATGGGCATCAACTACCTGGCCGAAAGGCTGTCCGGTCAGAGCCATATACTGGCGATAGATAGTCTGGAGCGCGCGGGCTGGCAAGATGGCAGCGAGGGCATGATCGCCAGAGTGCGCGAGGCGTTCAAGAGTTACCCTCACATCGTCCCGAGATACATCACCATTACCGGTCGCGGGCTGCCTGAGCAGGTCTACTCAGAAGTGTGCAGAGCCTTACAGCAGATCAATGGGCCCGTTGACGCCATATTCGGCCTCTCCGACCATCTGGCGTTGGCGGCTCGAGATGCGGGTCGGGCGATGGGTCTTATCGGCCCACGCACGTTGATCGCCGGCATCGGGGGCACTCCGGAGGCCCTGGCAGCGATTGCCGACGGAAGCATGGCGGCAACAGTGGACATCCGCGCAGACGAACTCGGCAGACAGGCGCTGGAACTGGCCTACCAGGCAGCGCTGGGCCAGCCATTGCCTGCCCACTTCGGGTACCGCGCCAGACTGGTCGCCGCACCCGACGTAGCAGAAGTAGCCACACACAAACTGGTCGCACTCGCAAATCTGTCCAGCCGCGCGATGAGCGTCAGACGCAGGCAGCAACAAGAACGCCTGACCCAACTGGAGACGAGCCTGGAGATCAGCCGCCGGGTGGGCGCAATCCTGGACTATCGCCAACTCTCTCACGAGATCGCCAACCTGATCCGCGCCAACTATGGCTACGACCGCGTTCAGATCTTTCACTGGGTAGAGCAAGAGCAACTGCTGGTCCTGGATCAGGCCGACCGGGCTCAGGGGAGTCAGACCAGTATCCCGCTAACCAGAGCAGGTGTGTTGGGCCAGGCATTGATGCGCAATGAAGCGATCTTTATTCCCGATACACGTCGCAGCGCCCGCTTCTCCCCCGACCCCAACTGGCCCGACACCCGCACCCGCGTGATCCTGCCCATTCATCTGGGCGGCAAGGTCATTGGCTTGCTCGACCTGCACAGCAACCAATCCACCCTGCGCACACGCCAGGAACTGGTGGGCCTGCAATCTCTGGCCGACCAACTGGGCATCGCTATCAGCAACGCCAGATTGTACGGCGAAGCGCTGCAGGCTCAGGCCGCCGCCGAAAAAGCCGATCGGCTCAAGACCCGTTTGCTGGCGAACGTGAGCCACGAACTCCGCACCCCGCTGAACGTGGCGCTGAACTATATTCAGGCCGCGCTCAACGTGCCGAATCCTTATGGCGCCGAATTGCCACCATCTCTGCTGGAGGACCTTGAGCACGTCCGCCAAAGCGCCGAGCATCTACTGCGGGTGATCAACGACCTGCTAGACCTCTCGCGCGCCGAGATTGACGAACTCGATCTTCACCCCGAGATCATTGACCCCCGGCCACTTCTCGAAGAAGTCTTTCGCAGCATGGCCGATAGCCTCGCTCCCCCAAGCACGGTAGCCTGGCGCTTGCAACTGCCCGAGCGCCTGCCGATGATCCAGGCCGACCCCGTGCGGCTGCGGCAGATCCTGCTCAACCTGTTGAGCAACGCTCACAAGTTTACCGATAACGGCCAGATCGTACTGGGCGCCGAGGTTGCCCCTCCACACCTGCACGTCTGGGTTCAGGATACCGGCAGCGGGATTCCGCCGGAACTGCAGGAGCGCATCTTCGAGCCGTTCGTCTCCGTGGAGCAGGCCCGTCGGCGCGTCGAGGGTATCGGTCTGGGACTCTCGATCACCCGCCGCCTGGTGGCCTTGCACAACGGCACGATGACACTCGAAAGCCAGCCGGGACAGGGCAGCATCTTCCACATCTACCTGCCACTACCCAGCCTGAGCGACCGACCGGCCTGCTCACCGGAAGCAGCCCAGCCGGTGCTGCTGTGGATTTCGGCTCAGGCCGAGCCGGCCGCCGAAATCGTCGAATTCAGCCAGCGTCAGAGCCTGGAAATCCGTCGGCTGCAGGCCAGTGACGATCTGCACACCATGCTGACAGAGATCAGGCCGGCCGCGCTGGCCTGGGACCTGGTTGGCGCGACCCCTGCCGACTGGGTGATGATCCAGCGATTGCGCAGTTATCCGCAATTGCAGCAGGCGCCCTTCATTCTGTACGGGCAAGGGGCGGGCGAGCAACCGGCCCTGGCGGCCGGGCTGACCAATCTGGTCAACAAGCCGGTAAGCGGAGAAACGCTCATGCAAGCGATCGAGGGCCTGTGTTCTCCCAAGACCACCGGGCCGATTCTGATCGTGGACGATGATCCTCAGGCCTGCGAGACGTATCGAGGCGTGGTCACCAGAGGGTTGCCGGGATACCTCATCTACACTGCCAGCGACGGCGCTGCTGCCGTGAACATCATGAGCCGGGAACCCCCCTGCCTGGTGATCCTGGACCTGGTGATGCCGGGGATGGACGGGTTTGAAGTGCTGGATTGGATGCGGAACAACAGGCAGACACGGCAGGTGCCGGTGCTCATTCTGAGCGGCCGAACCCTCACCTTCGAAGACATCCAGCGGCTGGAGCGGCATGCGCTCGTTACTTTCCAGAGCAAGGACGTCCTTTCAGAAGAGGAGACGATGGCCTCGGTGCAAAAGATGCTATTTGGAAGCGACGCTCTGCCGCCACACACCAGCGGTCTGGTCAAGCGGGCCCTGGCCTATCTGCACCAGAACTATGCCCGCCCCTTATCAAGGTGGGAGATCGCCAGGGCGATTGGGGTGAGCGAGAACTATCTCAGCGAGATCTTCCGTCGGGAACTGGGGCTCTCGCCCTGGGAGTACCTGAGCCGCTACCGCATCAGACAGGCCAGGGAGATACTGCGCCGCACGAACGACAGCATCACCTCGGTGGCCCTCCAGGTCGGGTTCACCGATCCGGCCTATTTTAGCAGGGTGTTCCGTAAAGAAACCGGCCTGTCGCCCAGCGCGTACCGCGAACAAGCGGGGTAGATGGGTTTGTAGTAGGCGATTCATCGCCGTCAAGCGCGCTGAAGCGCGTACTACGAACACCGCTCGTCTTGGACACACCTAACGGATTTTTGTCCAAGAGATCATGGGTTTTTTCCAGGCACCTGGCCTTTTTTGTTATATAATAACTGTGTCTGCATCCGCCAAATGATATAATGAAGAAAGGAGGTGCCAAGAGTCCAAGGATTCTCGACGCTGTTTCCCAGGTGTTTATTATCCAAACATGGGGCTTTACAAGAGCGACTTTATCGAAGCCCATTCTCACTATCTCTAAAGGAGGACAGAAATGTTGAGCGAAACACTCAGTCGTCGCGATTTCGTGCGCGCGGGCACGCTGACGGCCATGGCGGCCTTCTTGGCCGGATGTGCGAAACCCACCGAAGCCCCGGAAGCCGGAGCACCCGCTGCAGGCAAGACCGGAGCAGGGATAAAGATCGTCTTCTTTCCCGGCGGGCCGCCGGGATGCCCCTTCGGCACCGTCGTTTACAATGGAGCGGTAGCGGCGGCAGCGGACCTGGGCGCCGACGTGGAGTACATGTTCTCAGACTGGAACACCGAAAAAATGATCAGCCAGTTCAAAGAGGCAGTCGCTACCAAGCCCGACGGGATCTGTATTATGGGGCATCCGGGGGACGATGCCTTTGAGCCGGTGGTTGACGATGCCATAGCAAAGGGAATCCTCGTAACCAGCCAAAACACCACCCTGCCCAGGCTCGAGGCGAAATACAAGAGCATCGGGTTCGGCTACGTGGGGCAGGAACTCTATGCGTCTGGTTATATGCTGGGCCAGGAGGCTATCAAAAGGACCGGCTTCGGCGCCGGCAATCGCGCCATGGTGTGGGGGCTTTTGCGGGAACCCACGCGTGGGTTGAGGACGAAAGGCGTCATAGACGCCCTGGAAGAGGCCGGGATGACGGTTGACTATATAGAGATTTCCGCAGAGGTAAACGCAGACGCAACCGCAGGTGTCCCGATCTTCACAGGATACGTGTCGTCCAATCCCGACGTCAAACTGGTCTGCACCGATCACGGGGGGCTGACTTCTACCCTGGAAACGTATCTGAAGGCCGCAAACAAGGGCCCAGGTGATATATATGCCATCGGGTTTGACCTCTCTCCGGCCACGTTGGAGGCAATTCGGGGCGGATGGACCGACCTGGTACTCGATCAGCAGCCCTACTTGCAGGGCTATCTGCCGATTGTGCAGATCTGCCTGAGCAAGAAATACAAGTTCGCCGGTCTGCACATTGACACAGGGTCCGGTTTCGCTCACAAGGACAACGTCGAGGAACTGGCCCCGCTCGTGGAGAAGCAGATCAGGTAAGGATGAACAGCATCCAGCCCTGTGATCGGCCACCCAACCGTATTCTTCGGCAAATGATGCGGAAGTAGAACCATATGGGGCAAACGGCGCAACCATTGGCAGTGTCAGGCGCGTGGCGACTGCACTGGGACAAGTCTGTCCGGCGCCGTTTGCTCCTTTTCCAATAACAGGGCGCTGTCAGCCATCACCTGATGCCTGTTCAAGGAGATTTCCTGATGGATTACATACTTGAAATGCGGAAAGTTTCCAAGCGTTTCGGCGAAGTTCAGGCATTGCAACCCGTGAACTTTGTCGTCGCCCGCAATGAAGTTGTAGGATTGGTCGGCGATAACGGCGCCGGTAAATCCACCCTCATCAAGATCATTACCGGCTACCATCAACCGGACACCGGCGAGATATACTTCAACGGAAAGAAAGTGGAGCATTTGACCGTTGCCAAAGCCAGAGAGTTGGGGATCGAACCGGTTTACCAGGAACGAGCCCTGGCCGACCAGCAGACCCTGTGGAGAAACATCTTCATGGGGCGAGAGCTGACAACCCAGGCTGGTTTGCTCGATGTAAAAACGATGCGACAAGAGACACAGGCACTGATGCTTGGGTCAATGGGATTCACGTCAGCAGCCGTCACACCCGACTCTATCGTCAGGACGTTCTCCGGGGGAGAGAAACAAGGCGTAGCCATCGTGCGGGCTTTGTACTTCCGGGCCGAACTCATCATTCTGGATGAGCCGACCATGGGCCTGTCGCTCTCAGAGACGAAGAAACTTTTGGACTTTGTGCGCGAAATCAAGAGAGCCGGCAAGGCCTGTATATTCATTGACCATAACGTGTTTCACGTCTATACAGTAGCAGATAGGGTTGTCGTATTGGACAGAGGAGCAGTTGCAGGCGAGTTCCTGACCAAAGACATCACGTTGGAATCGCTCATGGACAAGATGTATCGGGTGGCGCAAACAGGAACTCTGGATTGACGCACCTGCCCGTCAGTATACGCGCCGTCAATAGACACCCTTCAATCCACCTCAAAGGAGTGGAAAGGCATGACTTCTCGTGAAAATCCCGCTGTGGCCGTCAGCCAGAGGCGCTTGTTGTGGCATGACGGTCTGGCCAGGTTTGTTCGCAGGTATGGGCTGCAGATCGGCATTATTTGCGTCCTGCTGGCTATATGGGGGCTGTTTATCATAGGAGCACCCGCGACCTTTCTTTCTCGCGAAATCTACGCCGCCTTTATGTCTACGATACCGTTCTTTGCCATCATCGCCCTGCCATTGACGATGGTCGTTATCGCTGGCGAGATAGATCTCTGTTTCCCCTCTATTATGGCCGTAGGCACGCTGGTGTTTGTCAACGTTTTTGCAACGACCGGCAGTCTGGCGCTGGCCTTTATTTCCTGCCTGGTCACAGGATTCCTGATAGGACTGCTCAATGGGGTCATAGTGGTCAGGCTGGGAATCCCATCGCTGGTCGCGACGATCGGGACGCAGTTCTTCTGGCGGGGGGTAGTCCTGGTCATCACGGGCGGACACCCGGCGTCTCTCGTGCCTGTGAAGGGAACATTCTTGCATCAGGCGCTGGTGGGCAGGGCGGTAGGTTACGTACCGGCTCAAATGGTCTGGGCCATCGTCGTGGCAGTACTGGCGTGGGTTTTTCTGAACCGTCACAAATTCGGGGCGCACGTGTACCTGACTGGGGATAACCGGGAAAGCGCCAAACTTATGGGTGTCAATGTGGCCCGAACCAGGATGATGACTTTTGCTATCGTCGGTCTTACGGCCGCCTTCTCGGGCCTTATGGCCAGCCTGGAAGTCAATTACTTCTGGGTTACACTCGGCGAAGGGTATCTCATGAAGACTCTGGCGTCCGTATATCTGGGCGGCACCTCGGCTTTCGGCGGAACGGGAACCATACTGGGTACATTCGTCGGCTGTTTCATCATCGGCACAATAGAAGCCGGAACAGTCGCCGTAGGTCTGTCGGGGTTCTGGACACAACTGATATACGGCATGATCATCGTGCTCTCTGTGGCCATGCACGCTGCGCTGAATAGAAGGCTGGCAAAGTGATCGCGCTTGAAATCTGAAACACATCCGTTCTCATCTGGCCCAACGCGCCCGTGAACGGTGGACTCGGCAAGCGCGTTGGGCCAGTTTCTATTTGAAGACGCGAAAAGCGGTAAGATGGAAACGGTCCTCAAGGGTAGAAAAGGCATCGTGCGCATTGCGCCAGACCTGCCTACCGTACTCATCAGCAAACCCATCAACCCCACCAGGCGCAAGCGGTTGGCCGAGGAGTGGGCAGCGGGCAATATCGAGATCGCCAGGAACGAGGCATTGGCCCAGGTTGCTGCCGGCGCCGATGTAGTTGACGTCAATGTAGGCGTGGTGGGTAAGGAACAGGTTACGCTCCTGCCCCGCGCCGTGGAGATGATCCAGGACGCGGCCGAGGTGCCGCTAAGCATCAACACACCAGACCCCGAAGCGCTGGCGGCTGCACTCAAGGTCTATCAGGGCAAGCCGCTGGTCAACTCGGTCAGCGGCGAGGAAAAGAGCCTGAGCCAGGTGCTGCCACTGGTCGCTGAATATGGGGCTGCGGTCATCGGCCTGTGCGTGGACGAGCATGGCATTCCCGAGGATCCGGCCAGGCGAGTAAAGATCGCCCGCAAGATCATCGAACGAGCCGAGGATATGGGTATCTCCCGCGAGGATGTCCTGATTGACTGCATGACCATGCCCGTTGAAGGCAACCATCAGGCTGCGCTTACCACGCTGGAGACCGTCCGCCTGGTGCGAACTGAACTGGGGGTCAACATCACCCTGGATGCGAGCAACATTTCCTTCGACCTGCCAAACTGCGAGGCACTCGGCCTGACGTTCCTGGCCGTGGCTATCGCGGCGGGCGTGAACGCTCCCATTGTCAACGTGGCCCAGGCCAGACAGACCATCGTGTCGCTGGACCTGCTTCTGGGCCGTGACGAGTTCGCCATGCGCTACATCAAGTACTATCACTTCCGGCGGAGCGGGATGAGGGGCCTGGTGGACTGGGAACTCGTGGACTGGTAAGCCAGGCATCGGTTTTGCCAAAATCCATCAAGGGTGATATAATATCCCTCACAATCGAGCCTGGAAAGCAATGACCGGGACGAGTACCGGCCAGGAAAGGTCGCAGAGAGAGGAGGCCGTTGGCTGAAAGCCTCCTCGACCGGACGGACGGGAAAACCCCCCGCGAGCGGGTTCCTCAACTCGTAGCCACGAAAGACACGAAAAGAACGCGAAAGTATGGAATCCCGGGCAGGCCCGTTATAGCCAAGAGTGCGACAATAGATTCTCTTCGTGGTCGAATCCATTGTCGAACTTGGGTGGAACCACGTGAGTAACCCTCGCGCCCCAAGCGGTGCGGGGGTTTTCCATTTCCAACCAACTAACCAACCAACTAACCAACGAGGTGCACCTATGCCATACGCACTCCCCATCATCCTCCTGGGCCTGGGCAACGTCGGCAGCACCCTGTTGCGGCAGATTCTCGACACCCGCGAGACGGTGGCCCGCCGCGCCGCGCTGCGCCTTGTGCCAATTGCCCTGGCCGACGTGAGCGGGCTGCTGTTCGACGCCGGGGGCCTGCCCGAAGAGACGCTGCACACCGCATTGCAGGCAGTCGGCAGCGGGCGATTGCTCGACGCCATGCCGGGCATCCGGCCGCTCGACGAGATCTACGCCGCACTGCGTCCAGACGCGATCCTGGCCGATCTGACCGCATCGCCCAAGACGGAACCCACGCTGCGCGCTGCACTCGAAACCGGCTGCGGCATCGTGCTGGCGAACAAGATCCCGCTGGCCGCGCCCTGGGCCCAAGCGCAACCTTTCTTCGAGTACCCACGCCTGCGCTACGAGGTGACCGTGGGCGCGGGTCTGCCGGTGATTGCCGGATTGCGCTATCTGCTCGATACCGGCGATCGGGTCACGGCCATCGAGGGCTGCCTGAGCGGGACGCTCGGCTATCTCTGCGCGGAACTGGAGCGCGGGGTTCCGTACTCGACCGCTGTCACCCAGGCCCGCGCGTTGGGATACACCGAGCCGGATCCGCGCGACGACCTGAGCGGCAAGGATGTGGCCCGCAAGGCGCTCATCCTGGCACGTACTGCCGGCTGGCCGCTGGAGGAGCGCGATCTCGCCGTCGAGCCGCTGTACCCTGAGACGTTGGCGAGACTCTCGGTGGACGAATTTATGGCGGCGCTTCCCACCGTGGATGTCGAATACGCCGCTCGCGTCGAGCAGGCACGGGTGGAAGGAAAAGTACTGCGTTACATGGCCCGCGTTGGCCCCACGGGAGGCACGGTCAGGCCGGTGGCTGTGTCCAAGGATAGCCCGCTGGGCGCGTTGCAGGGGCCGGCGAACTATATCTCACTGCGCACGGCCCGTTACGACGCCGTCCCGATGGTCTTTTCGGGCCCCGGCGCCGGGCGCGAAGTCACCGCAGCCGGCGTATTGTGGGACATCATCAAACTGGGCAGAATGACCAATGACAAATGACGAAAGCCCAATACCCAATCACTAATCACTAATCACTAACTGAGAGCGAGGGAGAAAGAACATGAGCACCCTGATTATGAAATTCGGCGGCACATCCGTCGGCAGAGCCGAGGCCATCCGCCAGGCCGCCAACGTCGTGCTGGAGCACGCCCCCCGGTGGAATCGCATGGCCATAGTGGTCTCGGCGATGAACGGTGTGACTGACGCGCTGATCCAGAGCGGCAAAGCAGCAGTCGCCGGCGACGAGGCAACCTACCAGGCCATCGTCGCCGACTTGCGCGCGCGCCACCACCAGGTCACGGAGGCACTGGTGCCGCAAAACGAGCGCAGCGACTTGCTGGCGACCATAGATAGCCTGCTGGACGGGCTGGCAGCACTGTGCCGCAGCATCCACGTCCTGGGCGAGGCCACCCCGCGCGCGCTGGACGCCATCACCAGCCTGGGCGAGCGGTTCAACGCCCGTATCGTCGCCGCCGTGCTGCGCGGGCAGGGGCTGCGCAGCGAAGCCGTGGACGCCACCGAACTGATCGTCACCGATGACAATTATCAGAACGCGGCGCCGCTGATGGACAAGACCCGCGAGCGCGTCGCCGCGCGCCTCGTCCCGTTGATGGATGCGGGCGTCGTCCCTGTCGTCACCGGCTTTATCGGCGCGACGGAACAGGGCGTGACGACGACGATCGGGCGTGGCGGCAGCGATTACACCGCTGCCATCCTCGGCGATTGCACCGACGCGGACGAGGTATGGACCTGGACCGACGTGGACGGCGTGATGACCGCCAACCCGCGCATCGTCCCCGATGCGCGCGTGATCCCCACGCTCTCCTACAGCGAGGTGAGCGAACTGGCCTATTTCGGCGCCAAGGTATTGCACCCCAAAACCGTCCTGCCGGTCATCCAGCGCAACATCCCGCTGTGGGTCAAGAACACCTTCAACCCCACGTATCCCGGCACCTGCATCGTGCGCGATCCAGAAGAGACCACCGGCAAGATCAAGGCAGTCACCGCGATCAAGGGACTGAGCATGGTGACGGTCGAGGGGCGAGGGATGATCGGCGTGCCCGGCATCGCCGCCCGCACCTTCTCCGCCGTCGCCCGGCAGGGCGCCAGCGTCCTGATGATCTCGCAGGCCTCGTCGGAGCAGTCCATCTGCTTCGTCATCCCCACGGACGTGACGCCGCCGGTGGTACGCGCGCTGGAGGAGGAGATGGCGCGGGAACTGGCGCGGCGCGACATTGACCGCATCTGGTCGTGGGACGACGTGGTGATCGTGACGGCGGTGGGAGCAGGATTACGCAACACGCCGGGCATCGCCGCGCGCATCTTTGGCGCGTTGGGCAAGGCCAAGATCAACATCATCGCCATCGCACAGGGTTCATCCGAATGCAGCCTCTCGATGGTCGTCGCAGCACAGGACGCCGCTGAAGCGGTGCGGCAGATTCACAAGGAGGTGATCCTCAATGGCGGATAAGATTCGCGTGGGCGTCATCGGCGCGACCGGCATGGTCGGCCAGAACTATATCCGGCTGCTGGACGGCCATCCCTGGTTCGAGGTGACCTATGTGGCCGCATCGCCCCGCTCGGCGGGCAAAAAGTACGCGGAAGCCGTGGCCGACCGCTGGCTGATGGACGCCGAGATGACGGCAGGAGTTGCAGGTCTGACCGTGGGCGACGCCGAGGACGTGGAAGCGGCCAGGCGCGCGTGCGACCTGGTCTTCTCGGCGGTCGAGATGGATAAGGAGGCCGTGCGCGAACTGGAAGAGCGTTACGCCGCGAGTGGCCTTGCCGTCGTTTCGAACAACTCGGCGCACCGTTGGACGGAGGATGTGCCGATGCTCATCCCCGAGGTGAACCCGCACCACACCGACATCATCCCCTTCCAACGCCGGAATCGCAGCTGGGACAGGGGCCTGATCGCCGTCAAGCCCAATTGCAGCCTCCAGAGTTACCTCCCGCCGGTTTATGCGCTGATCAAGGCCGGCTACGAAGTCGAGAGCATGGTTATTACGACGATGCAGGCAGTCTCCGGTGCAGGGTATCCGGGGCCGGCCTCGATTGATATGATTGACAACGTCATCCCCTACATCCCCGGCGAGGAGGAGAAGAGCGAACGCGAGCCGCTCAAAATCCTGGGCCTTATTCGGGACGGCAAGATCGTGCCCGACGAGTCGCTCAGGATTTCGGCGCACTGCAACCGCGTCCCGGCGATTGACGGCCACATGGCCTGTGTCAGCCTCAAGTTCAAGGCACAAAAGCCGGCGCCGGACGAGATCGTGCGTGTCTGGCGCGCGTTCAAGGCCGAGCCGCAGGACCTGGGGTTGCCGTTCGCGCCCCAGCCAGCACTCATCTACCACGACGAGGTCAATCGCCCACAGACGCGCAAGGACCGCGACGCCGGACGCGGCATGGCGATCACCATCGGGCGGCTGCGTGCGTGCCCGGTGCTGGACGTGCGCTTCGTGGCGCTCTCGCACAACACGGTGCGCGGCGCAGCGGGCGGCGCCATCTTGAGCGCCGAGTTGCTGAAAGCAAAGGGGTATCTAGGCTAGGGATTGAACTTTCGCCCAATTCAGAGTATATTTATGGCGTATGGTACTGCTCACCCTCCCGCAGGCTTGGGCGCGATCTCCCGGCAGAGTGCGCATTCCACTACCCAATCCGGTCTGTCGTGCAGCCATTTTCGAACATGCGGGGGGTAGACTGAGCAGTCATGGTGTATGAACGTGCGCCCCATTGAATCCGGCGATATCGTCCGCTGCGCGGAACTGTTCGCGGCAGCCTTTGCATGCGTGCCGTGGAGCGAGACCTGGGACCTCGCCGACGCGGCAGCGCGGCTCGACCAAGTCTACCGGACGCCGGGCGCCTATGGCCTGGTCGCCGAAGAGGACGGCGAGTTGCTCGGCTTCGCGCTGGGGTACGTCGAACACCTGAACCGCGAACAGCACTTTTACCTCAAAGAGCTGGCCGTCGCGCCGGAGCGCCAGCGGAGCGGCATCGGCATGGCATTGATGGAAACGCTGTGCCGCAATCTGCAAGAGATGGGCGTCACAATCGTTTACCTGCTGACGCTGCGCAACAGCCCTGCCGAAACCTTCTATCGAAAGTGCGGCTTTTACCCGAGCGGCCAGATGATCGTGATGGGCAGGCGGTTAGGAGGATACCGAAAAGAACAGGGAATACGCAATCTGGAAGTCGCGCCTGCACCGGGCAATACGCGATAAGCGATATGCCCACACCGGAGGTCAAAATGTCCTACAACTGCTGGCTCGAATGCATTCGCGGCTGTGGCCGCCGCTATTCCATCTTCGACGTGGTCTACCGCTGCGAGGACTGCGGCGGGCTGCTCGACGTCGAACACGACCTTGAGGCGCTGAAAGTCAAGAGCGCAGTGGAATGGAAGGCACTGTTCGACCAGCGCGTGCGCACGAACGAATGGCCCTACGGCAGCGGTGTATGGGGCAAGAAGGAGTGGGTCTGCCCGCTCGTGGATAACGAGAACGTCGTCTCGATGTACGAGGGACACACCAACTGCTTCTGGGCCGAGCGGTTGGGCAAGGAGATCGGCGTCTCCGACCTGTGGGTGAAACTATGCGGCAACAGCCACACCGGCTCGTTCAAGGATTTGGGGATGACCGTGCTCATCTCCGTCGTGCGGCAGATGATCGCCGATGGCAAACCGATCCGCGCCGTGGCCTGCGCCTCCACCGGCGATACCTCGGCGGCACTGGCGGCCTACGGCGCGGCGGCAGGCGTCCCCACCGTCATCCTCCTGCCGCGTGGCAAGGTCTCCACCGCCCAGTTGGTACAGCCCATCGCCAACGGCGCATTGGTGCTGGCGCTGGACACCGATTTCGACGGCTGCATGCGCATTGTGCAGCGGCTGACCGAGGACCCGACCATCTATCTGGCGAACTCGATGAACTCGCTGCGCATGGAGGGGCAAAAGACGGTCGGCATCGAGATTGTCCAGCAGTTCGATTGGGAAGTGCCGGACTGGATCGTCATCCCGGTGGGTAACCTGGGCAACGTGAGCGCGCTGGGGAATGGGCTGTTGATGATGAAGGAATTGGGGCTGATTGACAAACTGCCGCGCATCGCCTGCGCCCAGACCGAACGGGCCAACCCACTCTATCTGAGTTACCTGACCGGCTTCAAGGACTACCGCCCGGTGCAGGCGCAAAAGACGCTCGCCAGCGCCATCCAGATCGGCGACCCGGTCAGTTACGAACGCGCGGTCAAGGTGCTAAGAATATTCGAGGGCGTCGTCGAGCAGGTCAGTGAGGACGAACTGGCCAACGCCGCCGCCCGCGGCGACCGCACGGGAATGTTCAACTGTCCGCACACCGGCGTCGCGCTGGCCGCGCTGTTCAAACTGATCGCACGCGGCGAGGTCAGGCCGACCGACCGCGTGGTGGTCATCTCGACCGCGCACGGATTAAAGTTCACCGACTTCAAGGTGGGCTATCATGACCGGGCGCTCAAGGACGTGGTGGCGCGCCATGCCAACCCGCCGCTCGAACTGCCGGCGACGTATGAAGCGGTGAGTGAGGCGATTGACCGGGCCTTTGAACAGCTTACCGGCCGATGACGCGGTAAACCTTGACGCCTAACGCGTCGTACACGACTTCCAATTCTCCCTGGGCGACCATCGCGTCGAACTTGGCCAGACCCATGGGATTGTAGTAGGCCCGCTCATAATCCCCGACATAGACGTATTGCACGTCATAACGGGCAAGGAGTTCCTTCGCCCGTTGGATATTGTCCGTGCTGTAGAACTCGTTGACGTCGGATCGCCGGCGCTCTATCACGTCCTCAGGCAAAACGGTATACTGTTGCACCTCATGCCAGCGCCAGCCAACCACTGCCGGTAGGCCGGTGTAAATCGAGACCCGATTGGCCCATAGATACTCACGCTGGCCCAGCCCCTCCATAATGACCGGTGAGCCGGAAATGTGCTCCTGCATCCAACGAATGGCGTAATAGTCCCCGGCCAGCGGAATTTCGACGGTTTGTTCCAGGTCTCCCCGAACGGCAGCGTATTGCATAAAGGCCATGCCGTCCAACGTCGCCCCTGTTTGAGAGGAGATACGGTCTACAGCGCGGGCGCGGATACCCAGGGGGAGATACAAGGCCCCGGCCGCGAGCAGCAGCCCCATCCCGAACCACCAGAGCCGGCGCCATAGCCGCTGCCACCTGCGGATGTAGGCACTCACCCAGGCCAGGCTGACCCCCGCCACAATCGCCAGCATGACCCATATCTGGAGATAGAACTTGAAGACGGTGTTCATGCGCCCGACGTCTCCCTTGAGCACCACGATTTCCACGGCCAGACAGAGCACCATGGCCAGCGCCACCATCAGCCAGAGGAAACGGCGCATCCGCCGCTGATGAGGCAGGACGGAGGCCAGGAGTGCTGCAAGAGAAAGCGGCACCGTCACCAACGCCACGGCGTAACCGCTCAACACGAGTGCCACAGCCGGAATCAAGGCGATGACCAACAGGGACATGAAATCAATCCGAAGCTGCCCGTAGGAATGCCAGGCACGCCCTTCTTGCCCCATCCTATCGAGGGCCAGACCGAAAGACAGGGACAGGTGCAATGGGAAACGTCCGGCGCGCTTCAAGCGCATCAACAAACGACGCATTTCGACCACCAGGAACGTCACTACCGGAAAGAGCAAAATCGTGTGGATCAAAAGATACGAACCCAGAGGCGTATAAGAGCCCGGCCACTTTTCGAACGAGCGGTAACCCGCCGCGTAATTCCGGAGATAAGGCAGACAACACAGCACCGTCAGGCCCACAAGCAGGAGCGCCCGCCAGGCCAGGGTTTCGAGGCGAGCGGCAAGCGGCTCCCGCCGTCTCAGGAGGATGCCGAGCGCCAGTCCTGCCAGACCGAGCAACAAGTAGGTGGGATAGTCCCACGTGTTGGTCGGATAGAGCGCCCCGATGACCAACCCGCCCAATAGGAGGCTCGCCCAATGAGGGCGCGACGTGCGCGCCCAGTACACGGCCAGCGTCAGCGCCAGGAGCGTCAACGGCAACGCGATCGCGTGAGCGTGGAGATCACCGTAGAGGAAAGTAAATGCAGGAAATTCAGAGATCGGATCGCCGGCGGCGGAAGGAATGATACGGGTAGCATGCCAGTACCATGCCGAATCGCCGGGCTCCAACGGCAATGTCTCGGGGGTGAAGAGGACCTTGAACAGGCCGCGAAGTACATGGATCAGGCTCGAAAGGCCAGGAATGGAATGTGAACAAGTCCCACCGGCCATCCCAATGCCTGCGAATGCCCGCCACAACAGGTTGATCTCACCCAGATTGCCCAGCACGACGGTGAACAGAAGCGCCATCACGCCGGCCAAAATGGCGCCACGCCTGTGACCTCCGAAAAGGTTGTAGGCCACCGAAAAGGCCCCCACTCCCGTCAAAGCATACAAGAGCGGCACCACGAGATTGTAGGCAATAGCCGGATCGGTGCCGAGGAGTTTGATCCATGAGCCGACAATCACAAAGCCAAAGTAGTAGTAGTTGACGGCAAATCCGGCGAACCAGGGATTATAGGGCGGAAACCAGGTGGACTTGATGACGGCGTTCAGATAAGCCAGGTCCATCGGCTTTTCGCCCCCCATGTGGGGATGCCACAGATCGGGATGCGCCAGCCGCACGCCGATCCATCCCGCGTACAAAACCACAAAGAGCACCTCTACGAGCACCAGGTCTTTCCAGCGCCGACGCACAAAGCCCTTCAACTCGCCCCACTTAGACCACGCCGCCCATCCTCCTGCTATCGCCAACACCAATACCATACGTACGACGGTCAGGCGCGTATTGGGCAAGATGCGCAGGCTGGCGACCAGCCAGGTGAGGTACGCGACGAGGAGTAACGCCAAGATACGAGACACTCCGTACCCGCGATCGCGCAGGCGTGGGAGGGCAACGTAGAGCAAGGGAAAAGCCAGCCATCCGGCAGCCGTCACGACGAGCCACCACACCACGGCCGCCAGCCCTGGATAGACGTTCAGCAGGGAACCGCGGTCAAAGATTCCGGCCCACGTGCCTCCTTCCCGTTGCTGCGTCCAGGTTGGGTCATCGAAGATAAGCCGCTGAGCCTTGTCCGCATTGACGGTTCGGAGGCCGATCATCGCCTTCGAGAGGTCCACCCGGCCCAGAATCGCCTCTACCCGTTCTCGGGAATAGGAGGAGGTCTTGCGAAAGATCAACACGCGTGGATGATCGTACACGCTGAATGCCTCCTCGGCCGGGGGCAAACGAAAGGCCACCTGCACCGGCTGATAGACGTAGGCAGCCGCCATGATGAGGAACGGGTTCTCCTGGTCGGGGAATTGCACAGGGCCCAGCCTCGGATAGACGCTGAAATCGGCCACCAGTTCAAAGCCCAACTCGCCGGCAAAGAGCGCACGATAGTATTCGGTCGTCAATGGATACCGGGCCCGCAGGCGAGGGATCGAAGCATACAGCCGGTTGCTGGTTATGAGGACATAGTCCGCCTCATCGAGCCAGGCATACAGTTGATCGCGCTTCCACGGCGTATCGTCCTCGTAATTCCGCATTTGCCCGTCGGAACTGGTGGACAGCCAGCGGTAGTGAACCGAATAGTCCGGCAGGCTCAGCGGCAACCCGTCATCCCAGTGCTCGTTGGCGATGACCGACTCTGCCGGGACGTTCTCATAGATCCAGCGCGAGGCCGCAATGCGCGTGTGCGGGACGCGGTAGATCTGAACGAAGGCCAAGGCCCACAGCAGAGTCCCCAGCAGCACGAACGCGGGCAACGCCAGGGCAGCCCGGCGTACCCCCTTGTGCTTGAGCGCCCAATCGCCCAGCCGCCACAGAGCATACGCGCCAAAAAGGATGAAGACGTGATAGACCGGCAGGATGTAGCGCATCGTCTTGAACCAGAGGGTGGACTGGTAGAGGAAAAAGACCGTGCTCCACGCCCAAAGCACCAGATGCTTCCAGCGGCCCCGCAATATCTCAATGCCGGCCACGGCCCATCCCGCCCAGGCCGTGATTCCAAGCGGGAGGCCCAACCCCCACACGACCATATTGATCAACGAGAACAAGACGGGCGTGCGTCCCGCCCACTGCTGGGCATAAGGGATCTCGGCTTCGCCCGTGTTCGTCAGGCGGCGGATTTCGCGCATGTCCTCCAGCCACTGCGGATTCAGGCGCAGGCCGAAAAAGCCGGGTCCCATAAATGAATATGGGTGCGCCAGACGAAAGGCCACAAAAAACAGCACTGCGGCCAGGCACACTCTCGAGAGCAAGCCAATGGTTCCCCAGCGTCTACTCTCTCGTGGCGTCAAGGTGATATAGCACAACGCCGCTAATCCGATGATAAGTCCAATGGGCCAGGTGCTCATTTTACAGGCCAGCGCCAACCCACCGGCCAGACCAGCCAGTGCAAAATCCTGCCATCGGCCCATCTGAACTGCACGGACGGAGAAGTACAGAGCGGCCATGACAAAGAGGGTGGCGAAATTGTCCACGGCGAAGAAGTGGGAGTGCTGAATGGGGAACACAGCCAGAGTACCCAGAGCCAGAGCCAGTATACCCACACGAGCATCGTACAATCGCCGTCCGATGAGGAAGATAAACACTAACGCCCCAATGTCGGCCAGCGCTGCCAGGAAGCGTCCCACCAGAGGCACGTTATCGTAACTCGTATAGGGGCCCCAGTTACACACCTCGGCTGCCGGACGCAGCAGGCGCACAAAAGCGAGGGGCAGCAGTGCGGGAGGATCGGCACAAGCCTGACTGGCCCATTGCCCCACATAGCGCGTCAAGAAGAGGGGCAGCGTGCCGTAGAAAAAGTCGGCGTAGCCTCTGTTGTACGGACTGAGCGGCGAACTGGCGGTGTCCAGGTATTGTCTGAAGTTGGCCGGCCATTCCACTGCCTCGCCGACCATGACGAGAAACCGCTCGTCCGGATGCAGGTGATGGTTCTCATCCCAGTTCAGGCGGAGCGTGCGGAGATAGAGGGCCACAGAGAGCAAGGCCAGTACTGCCACGAGGGTGAGGAGTTGGTTGACTGAACGCTGTCTTGCTTCCATGCACGTTTGCCAGAGGTAAGATGGAATGGTAAGCCGCCCACAGTGAATGGCTATTTCTGGTACAACTGGGCTGGAGGCCTGGCTTCCCTTAGGCTATGCTCAGAGCAGGCAGCCGGGGAGACCCTCCATAAACCACGGGGCCGCTGCGTTTTGTGCCGGAAACTATTCTACCACAAAGTGCAAGAATTCAACAAATTGTGGACTCATGGCAAACAAAGCCAGGTGCCATCTACGCAGGCCAATGCGTCCACGTAGATGGACACCTGACTACAGGGGCTTGACAAATCAAACGAACCAATCCCCTAACTACTGGCTCTGGCAGGCCGTGCCGTTCAGCGTGAACGACGTCGGCCTGGTGTTCGTCCCGCTGTATGAAAGATTGAAGCCGAAATTCACCGTCCCGCCGTTTGCTGCGATGGTCGCGTTCCAGCCAGCATTCCTCACCGACACTGATGCTCCAGACTGCGTGTACGTCCCGTTCCACAAGTTCGTGATCTGCTGGTTGCCGGGGAACGTCCATGCCAGCGTCCACCCGTTGATCGCCGAGGAACCGTTGTTGCGGATGGTCACCTCCACCGTGGCACCGGTACCCCAGTCACTGTGGATGGCATAGGTGACCGCGCAGGCACTGCCAGCCGATGGTGTCGCCGTCGGCGTGGGCGTGCGCGTTGGCGTTGCCGTCACACCCGGGGTTGGCGTGCGGGTTGGTGTCGCCGTCGGGCCAGTGGTCGGTGTAGGCGTGCGCGTGGGCGTCGCTGTTGGCCCAGGGGTCGGTGTTGCCGTCGGGCCGGTGGTCGGTGTGGGTGTGCGCGTCGGCGTCCGGGTCGGCGTGGACACCGTACCGCCACTGCCGCACAGGATAGTCGAGAGGAGGCTGTGCTTGGCCTGATTCACCGTCATCCAATCATCGTTCAGGATGCCACCGGTGTCGCCGGAATTCGGGTTCCACGACCAGAAGGTCCAGTCCAGATTGTGGGTTTTGATGTACGAGACAAGTGTCTGTAACCACTGACGGTCACTGGTGGTTTCGTAGCGCGTTCCAAACTCCCCGATCAAGATCGGGCAACTCCCCTTCAAGAACCCCCAATACTTATCCCATACCGCAGGCAGGTTATTGGGATAGTTCGGATCGCTGAACCACGGTTGTGGGTAGACCGACGCCGGGTAGTCGTGGGGCGAATAGACCAACCGGTTGGAGACGTTCAGCCGCACCGGATAGTCCCTGGCCCCCATAAGATTGCCGCCCCACCAGGTACATTCCACGCCAGGGGTGTAGGGATCGGTGAGGCCACCCGGTCCGTAGCACTCGACGCCCTCGACAAAGATGTACCAGTTGGGATTGATGGCCAGAATTGCGTTGCCGGCCTTTTCCGCCGCCAGGCGCCAGTCCAGTTTAGGATCGCCGCAGCCCCAGCACGCGCTATCGTGTGGCTCATTGCGCAGGTCGGCACCGATGACGTTGGAATAGCTCTTGTAGCGGTTCGCCAACATCTGCCAGTCGGAAATCCAGCGGCTCTCCGGGTACTGATCTGTGTACCAGAGACCGTTCTCCTGGGCGCTGGCACCGGCGTTGGAGCGGTGATTGTCGAGGATGATTTTCAGCCCGATGGTGTTCGCGTAACTGATGATCTTGTCCATGACCTCGATGGAGGTCAGCCCTTGCAGATCGGCATTCTTACCGCTAGAGAAGTCAATGCTGTTGGGTCTGACTCCTGAATTGAGGACTTCGTTGGAAAACGGCAGCCGGATGACGTTGTAGCCCAGGCTCTTGATCTGATCCATCATATCCTTATAGTCGCGGCTCCACAGGCCGTGGACGACATAGTTATGCGTCTCAAAACCGAACCAGTTCACCCCGGTCAGGCACAGGGCCGCTTCGGCCGGTTGGCTGTGCAAACCGGACAGATTAAGGGTCAGAACAACACACAACACACCGACCATTATGGCGCTCTTTTTCAAGATTGGCCTGCACATTTGTCCTTCTCCTTTATGTTTTTCTGGTCAGGCCGGGCGCCGCCACATCACCGGCGCCCGGCCTGTACCCTCACTCCACGGTATAGGTTACTTCGTTGAAGGTCTTGCTGCACTGCGATCCACACTCGGCTGGGAACGAGAACTTGTAGACACGGCCATTGTTAATCAGGCGACCCGATGCATCGTACACACGAATGCGATACTCGCGTCCACCCGACGTTGTCGGCCCGATGATGTAGGATTGCCCCATATCGGCGTTCATCCTGGCCTTGACCCAGGCGCTGCCATCCCAGTAGTCCACTCCGTGGATGCCATTCCTGAGACGGGTAATGGCAATGGCCGGCCAGTAGATCTGTGCCGCCTCGATGAAACCGATGCGGATATCGCCAGTGTAGTTGGGCGCTTCGATGAATTGCCAATGAACCCGACGGTTGTTCCAGCGATCGGGATACATATTGCCCACCGGCTGTCCATTCTTGACGAATTGATTCAAGGAGGCTCTGGCCAGATCGAGATGATAAGGATCGTCGCGGCACCAGGCGTTACCATCCTGGCAACTATCGGCCACGATCATATCCAGCGTGGCGCCGTTATACTCGTCGCTGACCCAACTCCCATTGCGGCAGAAAGGTTGGCCTGGCGCGCCATCGTTGATGCCGGTGCAATAGTCGCCAATGGTCACACGCACCCAGCGACCGCAGTTGAGGCCGTTATTAAACATACCGATCTTATCGGCATGTTCCGGCGGGATCGGCCGCGGGAGGAATGTGGAATAGTCACCGGGGGTGTTCTGGACGTTCAGGGCAACAAAGTGCTGAGTATCGAGAGCCTCTTGCGACAGTCCACAGCCGCCATACGGCCTGCCCAGTGCCTCAAACCAAGTGGCATTGCCGGTATATTGAGTTCCAGGGGTCGCCGTTGGGCCAGGCGTGGGGGTACGAGTGGGTGTCGGTGTTGGACCAGGGGTTGGAGTACGCGTGGGCGTCGCCGTCGGTACAGGCGTGCCTGCGCCAGCACAGGCAACCCCGTTCAGAGCAAAGTCAGTCGGCCGGGCATTGCTCCCGCTGTACGACAGGTTGAACCCGAAACTGACCGTCCCACCGTTCGCCGGAATCGTAGCGTTGAAACTCGCGTTCCGCACCGTCACCGAGGCCCCCGACTGCGTATACGTCGCATTCCACATGTGCGTGATCTGTTGATTGCCGGGGAATGTCCACGTCAGAGTCCAGCCGTTGATCGCCGACGAGCCGTTGTTGCGCACCGTCGCGTTCACCGTCGCGCCACTGCCCCAATCGTTAGCAACAGCATAGTCCACAGCACAGGCGCCACCGGAGACAGGCATCGGTGTAGGCGTGCGTGTCGGTGTAGCCGTTGGACCGGTGGGTGTAGGCGTGCGTGTCGGTGTAGCCGTTGGACCGGTGGGCGTAGGTGTGCGCGTCGGCGTGGCCGTGGGGCCGGCGGGCGTGGGCGTGCGGGTTGGAGTGCGTGTCGGCGTGGCCGTGGGGCCGGCGGGCGTGGGCGTGCGGGTGGGCGTTGCTGTCGGTGCAGGCGGCGCCGTGCCGCCACAGGAGACGCCATTTAATGCAAAGTCGGTCGGCTTCGCATTTGTCCCGCTGTACGACAGATTGAACCCGAAACTGACCGTGCCGCCGTTCGCCGCAATCGTCCCGTTCCAACTCGCATTCTTCGCTGAAACCGAAGCGCCCGACTGGCTGTAGGTCGCACTCCACATCTGCGTGATCTGCTGATTGCCAGGGAAAGTCCAGGTGAGCGTCCAGCCGTTGATCGCCGACGAGCCGTTGTTGCGGACTGTCACGTTGACCGTGGCGCCACTACCCCAGTCATTCTGCACGGCATAGTCTACCGCGCATGACACCGTCGCCTGGGCTTTTGCCCTTTCCAGCGATGTCGGAAGGAGCAGCAGCCCCAAGACGACGGTGATGGTGATAATGGATATGAAACGCGAGTTTTTCATTCATACCTCCCCATTCTGCAAGCCCGAAATCGGCGTCAGAGACGCCTGCTACCGCAGTTTTATACCGAGAACGTAACTGCTCAGCCCCCCTATCCCCCTGCCCCTTTCCCCCGCTCGGCGGGGG
>DAOUBA010000214.1:0-2062 GCA_034432855.1 Anaerolineae bacterium | reverse complement strand
TGGTATACTACCTGCACACCGACCACCTGGGGAGCGTCAGCCTCATTACGGATTACGCATTACGTGTTACGGCCCAGCAACGCTTCCTCCCCTACGGCGGCGTGCGCTGGCAGGAAGGCACCTTTCCAACGGATGTCGGCTTCACGGGGCATCGGGGGCATGCGGCGTTGGGGCTGGTGTATATGCGGGCGCGGTACTACCATCCTGCGCTGGGGCGCTTCGTGAGCGCGGACACCATCGTGCCGGAGCCGGGGAATCCGCAGAGTCTCAACCGGTTCGCGTATGTGCTGGGGAATCCGCTCAGGTATACGGATCCGACGGGATACTTTACGGAAGAGCAATTGATCGAGTGGTATGGGGAGAATTGGCGCGATCTGTTCAGCGAAGCCTGGCAGCAACTTCTGCTCAAGGCCGAGTTCGGAGATGCCGTGGTGTATAGGTACGCCGCTCCGGACGTTCCTATGATTGCTCTCTTTGTGCTTGACAGCGAAGGTCTGGTAGGATGGGACATTGGAGTAGGCAGCCAACTGGGTGAAGTGATACAGTTGCAAGACCTGGCCCGGAAGAGTGTCGAGGAGACGATGACCCTCTATCGTTCAGTGAAGGCTAATGAGGCTGGCGGGGCTAGCGATTGGCCGGAGGGGCCGCCTCTCCCCGAATGGGGATTCCTTCGTTACCGATACATTGCTGGCCCTCTCACTGCTCCGCCGTTTATCACATTGCCGTCCGATTGGTATATGGGGTCAACCTGTCACGTTGAGGCTTTCCATCACGTCGCAGGGATCGATCTTGGCTTCGGTGATCTGTTCAACCTTGCTAATGATGCTGGACGCGTTGGAGCGGCGGCTTTGGCGGCTCGTTACCTTGGCACAAAGATGATGGCTACCAAGGCCGGTGCCGCGTTTGGGGGGTTGGGCGCAGTTGTGGGACTGGCTGTTGACGTTTGGGATTGGCTAACGTGGGACACGTCGTTCTACGTGGCGCAAGGGCCGGGTATCCCTTGGCCGCCGCCGGCAGTACCCACCCCACCCCCGACGCCGGCGCCGTAAAGGAGCGAACAATGTCCAAAGTCAAGCTATGGGACGTGATTGGGGTTACTGTAGGCATCGGGGCAATCGTGTTATGCATCAAGAATGCCCTGGCACTGTTGTCTCTTCCACGCGTTAACTGGGTGCTCGTTGTGGTTGTAGCGGGTTTGGGGGGATTTGTTGGAACGATACCTTATCTACCGAAGCGAATTGTCAATCGACAAACAGCAGGAGTCTGGCTTGTCATTTGCCTTGGCAGTTCTATAGCTCTTAGCCTATGGCCTGGGGCTGTTGCCGGGTTGGGTTTTGCTGTATGCTTGCTCACTATGGCAATCGGCCATTTTCGACACCGCTTGCTCTCGGCGAGACATCCTTCCGAGTGACAGACCAGCACGAGCTGTTGCCAGGTGCATCAGTTTCGGGTACGCGGGTTCAGAAAACCGAAGAGACAATCGAGGAATGCCTCCTCCGTCTTCTTGATGTAGTAACACCAGCGCGAGCGGGCTGTACTTTACCCCCATCCTTCTTCGGTTCTTCGACCCCATGAGGGGTTTCCCACAGCATCTTATTGATCTTCAGGTAGATATAAGTGCGCTAGACCGCACCCCGCCCGCTGCGCCGGTCATCACCTGGCCGTCGAGCGGCACCCGCTCCGACGAGGGCCTCATCCGCGTCGAGGGGACGGCCGAGCCGGGCGCGTTCATCACGCTGCTCGACGGCGGCTATTTCACCGTCACGCTGGAGCGGCCTGCCGACGCTGCCGGCCGCTGGGCGGGGGACTATCCGCTGCACGGCGGGGTGAACCGCATCGTCGCCGTGGCGCACGACACGACGGGCGTACCCAGCCCACCCTCGAACGAGGTCTTGGTCATCCACGTTGTGCACCCGCCGCTGTACGAGGTGGGCACCGAGCCGGCGACCGTGGCGGCGGGCGATCCGGTGGGCCTGTGGGCGGACGTGCGCGGGATTACGCCCACCCTGGGTGCGCCGACGGTGGCGGCGTGGGCCATTCCGCCGGTGGGGGAGGCGATCAC